>NZ_JADPJQ010000067.1:151763-195443 GCF_023073515.1 Bradyrhizobium sp. 17 | reverse complement strand
TGGCCGGGCTTGTCCCGGCCATCCACGATCTTAGGTGCCGCCAAGACGTGGATGCCCGGGGACAAGCCCGGGCATGACGAATACGGTGGTCGTACAACCAAGCGGTCAGAAACACCTCACCTCGGCTTCCGCCTGGGCACGCCTCAAATCATTCACGGCCGAGTTCGCCTGCTCCGAGGTGCGGAACTGGACGCCGAGATTGCCGCGGACCTGGGACATGCTGAGCGCGGTTTCTGCGGTAACGTAGCGCTCATAGGACACGATCGAGGCCACCACGTCGATCGAGCAGGAACATTGTTCGATCGCCTGCCGGCTCTCGCCATTCGCCTTCATGCAGCCATAGACATACTCGGCACGCGCCGACGTCGGATAATCATTGGCCTGTTCAGCCTGCGCGGCGAGCGCGGTCGCAGCCCACACCGCCAATGCGGCGACAATCGGTCGTAGCTGTCCGGCCAGATTCATGAGCGTCCTCCCGCTGGTTGCGACGGAAGCTATGCTATGCGTATTGTCCTGAAAAGCACTTCTGTCAGAGGAAACGGCTCACAACGTGATGAGAACATTTGGTGGATCATTGGCGCTCGCGGTGGCGCTGGCGCTGACGCTAACCGGGCCCGGCCGCGCCGCGGATACGATTCGCCTTGCGGTGCAGAAGACCGGAACATTCTCCTGGGAGCTGGCCGCGATCCGCGCCAACGGCCTCGACAAGGAGGCCGACCTGTCGCTCGACGTCGCCGAGCTTGCGAGCCCCGAGGCCGGCAAGATCGCGCTGCGCGCCGGCAATGCCGACATCATCCTCTCCGACTGGCTGTGGGTGTCTCGCGAGCGCACGCTTGGCGCCAAGCTCACCTTCTATCCCTATTCCAGCGCGCTCGGCGCGGTGATGGTGCCGGCCTCCTCGCCGATCAAGTCGCTCGCCGACTTGAAGGGCCGCAAGCTCGCCGTCGGCGGCGGTCCCATCGACAAGAGCTGGCTGCTGCTCCAGGCGCGCATGAAGCAGGACGGCATCGACCTGAAATCGGAGGCGACCATCGTCTATGGTGCTCCGCCTCTGCTCGCCGCCAAGGCGCTCGACGGCGAGATGGATGCGAGCCTCAATTTCTGGAATTTCTGCGCACAGCTGGAGGCCAAGGGTTTTAGACGCCTTGCCGGTATCGAGGACATATTGCCGAAACTCGGCGCCAAGGGCGCGGTCTCCGCGGTCGGCTATGTCTTCGACGAAACCTGGGCGGCAAGTCATCGCGATGCGGTGGCGCGCTTCATCGCGATGACCCGCAAGGCCAAGCAGCTGCTGGTGACCTCCGATGCCGCCTGGGACAAGATCGCACCGCTCACCGGCACGAGCGATGCCACCCTGCTCAAGACTTATCGCGAGCGCTATCGCGACGGCATTCCGCGCCGGAGCATCGATGACGAAGAAAGGGACGCGCGCGTGCTCTACCGCGTGCTGGCCGAGACCGGCGGCCGCGACCTCGTCGGCCCGGCTGCCGAGCTCGATCCCGGCACGTTCTTTCACGCAGTTGCCGGGGAGTGAGGTGCTGCGTCTTCTGTCGTTTGCCCTGTTGCTCGCGATCTGGTGGATCGCCGCCCTCTTCGTCGGCGCCGCGAAGCTGCCCTCCCCGCCCGCCGTGCTCGACGTCGTCGTCGCGGAAGCATCGAGCGGCGCGCTGTTCCTGCATCTCGGCGCAACGCTTGCCCGCGTAAGCCTCGCCTTCGTGCTGGCGATGTCGCTCGGCAGCGCCATCGGCTATCTGATGGGACGGGTGAAGCTCGCCGACCGGCTCGGCGATCCCTGGCTAATCCTGCTCCTGAACCTGCCCGCGCTGGTCGTGATCGTGCTGGCCTATATCTGGGCCGGGCTCACCGAAGCCGCAGCGATCGCGGCGATCGCCATCAACAAGTTGCCGACCGCCATCGTCACCCTGCGCGAGGGCGCGCGCGCGCTCGACCGCTCGCTCGACGAGATGGCGAGCGTGTTCGCGATGCCGCGCTGGCGCGCTTTCCGCCACGTCGTGCTGCCGCAACTGGCGCCCTATATCGCAGCCTCAGCCCGCTCCGGATTGTCGCTGGTGTGGAAGATCGTGCTGGTCGCCGAACTCCTGGGGCGACCCAACGGCGTCGGCTTCGAGATCGGCGTCGCCTTCCAGCTGTTCGACACGCCGCGGCTGCTGGCCTATTCGCTAACCTTCGCCGCCGTCGTGCTCGTGATCGAGACCGCGCTGGTGCAACCGTTCGAAGCCCGCGCAACACGATGGCGACCCCGTGCGGCTTGAGGTCGATATCACAGGCAAGAGGTTCAAGAGTGCCGCGGGCGGGACGCAGGAGGTGCTCGCGCCGGTCAGCTTCGCGCTTCAATCCGGCGAGGTCGGCGTGCTGATCGGACCGTCCGGCTGCGGCAAGAGCACGATGCTGCGCATTATCCTCGGCCTCGACCGCGATTTCGAGGGACGCGTCTCGCGCCCGCCGGAAGCGCGGATCGGTATGGTTTTCCAGGAGCCGCGGCTGCTGCCATGGCGCTCGGTCGAGCAGAATGTGCGGCTTGCGGCACCCGATGTCACCGACGCCAAGCTCGCCGAGCTGTTCAGGATCCTGGAGCTGGACGCGCATCGCAGTCATTTTCCAGGCGAGCTGTCGCTTGGCCTCGCCCGGCGCGTCGCGCTCGCTCGCGCCTTTGCCGTCGAGCCTGACCTGCTCGTGCTCGACGAGCCCCTCGCCTCGCTCGACGACGCACTCGCCGGCCGTTTGCGCGACGAGATCGCGACGCTGGTGGCGCGCCGTCCGGTGATGACGTTGCTCGTCACCCACAGTCTGGATGACGCGATCCGGCTCGGCGACCGCCTGTTCTTGCTGTCGCCGCGACCGGCGCGCATCGTGCGCGAGGTGCCGATTGCCATCCCGCGCGCGGAGCGCAGCGAGGCCGAACTCGGCAAGATCAGGGCCGAGCTCGCGGCGTTGCAGCTTGAATCGCAATGAGAACTCATGGTCAATTGGACCAACGACATCTTCGCGGGAGGGTCATCATGCGGCGTACGCTGATTGCGATCGGCATCCTGTTGGTTGCGATGCCGGGCGCGGCGCTCGCCCAGGCCAAGGGCAAGGGTATCCGGCTCTGGAATCTGACGACGGAGGCGATCTCCGGCTTCCAGCTCTCCCCGGCCGGGAAGACCGAGTGGGGGCCGAACCAGTGCCTGAACGACAAAGACAAGGAGGTCGACCACGACGAGCGGCTGCGCATCACCGGCGTCGAGCCCGGCCGCTACGACGCCAGGGTCAGCTATCCCAATGCGCGGCAATGCATCGTGCGCGACATCGAGATCAAGGCGGATGCGGTGTTCTCGATCGCCGACAAGGATCTGAAGGACTGCAGCAAGTAACGGGGGCTGCGTTACGAGCGTTATCCCCTCATGGTGAGGAGCGCGGAACGCGCGTCACGAACCATGCAGGCCCGTCTGTCGCCCTGCGGCCATCCTTCGAGACGCTTGCTTCGCAAGCTCCTCAGGATGAGGACCTAAGCCAGTCGCGACCGGCAACGCAGCTCAAGGCTTTACGCCTTGTCGTTCGGATGCGGATATTCGCAGCGCCACCGCACCGCCTGCCACTTCGGATGGTCACCAATCCATTGCGCGATATAGGGCGGCGCAGCCATCGCGCATTGCGTCGGCGACCCCGCATAGTTGAACACCAGATGTTGCTCCTCGCAGGTCGCTGGCGAGAGCAACGCACACACAGTCACCACCAGGTCGATCGGATTCATGCCGGGATCCTCGCAGAGGCGATGAAGTTAGCACAAAAGATTACGTTCCGATGAGCGGGAAGTTTCAATCCGGCCGCCCGAAATAAAGCGGGAATTGCCTGTCAACTCTCCCCGAGCGCTAGAAATTAACTCCAAAGACCAGCCTTGCCTGGTGGCGCTCGAAATTGACGAGGTCGAGATTGCCGCCCGATCCGGCCGGCCGGCCCCATGCCTGCATGCTCCAGCTCATGGTCAGGCGCGAGCGCTCGGAAAGCTGGAAATAAGCGGTCGGACCGACGAAGAGCGCCTGTCCTGCGAACTCGCCGAGGCCGATGCCTTCGTACTGCCGGAAGTAGCGCACCTCGCCGCCGAGCAGCACATCGGGCCGCACGCGCACCAGGCCGGCGAAGGCCGCGCCGATGGTCGAACTCTTTTCGGACAGTCCCGCCATTTCGAAACGCGCCCATTCGGGTTGATAGATCAGGTTGAGCGCCCCGATGGCGAAGTTCGGGATCAGCTCGCGATCGAAGGCGAGCGTGAAATCGGTACCGTACATCCGCCCTTTTGCTCCAGAAGTCTCGTCGATGCGGTCGCCATGGAGTTCGGCGGCGACGGTCAACCCGAATGGCGCGCGCTCGCGATCGAGCAGGCGATAGCGCAGGTCGAGCGAAGCGCCCTGAAAATTGAACTGGCGGCGGTCGCCGATGTCGGGGACGCCGGTGATGTCGTGCAGGGTGGCAGTGCCGCCGACCTCGATGCGAAAGTTCGGCAGCGGCACGATCTCGATCTCGACCTCCTGCGAGAGGGCGCGATAGGTCCCGCCTCCTTTGCCGAATCGGCCTGTCGTCTGAGTCTGGAATTCGCGCTCGCCGGGATTGCCGACATCGGTACCGATCATGAAGCCGAAGATGTGTTCGGTATCGAAGCCCTCTTCGGCGCGGACGCATGCCGGCGCGAGCGCGACGGTGCAGGCGGCTATGGTCCAGAATGTAAGGGCTCTCGCGCGCATCCCCGACACTACCACGGCTTCGACGGTGGTTGCCATCGAAGCCGCGGCAGGTCGTCAGTCTTACTTGTGGTCTTACTTGCGCAAAGCGCAGGCGTACATGTTGATTTCCATGCCGACCGGCACTTCCACGATCTTCGGAGCTTTCCAGGCCATTCGGGGACTCCCAAGGGATTGAGCGCGACATCGCGCCGGCGAAAACCTAGGGCTGCGTCAGCCACAGCGCAAGTCTGGAATCGCACCGTTGACACAGCGAACTGTCGCATCGCGCTTGCAAATTTCTCTCTCGGGCAACTCGCCTTCGCTCCCAGTCAAGCGGCGCGGTTCTCACCGCAACAAGCGCAGCAGCGCGCGACCGGCGCGCGAGTTCAGCTCCTTCGCATCCAGCGTTCCATCCTTGTCGGGATTCGCCGCGTTGAAGCGCTGCTCCACCACCGAGAGATATTCGTCGAGCGTGAGAGTCCCGTCGCGATCGGGATCGGCGGCGGCGAGTTCTTTCGCTGTTAACCGTCCGCGCAATTCGCGGGCGTCGAGCGTGCCGTCGTGATCGGGATCGAGCTTGGCGAACAACGCCGCCGCCGCCTTCTTCACCTCGGCAAGATCGAGGGTGCCGTCATTGTCGGTATCGAACGTCTTGACCGCGTTGCCGGAGGCCGACCATGCCGGACCGGACAGCAGTGCAATCGTGAGCGCAAGTGCAACAGAGCGACGCGATATCATGAAAACCTCCCTCACCAAGAGCTCCGATTCGAACCGGATCGAAACGACATAAGTCCACAAGCGAGCCTCGGTTCAAGTCCCGAATTGCAGCCTGCGCACCGCACAACTTGCAGAACCCGTCGGCGCGACCGCTGCCGTGGCGCACGCGCTCTGCTCCATGCCGCGGAATTTCTTCAGCGCCTGCGCACAAGTGAGAGTTGCTTTGTCAGGTCTCCGTCAGGTGACGGCATCCCGCGCCGCCTACCATATCGGCATCGCAATTACGACTTTCGTATTGACGCGTTTTGCATTCGGGCGGAGTGTTGCTGTCGCAGCGTCAATAGGCGCGCATATTGGGAGGGACGGATGAAACGCTTTGCGATGGCCGCGAGCCTCGTCATGCTTGCATCGACTTGTGCAAGTGCACAAACCAGCGAGCAGCTGGTCAAAGGCGCGACCGATACATCGAACGTTCTCAACTACGGGATGGGCTACAATCTTCAGCGTTTCTCGACGCTGAACCAGATCAACAAGGACAGCGTCAAGAACCTTGTCCCGGTCTGGAACTACTCTTTCAACGACGATCGCAGCGAGGAATCGCAGCCGCTGGTGTACCAGGGCGTGATCTACGTGACGTCGCACAACGCGACCATGGCGGTCGACGCCAAGACCGGCAAGCAGATCTGGAAATCCAAGGTCGAGTATCCTGCCGAAACGCCGCGCATCGTCTGCTGCGGCATCATCAATCGCGGCGCAGCACTCTATGAGGGCAAGGTGTTCCGCACCACGCTGGACGCCAACGTGATCGCGCTCGACGCCAAGGACGGCAAAGAGCTGTGGCGACAGAAGGCGGCCGATATCAAGGAAGGCTATTCGATGACGGTGGCGCCGCTGGTCGCCGACGGCGTCGTGATCACCGGCATCTCCGGCGCCGAGTTCGGCACCCGCGGCTTCATCGACGGCTGGGATCCCGCAACGGGCAAGCACCTGTGGCGCACCCATTCGATCCCCTCTCCGGATGAGCCCGGCGGCGACACCTGGAAGGGCGATACCTGGAAGCTCGGCGGTGGCTCGACCTGGATTACGGGCTCCTATGATCCCGAGCTGAACACGGTTTACTGGGGTATCGGCAATCCCGGACCGTTCAACTCGGCGGTACGCCCGGGCGACAACCTCTACACCTGCTCCGTGCTGGCGATGGATCCCAAGACCGGCAAGATCAAGTGGCACTACCAGTTCTCGCCCAACAATCCGTTCGACTATGACAGCGTGGCCGAGATGGTCCTCGCCGATATGAACGTCGAGGGCAAGCCGACCAAGGTGTTGATGGACGCCAACCGCAACGGCTTCTTCTACGTGCTCGACCGCACCAACGGAAAGCTGCTCGCGGCCAATCCTTACGTGAAGGTCAACTGGGCGACGGGAATCGACATGAAGACCGGACGTCCCATCGAGACCGACGTCTCGAAGGATGCGCGTGAGGGCAAGAAGGTGACCGTCTATCCGTCGATCCTCGGCGGCAAGAACTGGGAGCCGATGTCGTTCAATCCGCAGACCGGCCTCGCCTACGCCAACACGCTCGCCTTCGGCGGCAGGTACAAGACCGAACCCGCCACCTTCAAGCAGGGTGAATGGTATCTCGGCATGGACCTCACCGATCTCTGGGAATGGGGTGACGGCCCGCGCGGTCATCTGAAGGCGATCGATCCCATGACCGGCAAGGCGAAGTGGGAAGCACCCAGCGACATCCCGCGCTTCTCCGGCGTGCTGTCGACCGCGGGCGGTGTCGTGTTCTCGGGCGCGCTGACCGGCGAGTTCGAGGCCTTCGATGCCGATACCGGCAAGAAGCTCTGGCAGTTCCAGACCGGCTCGGGCATCGAGGGACAACCGGTGACCTGGCAGCAGGACGGCGTGCAGTATGTCGCCGTGACGAGCGGCTATGGCGGCGTCTACTCGCTGTTCTCCGGCGACGAACGGCTGGCCAAAGTCCCGCCCGGCGGCTCACTTTGGGTTTTTGCGGTCAAGCAATAACCACGGCACGATGCTGAGAAAGCTATCTCACAAGACGGTGGCGATCCTCGCCGCCGTCGCGGTGCTGACGGTCGCGCTTGCGGCGACCGTTCGTGCCGCGGATGATTCAACCGGCAATCCCGTGCAGGCACAGATCGACCACGGCAAGTCGACCTATGCCGAGAAATGCTCGCACTGCCACGGCCCCAACATGATGAACCCCGGCACCATCACGCCGGACCTGCGCGCCTTCCCCGACGACAAGACGCGCTTCGTCACCACCGTGAAGAACGGCAAGAACAACAAGATGCCGCCCTGGGCTGACATTCTCAGCGACGAGGAGATCGGGAATCTCTGGGCCTTCATCTCGAGCCGGAGAAAACCATGAGGCGCTGGCTGGCCGTTTGGAGCATTGCCGCGATTCTCGCGGCGGCGGCCGCAGCTGCACGCGCGGCCGACGATCCGCTCAAGATTTGTCTCGACGAGGTCAGGCCGCCGCTCTCCGTGCATCACAAGGGCAAGCCCGGCTCGGGTTTCGACGTGCTGCTGGCGCAGGCGATCGCCGACCGGCTCGGACGGCCGCTGACGATCCAGTGGTTCGAGAGCAAGCTGGACGAGGATTCGAGCCCGCAGCTCGAGGCCAATGCGCTGCTGTCCGATGGGCGTTGCTCGCTCGTCGGCGGCTACGCGCTGACGACGGACTCCCTCGTCAAGCCCGGCATGAAAACGGCGCGCTTGCCGGATTTTGCCGGCGCCACGCGCGACGACCGGCGCCGCCGCGTCGCGCTCGGCGTGCTCGCGCCGAGCCAGCCCTATGTCTACTCGCCGATGACGGTCGTGCTCGGGCCGAAGGCGCGGGGTCGCAACATCGGCGATATCGGAGATCTCGCCGGCCTGCGCCTCGTCATCGAGAGCGGCTCGCTCGGCGATGCGATCCTCATGACCTTCGACAAGGGGCGCCTGATCGACGACATCACGCATCTCGTCCCCGGCCGCGATGATCTCCTCGGCGCACTTGCCCGTGGCGATTATGACGCGACGCTGATCGACCTCGGCCGCTTCGACGCCCATCGCGCCGCGCACCCCGACACGGCGATCACCGCGTCCGGCTATTACTATCCGATCGGGGCCAATCGCGGCTATGTCGGGCTGGCCAGCGATCCCGCACTGCTCGACGCCGTCAACAAGGCGCTGACCGGGCTTGCTGCCGAGGGCAAGATCGCCGAATTCGGCACACAGGCGGGGCTGAGCTATCTGCCGCCGCGGGAGCCTGCGATCCTTGGCGACGTCTGGTTGAAGATCATTCAGCGCTAGTGGACAGCTGGCGCACCCAGCGCGGCCCTTCGAATGCGCCAATCTGTCTCGCCAGCCACCCATGGCAGAGGCGACCCGATGCAGTACCGTCGGCGACAACCCGGGAGAGAATCATGTCCGCAAAACTCGATCGCCGCCGCTTCATCGCCGCCGGCACCACCACACTCGCGATGCCTTTCGTCTCGCGTGGCGCCTCGGCGCAGGCTGCGTGGCCATCGCGGCAGATCCGCATGATTTGCAGCTATCCCGCCGGCGGACAGACCGATCTGCTCGCGCGCGCCTATGGTGAATTCATTGCCAAGCAGGTCGGAAAGACCGTCGTCGTCGAGAACAAGCCCGGTGCCGCCGGCGCGATCGGGACGGCGGAGGTCGCCCGCGCAGAGCCCGACGGCCACACAATCCTGTGCTCGATCTCGACCACCTACATCATGAACCGGGTGGTGATGAAGACTCCCGGCTACGACATGGACAAGGATTTGACGCTGGTCAGCGTCATTCCGGGCGCCGGCCTGTTGCTGGTGGCGAACCCGAAAACCGGCGTCAAGACGCTGGAGGATTTCGTCGCCTTTGCGCGCAAGAGCGGCAAAGTCAACTTCGGCACCTATAGCGCGGGCTCGGCCCCGCATATGACGGTCCACGAGCTCAACAAGCAGTATGGCCTTGCCATCGAGCCGATCCACTATCGCGGCGAAGCCCCGATGTGGACGGGCATGCTGGAAGGTACGCTCGATGTGGCCATGGGCAGCTACACCGCAGCGCAATCGGTCTTGCAAAGCGATCGCGGCACCGTGTTCGCGGTGCATTCGAAGAAGGTCGACGCCATCCCTGATATCAAGACCCTCCCCGAGCAGGGCGCGACGTCGAAATTCTTCACCGTCAGCGGCTTCTCCGGTTGGGCCGTGCCGAAAGCGACACCGCAGCCGGTCGTCGACCGCCTGGCGGAGCTTTGCGTCGCTGCCAACAGCGATCCGAAGGTGAAGGAGGTTCTCAACACGTTCGTGCTCGAACCCGCGATCGGCTTCAAGGAAACCAACGCCCTGTATCAGCGCGAGCTGCCGATCTGGATCGAGAGCGCGCGATCGCTCGGCCTCGAACCCGCCTGAACCGCGAGGCATGACGCCCTTCGCAGCGCGGCGTCCGACCAAAGCCTAGTGCCGGAAGCGCATTTTCCCGCTATGATTGTGCGACGCTGGCGGGAAGGTCTCGCCGGCGCGACGAGAAAGGCCGATCCCATGACACCGGATGGCGTTGCCGTAGCCGTCATGATCATCCTACTCTTTCCGATGGGCTATTTCACCCTGGCGTCTCCGGCCTTCCTGCTGGTGAAGCTGGATATCCAGCCCGTCGCCCAGCTTTTGCGCGGAATGTTCAATGCGCATTTTCTGGTGATGCGCGTTGCCGGAATCATCGGAGCGGTCGCTTTCCTGCTCGACGGTCGTCTGGTCGCAGCGATGGGCGTTGGCCTCCTTGCAGCCTTGGCGATCTATGGGCGCCGCTGGTTCATGCAACAGATGGACGAACAGCTCAGCGCCAGGGACGCCGGCGATGCCGAGGCCCCGCGCCGGCTACGCCGACTGCATTGGAGTGGAATGCTGGGCAACGCGGTGTTGCTCGTCGCTCTCCTGACCAGCATTCCCTACATCGCCATATCGGCATGAGAGACATCGCGGGCGCGTGACGGTCAACCGTCGCGTCGACTCCGAACCTGGCGTTTGCCTAGTGCTCGTCCGCCGCAACCGCGCCCTGTTGCGCCTTGTGGATCGAGGACGGCACTACGCCGAAATATTTCCGGAACACCCGGCTGAAATGCGATGAGCTGGAGAAGCCCCAGGAGAACGCGACGTCGGTAATGGTCTTGCCGGCGTGGGCCTCGAGCTCCTGGCGGCAATTCTGAAGACGCGCCTGCCAGATGTAGTCGCTCACCGTGGTGCCGCGCTCCGAGAACAGCATGTGCAGATAACGCTTGGAGCAGCCCAGTTCGCCGGAGATCTGGTCGATGCACAGATCCGGATCGCGCAAATGCTCGCGGATGAAGAATTGCGCGCGCACATAGGTCGCTTCGGGTCCGACGCGATCGAGCATCGTGTCGGCCTCGCGCAGCGGCAGCAGCAAGAGGTCGATCAGCGAATCGGCGACGCCGACCGCACTGTTCGCCGACAGCTTGGCCGCCTCGTCGAAGGTCGCATGGACGAAATCATGGGCGATGCGCCCCGTCCCCGTGCGTGAGGTCAATTTGCAGGCGGGCATTCGCTGCGACGGGAATCCACGGTCGCGCAGCAGCGCCTTCGGCACGATCACCACGTCATGGCGCGTGAAAGCGGGACTGATGATCGAATGCGGACAGGAGACGTCATAGGCGATGATGTCGCCCGGGTTCAGCTCGATGTGGCGGCCTTCCTGCTCGAAATAGGACACGCCGTAAGTCTGGAAGTGGATCTTGATATACGGGTGTTCATTGGCCTTGGCGCGCGCCAGCGTGTGCGCGATGCGATGTTGGCTGACCTCGATCTGGCAGAGCTTCAGACGCGAGACGCTGGTGTAGTCGATGCGGCCTTCGAGCGAAGACGCTTCCAGCGGATCTACGTCGAAATGCCCACACAGGCTGGTCAGCCCGTCGATCCAGCTTTGGATCTGACGTTTCGGCGTCATGCCCGTCGTCGAGAGCGTGTGAATCGTGTCGGACATTAATCCAGCCACTGGTTTGATCCGGAGATTTGACGCGAATCGCGAGCCGCGCTGCCGGAGCCCTGAACCGTGATTGCGTGACGTTTACCTCGATTTTGAGCGATCTTCTAGAACGAGCGCCATCGTTCCATTGCCACCCTTGTAAGTTAATCCTCCGCCTTAGTTGCAGCGCCGTCAAGCGGAACCTGAGCGGTGAAGGCGCTGCCAAAGCGTTGCGGAAGCCGCTGAATTCGCTACTGCAAAATCAAAAACTTCCGACCCGTGCGCTGTCAAGCAAACCAGCTTCTCTCTTGGGCAAGTTTCCCGATGACGAAGTCGTTAGGGATTGTATCAGGAACAACAAGAACGGGCCGCTCCGCACGTGGACCCGTGGCTCTCATCAGGAGGAGGAAACACCACAGCATCGTTTCTGGTCCAATCGTGACCGCCCTGCACGAGCAGACGCCGGACGAAAAGCCCGGCGATTAAGCAATGCTTCGGAAACAATAAACGAGACCAATGGAGGAATGACTATGCGCAAGGTACTACTCGCGGCCTATCTTGGCTCCGCGGCGGCTCTCGCCGTCGGCAGCGCGTCGGCCAACGACGAAGTGCTCAAGATGTCGCAGAACCCGAAAGACTGGGTGATGCCGACCGGCGACTACGCCAACACCCGCTATTCCAAGCTGAACCAGATCAACGCACAAAACGTAGGCAAGCTCCAGGTCGCCTGGACCTTCTCGACCGGCGTGCTGCGCGGCCACGAAGGCGGCCCGCTGATCATCGGCAACATGATGTACGTCCACACGCCGTTCCCAAACAAGGTCTACGCTATTGACCTTTCCAATGAGAACAAGATCGTCTGGAAGTACGAGCCGAAGCAGGATCCGAACGTAATCCCAGTGATGTGCTGCGACACGGTCAACCGCGGCCTGGCCTATGGCGACGGCAAGATCTTCCTGCATCAGGCCGACACCACGCTCGTCGCGCTCGATGCCAAGAGCGGTCAGGTGGCATGGACCGCGAAGAACGGCGACGCCAGCAAGGGCGAGACCGGTACTTCGGCCCCCATGGTCGTCAAGGACAAGGTGCTGATCGGCATCTCCGGCGGCGAGTTCGGTGTTCAAGCCCATATGACCGCCTACGACATCAAGACGGGCAAGCTGGCTTGGCGCGGCTACTCTGAAGGACCGGACGATCAGATCCTGGTCGACGCAGAGAAGACCACCGCACTCGGCAAGCCGGTCGGCAAGGACTCGAGCCTGAAGACCTGGCAAGGCGATCAGTGGAAGATCGGCGGCGGCGCCACCTGGGGCTGGATCTCCTACGACCCCGAGCTGAACCTCGTCTATTACGGGTCGGGCAATCCCTCGACCTGGAATCCGAAGCAGCGTCCCGGCGACAACAAATGGTCGATGACGATCTGGGCTCGCAACCCTGACACCGGCCAGGCCAAGTGGGTTTATCAGATGACGCCCCACGACGAGTGGGACTATGACGGCGTCAACGAGATGATCCTCTCGGACCAGGCCATCAACGGCCAGCCGCGCAAGCTGCTGACGCATTTCGATCGTAACGGCCTCGGCTACACGCTCGATCGCGCCACCGGTGAGCTTCTGGTCGCCGAAAAGTACGATCCGAAGGTGAACTGGACCTCCGGCGTCGACATGGACAAGAACTCGCCGACCTACGGCCGCCCGAAGGTGCTCGATGCAGCTTCGACCGACAAGGCGGGCGAGGACCACAACGTGAAGGGCATCTGCCCGGCCGCGCTCGGCACCAAGGACGAGCAGCCGGCAGCCTACTCGCCGGACACGCAGCTGTTCTACGTTCCGACCAACCACGTCTGCATGGACTACGAACCGTTCAAGGTGAGCTACACCGCGGGTCAGCCCTACGTGGGCGCAACGCTCTCGATGTATCCGCCACAGGGTGAAACCCACATGGGCAACTTCATCGCCTGGGACGGCAAGACCGGCAAGATCGTCTGGTCGAACAAGGAGCAGTTCTCGGTCTGGTCGGGTGCGCTCGCAACCGCGGGCAACGTGGTGTTCTACGGAACGCTCGAAGGCTACCTGAAGGCAGTCGACGCCAAGACCGGCAAGGAGCTCTACAAGTTCAAGACTCCCTCCGGCATCATCGGCAACGTCACCACCTATGAGAACGGCGGCAAGCAGTATGTCGCAGTGCTCTCCGGCGTGGGCGGCTGGGCCGGCATCGGTCTGGCGGCAGGCCTGACCGATCCGACCGCCGGTCTCGGCGCCGTCGGTGGCTACGCGGCGCTCAGCAACTACACGGCACTCGGCGGTACGCTGACCGTGTTCTCGCTGCCCAACTAGGCCTCTCAGCATCGCTCCGGCGCGTGGATCAACTCCACGCGCCGGCTCGTCTCACCGAATGCCTTCCGAGGAAAATCTCTTGCGTAAAATCTGCTCTGCCATTGCTGCGATGTTCTTGGTCGCGTCCGGGGGAATTGCCGTCGCTGACGGATCAGGTGACCCGACTGCCGTCAAGCAGAACGAAACCGGCGAATGGTCCGACAAGGAAGGCAACCCAACCTACAAGATCACCGACGGATCCGTCGACTGGTACACCTATTCCGGATACCGCCGCTATCACTCGGATTGCCATGTGTGTCACGGCCCGGACGGCATGGGCTCGACCTACGCCCCGGCGTTGAAGGATTCGCTGAAGACGATGAGCTATGCCGATTTTCTCGGCGTCGTCGCCTCCGGCCGCAAGAACATCTCGACTGCTGCAGAGAACGTGATGCCGGCCTTCGGCGATAACCCGAACGTCGCCTGCTACATGGACGATCTCTACGTCTACCTGCGCGCCCGCTCCAACGAGGCCTGGGGCCGCACAAGACCCGGCAAGCACGAGGACAAGAACGACGCCTATACCAAGAACGAAGATTCGTGCATGGGCAAGAAATGAACGTGCGGAGCCCGACCAGGACCTGGATCTGGGCGCCCTGCTGGAATTTAAGGAGCTTAAGATGAAGACACGTGCCGCCGTCGCTTTCGAAGCCAAGAAGCCGCTCGAGATCGTCGAAGTCGATCTGGAAGGACCAAAGGTCGGCGAAGTCCTGGTCGAGATCAAGGCGACGGGCATCTGCCATACCGACGCCTACACGCTCGACGGCTTCGACAGCGAGGGAATTTTCCCGTCGATCCTGGGCCATGAGGGCGCGGGCATCATCCGCGAGATCGGTGCTGGCGTGACCTCGGTGAAGCCGGGCGACCATGTCATCCCGCTCTACACGCCGGAATGCCGGCAATGCAAAAGCTGCCTCAGCCAGAAGACCAACCTCTGCACCGCGATCCGCGCGACGCAGGGCAAAGGCGTGATGCCCGATGGTACCAGCCGATTCTCCTACAAAGGCAAGCCGATCTACCACTACATGGGCTGCTCGACCTTCTCGAACTTCACCGTGCTGCCGGAGATCGCGGTCGCCAAGATCCGCGAGGACGCGCCGTTCGACAAGAGCTGCTACATCGGCTGCGGCGTCACCACGGGCGTCGGCGCCGTCGTTAACACCGCCAAGGTCGAGCCGGGCTCCAACGTGGTCGTGTTCGGCCTCGGCGGCATCGGCCTGAACGTGATCCAGGGCGCCAAGATGGCTGGCGCGGACAAGATCATCGGCGTCGACATCAACGACTCCAAGGAGGAATGGGGACGCCGGTTCGGCATGACCGACTTCGTCAATCCCAAGAAGATCACCGGCGACATCGTCCCGCATCTCGTGACCCTGACCGACGGCGGCGCCGACTATACCTTCGACTGCACCGGCAACACCACAGTGATGCGCCAGGCGCTGGAAGCCTGCCATCGCGGCTGGGGCACCTCGATCATCATCGGCGTTGCCGAATCCGGCAAGGAGATCGCGACCCGCCCGTTCCAGCTCGTCACCGGGCGAAACTGGCGCGGCACCGCCTTCGGCGGCGCGCGGGGCCGCACCGACGTGCCGAAGATCGTCGACTGGTACATGAACGGAAAGATCCAGATCGACCCGATGATTACCCACACGCTCAAGCTCGAAGACATCAACAAAGGCTTCGACCTGATGCATGAGGGCAAGTCCATCCGTTCAGTCGTCGTGTTCTAGTTCGAAAAGCGTCACCCCAAGGAGGATCGACCCATGACTGTTGCACTCCATCCCTCGATCGATAACGGCATCAAACAGGGCAGCGGCAGCTTCGCCGGCGGCACGCTCGCATGCAAATGCAAGGACCATCAGGTCAAGGTCGCCGTCAAGGGCGACGTCGCGCATAATCACGCCTGTGGCTGCACCAAGTGCTGGAAACCGCAGGGGGCGAATTTCTCCGTCGTCGCCGTGGTACCCCGCCAGAACGTCACCGTGCTCGAGAACGGCGACAAGCTCCAGATCGTCGATCCATCGGCGACGATCCAGCGCTACGCCTGCAAGGCCTGCGGCACGCACATGTACGGCCGCATCGAGAACAAGGATCACCCGTTCTACGGCCTCGACTTCATCCACCCCGAACTGTTCCAGGAGCAGGGTTCGCAGGCGCCGCAATTCGCCGCCTTCGTCTCGTCGGTGATCGAATCGGGCGTGAAGCCGGAGCAGATGGGCGGAATACGGGCTCGGTTCAAGGAGCTTGGACTTGAGCCCTATGACTGCCTGTCACCGGCGCTGATGGACGCGATCGCGACCCACGTGGCGAAAGCCAAGGCCGCTTAAGCAAAGGCCGCCTGAGCAAAGGTCGCCTGACGTTTGCTGCGCCCCGTCCGCTCGCGTTCCACCACACCCAGCGAGCGGACGGAGCCGGCCCGGGACAATCGCGGCGATGCCGCCGCTTTTCAACTGCACTTGTGTGGGGACCGTCAACTCCCTCAGTCCTGGTCTCTGAATGACTGCGCAGGGCCGCCGGCTTCCGGCTTGAAGTCCGCGGCCTGCGTTTCTCCCTCCCTCGACTGAGGCATCCTGCTTCGTCCGCACAGGTCTTCTGGCGGACGAAGCTCTTTTTTTAGTGCGCCCATCTCGAGAGGCGCGCGGCGCGATGGGGCGCCCTGCTTTTGACAAACCTTCGTTGCAATCTTTTCCCGTCGAGAACAGCTGATTGGAAAACACTTGGCTGTGAACGCCAGACCGAAGCGATCCTGCTACGATCGCGTCGTGACGATGCCGCGCGAAATTCAATAATCAAGAACACGACGGGAGGTATCGAGCACATCCGGACATGACATTGGCATTCCTCTGAGTCCTGCCGGGATCTGCCCGCGCGGGAGGACGGCTGGAACGCGACGCCGCGCAGCGGGCGTTCCACCGACCGGCATCTGGAAAATCTGAAATCGGCAAGCTTATGAAGAGCGAGGGACGATCATGATCAAGGTGAAGATCAATGGCCAGGAACAGAGCTGGGACGGCGACCCGGATCTCCCGCTACTCTGGTTCCTGCGCGACGAGGCCGGGCTGACCGGCACCAAGTTCGGCTGTGGCCAGGCCCTGTGCGGCGCCTGCACCGTTATCGTCGACAAGGAAGCCGTGCGCGCCTGCATCACGTCGATCAACGACGTCGCCGGCCGCGAGATCACGACGATCGAGGGACTGCATCCGAACGGCGATCACCCGGTGCAGAAGGCCTGGCGTCAGGTCAACGTACCCCAGTGCGGCTTCTGCCAGGCGGGCCAGATCATGCAGGCGGCTGCGCTGCTGATGGACAACCCGAAGCCGTCGCACGACCAGATCCGCGAGGCGATGTCCGGCAACATCTGCCGCTGCGGCTGCTACCAGCGCATCGAGAATGCGGTCCATCTCGCATCGACGGGAGTGTGACATGAATTTCATCGACAACCCGAAGAAGCTTCGTGGCTTCGAGAAGAACATCAAGGTCGAGAAGGTTTCGCGCCGCAGCATCCTGAAGGGGCTCGGCATCACCGGCGGCTTTGTGCTCGCGGCGCCCGTGATGTCGCGCCAGGCGTTCGCCTACGAGACCGGCGCCGGCAAGATGCCGCACGGCGTCGTGGTCGATCCGCGCGTATTCGTCGCGGTCGCGCCCGACGGCACCGTCACCATCCTCGCCCACCGCGCCGAGATGGGAACGGGCGTGCGCACCAGCCTGCCGCTGATCGTGGCCGAGGAGATGGAAGCCGACTGGTCACGGGTCAAGGTGGAACAGGCCCATGGCGACGAGGTCAAGTTCGGCAACCAGGACACCGACGGCTCGCGCAGCACGCGGCATTATCTGATGCCGATGCGCCAGATCGGTGCCTCCGCCCGTACCATGCTTGAGCAGGCCGCCGCGAAACGCTGGGGTGTGCCGGCAACCGAGGTCAAGGCCGTCAATCACGAAGTCGTCCACAGCGCGACGAGCCGCAAGCTCGGGTTCGGCGAGCTCGCAGCCGACGCTGCCAAGGAGTCGGTCCCGAGCATCGAAGGGCTCAAGCTGAAGGACCCCAAGGACTTCCGCTATCTCGGCAAGGGCCAGATCGGCATCGTCGATCTCCATGACATCACCACCGGCAAAGCGCGTTACGGCGCCGACGTGCGGCTGCCTGGCATGAAGTATGCCGTGATCGCGCGCCCGCCGGTGACCGGCGGCAAGTTGGTCTCGTTCGATCCGGACGCGGCGTTGAAGGTCCCGGGCGTGGAGAAGGTGATGGAGGTGCGCGGCTGGCCGTGGCCGTCGAAATTCCAGCCGCTCGGCGGCGTTGCCGTGATCGCGCGCAATACCGGCGCGGCGATCAAGGGTCGCGACGCGCTGAAGCTGACCTGGGACGATGGCGCCAACGGCAAATACGATTCCGTCGCCTACCGCAAGGAGCTCGAGGAGGCCTCGCGCAAGCCGGGCCTTGTGGTGCGCCAGGAAGGCGATGCCGAGGCTGCTCTGAAGGGCGCCGACAAGGTCGTCGTCGGCGAATATTATCTGCCGCATCTTGCTCATGTCAGCATGGAGCCGCCGGTGGCGGTCGCCGACGTCAAGGGTGACAAGGCGGAGATCTGGGCGCCGGTGCAAAGCCCGGGCGGTACGCGCGAGGACGTCGCGAAGACGCTCGGCATTCCCGAGGGCAATGTCACGGTCAACGTCACGCTGCTCGGCGGCGGTTTCGGCCGCAAGTCGAAATGCGACTTTGCGCTCGAGGCCGCGTTGCTGTCGAAGGAGCTCGGCGTACCCGTCAAGGTGCAGTGGACGCGCGAGGACGACGTCCGCCACGATTTCCTGCACACGGTCTCCGTGGAACGGATCGAGGCGGGGCTCGACAAGAGCGGCAAGGTGATCGCTTGGCGCCATCGCAGCGTGGCCCCGAGCATCGCCTCGACGTTCGCGGCGGGTGCAAAGCATGAGGCGCCCTTCGAGCTCGGCATGGGCCTCGTCGACATGCCGTTCGAGATCGCTAACATCTCCTGCGAGAACCCGGAAGCCGCGGCGTTCACCCGCATCGGCTGGTTCCGCTCGGTCTCGAACATCCCGCGCGCCTTCGCGGTCCAGTCGATGGTGGGCGAGATCGCCCATGCGACCGGCCGCGACCAGAAGGAGACGCTGCTCGCGCTGATCGGGAGCCCGCGCATCGTCAAGCCCGCCGTGAAGGACATGTGGAACTACGGCGAGCCCTTGGACAGCTATCCGATCGACACCGCGCGCCTGCGCAAGGTGGTCGAGCTGGTCGCCGAGAAGGGCGAATGGGGCCGTCAAGTGCCGAAGGGCCATGGCCTCGGCATCGCCGTGCACCGCAGCTTCGTCAGCTATATCGCGACCATCGTCGAGGTGGCCGTCGACGACAAGGGCAAGCTGGCGGTGCCGCGGGTGGACACCGCCATCGACTGCGGCACCTATGTCAACCCCGAGCGCATCGCCTCCCAGATCGAGGGCGCGGCGATCATGGGGCTCAGTCTCGCCAAATACGGCGAGATCACCTTCAAGGACGGCAAGGTGCAGCAGAAGAACTTCGACGACTTCCAGGTCCTCAGGATCGACGAATCCCCTGCGGTGACCAACGTCTACATCGTGCCGCCAGGACCCGACACGCCGCCGAGCGGCGTGGGCGAGCCTGGCGTCCCGCCATTCGCGCCGGCGCTGATGAACGCCATCTTCGCCGCGACCGGAAAGCGCATCCGCAGCCTTCCGCTCGGCAAGCAATTGGAAGCGTAAAGGCGGGAACACAAGGCGGCCTCGCGCCGTTTGCATCGATCTGACAGGAGCAGATCGATGACCCATATCCCAAAGGCGCTCGCAGTCTCGTTGCTGTCGAGCGCCTTTCTTTTGACGGCCACTGGCGCATACGCCCAGAGCAACACCACGCCGCCGACAACGGCGACGCGCCCCAGCACGCCGGACCAGAACTCGCTGCCCAACGCCAATGCCACGCCGCCCTCGACCACCCAGACTACCGGACAGCACAATCCCGATCCCAAGGTTCGCGAGATGAACCAGAAGGAAAAGGACAAGGTCGAGCGCGAGGGGAAGTAGCGATCTGAGCATCGGCGTTTTGACATCGCGAATATCGGCTCTACTTCTTCGCCGAAGCGCATCGATGTGCCCTCTTTCCTTGCGGGAGAGGGCAGCGACGCCAGTTGCCACGATCACGCGTGGGTGGGGGGTATGCCTGCGCGGGTCCGCACATTGAGACGCGCGGATAGAACCCCTCATCCGGCGCTTCGCGCCACCTTCTCCCGCAGGGGAAGAAGGGACAACGCCCACGCAAAATGCGGCGGACGTTACCGTCCGCCGCATTTGCCCCCTGACACTCCGCTTCTTTCGATCCGCCAGCGGGGCCTATTTCTTCAGCGCGAACACCCAGATCACGCCGCCCTGCGGCACGTTGGCTTCGATGCCGATATTGTTGGTCACGAGGGCATCCTGGATGCGCTGCGCATCCACGCCCCATCCCGACTGGATCGCGATGTATTGCGTACCGTCGATCTCATAGGACACCGGCATGCCCATGATACCGGAATTGGTCTTCTGCTCCCACAGCAGCTCGCCACTCTTGGCGTTGAAGGCGCGGAAGTTGCGGTCGTTGGTGCCGCCCACGAAGACGAGATCGCCCGCGGTCGCCGTCACCGATCCGAACAGCTGCGATTTCGGGAAGTTGTGTTGCCACATCTTCTTGCCCGTAACGGGGTCCCAGGCCTGGAGCTCGCCGAAATGATCCGCCCCGGGCTTCGTCTTCAGCCCGATGTCCTCCGGCTTGGTGCCGAGCCAGAGTTCGCCGGGCTTGAGCGGAACCTTCTCGCCGGTGAACCCGCCGCAGAAATTCTCGTTGGCGGGCACGTAGACGAGGCCGGTCTTCTGGCTGTAGGCCGCCGAGGGCCAATCCTTGCCGCCCCACAGCGACGGACAGAACTCCACGCGCTTGCCGACCATCGGCTTGTGCGCGGGATCGACGATCGGCCTGCCACTCTCGGCGTCGATGCCCTTCCAGACGTCGGTGGAGACGAACGGCCAACCGGCGACGTAGTTGATCTTGGTCGGCGTGCGCTCGAGTATCCAGAAGATCGCATCGCGTCCCGGATGGACCAGACTCTTGATGTTGCGACCGTCGCGTTGCAGGTCGATCAACATCGGCGCTTCGACCTCATCCCAATCCCAGGAATCGTTCTGGTGATACTGATGATAGGTCTTGATCTTGCCGGTGTTCGGATCGAGCGCGAGCACCGACGAGGTATAGAGATTGTCGCCCGGATGCATCTCGCCGGGCCAGGGCGCGGCGTTGCCTACGCCCCAATAGATCGTCTTGGTGTCCTTGTCGTAATTGCCGGTCATCCAGGCCGAGCCGCCGCCGTTCTTCCAGTCCTCGCCCTGCCAGGTGTCGTGGCCGGGTTCGCCTTCGCCCGGAATCGTATAGGTCCGCCAGAGCTCCTTGCCGTCCTTGGCGTCATAGGCGGCGACATAGCCGCGCACGCCGAACTCGCCGCCGGAGCCGCCCACGATGACCTTGCCGTCGACGATCAGCGGCATCAGGGTCATGTACTGGCCCTTCTTGTAATCCTGAACCTTGGTGTCCCACACCACCTTGCCGGTCTTGGCGTCGAGCGCGACGACATGGTCGTCGGTAGTGGCCAGATAGAGCTTGTCCTCCCAGAGGCCGACGCCGCGACTGGTCGGATGCAACTGGAACAGGTCGTCGGGGAGCTGCCGCTTGTAGCGCCAATATTCGTCGCCGGTCTTGGCGTTCAGCGCGATCACCTGGCCCATCGGGGTCGCCACGAACATCACGCCGTTGTTGACGATCGGCGGCGCCTCGTGACCTTCGACCACGCCGGTCGCGAAAGTCCAGACCGGGGTGAGGTTCTTCACATTCGAGGTGTTGATCTGGTCGAGTGGGCTGTAGCCCTGCCCGTCATAGGTCCGCCGGTAAAGCATCCAGTTGGCGGGCTCCGGGTTTTCCAACCGCTGCGCGGTAACCGGCGCGTAGTTCTCGATCGGGCCTGACATGGCGGCGGTCGATGCAAGACACGTGAAGGCGACAAAGCCGGACAGTAACCATTGCTTCCTGGTCATGGACGTTCCCCTTTTATATCCGTTTGAATTCTTGTTTTGAATTCTTGTCGTTCGTCCCGTCGTCCGCCCATCGGCGGATGCGGCCTCTCGTGACGCGGGCACAACCCGCACGCCCATCATCCCGGCTGCGCGCCACCTACCTTTCCGATGAAGTTCCCGGCGACGCTGAGCGAGCCGTCAGCCAGCGCCAGCGGCAGCGCAGCGAGCCGTCGCGGCGCCGGCCCGAACACGACCTGCGCGCCCGCGCGAGGATCGTATTCGGAGTTGTGGCACATGCATTTGAGCACTTCCTTGTCGCCGACATCGCTCTTCACCCAGGCCGTGACAGGACAGCCGGCATGCGAGCAGATTGCCGAATAGGCGAGGATGCCGTCGACAGCGCGCGCTTTCGTCTGCTCGTCGAGCTCGGTGGGGTCAAGGCGGATGATCAGAATCTCATTGAGGCGCGAGGCGCTGCGCACGACCGATGTCTTCGGATCTTTCGGCCAGGCATGCACCGGCGGTCCGCCGGCCGACAGAGCGGCCGCGGTGACGGGCTTTCCCTCCTGATCGCCTTCGGAGAACACGAGCAGATCGCCCTTCTGAGGCCGTTCGTCGGAGCCGGGCGCATCCTCGCCCGCGTGGACCTGCGTGGAACAGGCGAGGCACGCCGTGGTGGCCAGCGCATTCATCAACAGCGCCCGCCGGGTTTGCTCCGTGCAGGCGTCAGCGTCGGATTCCGCTGTGTTGTCGGAGGATGAAGAGGATGTGTTGAACGATGCACGCGACATGCCCGCAAGCAGGCGCTGGAACTCTGCCGAAAAAAAGGCAAAGATTTTTTCCCGCAGTGCATCACATGGTTATGCTCGCACTGATTGAACGAGAACACGCGCATTTACGCGCATTTTTCTAATTGCAACGTCACGCTACGCGACCGGCATGATGATTTTGCAGATCAGATCAATGCTGCCGGTATTGGTGCAATGCGCCGACGCTCGGCGCCATCGTAGCGCCATCAGCGCGGCTGCGCATTTCTCAGGCAGGCGTTTTGTGTTCTAGGAGCGGAGCACGTGACGCGGCGCAGCGATGCGTCCGGCCAACGTTGCCGACGCCATCTCAAAACTGTCGGCGATGCGGCGCGCCCTGTCGATGAAGAGCGCGGCTGCCGGCGGCGGGCAGACCTCGCGTGCCGTCTGTTCGAACAAATCGAGCCAGCGGTCGAAATGATCCCCGATCAGGTTCAGTGGCATATGCGCCCGCATCGGTGAACCATGGTAGCGGCCGCTCATCAGCACGACCGACGACCAGAAATCCCGGAGCTTGGCCAGATGCTCGTCCCAATTCTGCACGTTCGCGAACACCGGCCCCAGCAGCTCATCCTCGCGGATGCGCCCGTAGAAGCGGGTCACGAGTTCCCCGATCATCTCTTCGGTGATCCCCGTGCGCTCGATTGCATCCTGGGTCAGCAAATTCCGCCGCGCGGTCGCAGCCTCGCGCTCGGCCTTCAGTCGATCCGACATGTCCCTTGTTATCCGTTCCGTTGTTCCCGCACGGCGCCCGTTCGACATTGTCGGGCCGATTGCGCGCGGCGTCTTTGTCGCAGCGCAAATCGCGGGGTCTGGCGGCGAGCACACTCAACGCCCGCCGCCCGCGCCGTTGTCAGGCGCTGTAGGTATAAAAGCCCTGCCCCGTCTTGCGGCCGAGATGGCCGGCATCGACCATTTCCTTGAGCAAGGGGGCCGGACGGTATTTGGGGTCGTTGAAGCCTTTGTAAAAGACCTCCATCACCGACAACATGGTGTCGAGCCCGACGAGATCGGCGAGCGCCAACGGGCCGATCGGATGGTTGCAGCCGAGCTTCATGCCGGCATCGATCTCTTCCGCCGTCGCAATCCCCTCCTGCAGCGCGAAGATCGCCTCGTTGATCATCGGACAAAGGATGCGGTTGACGGCAAAGCCCGGGCTGTTCTTGGCCGTGATCGCCACCTTGCCGACGCGCTTGGCCAAATCGAGCGCCTTGGCGTGGGTGTCGTCGGAGGTCTGCAAGCCGCGGATGAGCTCCAGCAGCGCCATAACTGGAACCGGATTGAAGAAGTGCATGCCGATGAATCGGTCGGGACGGTCGGTCGCCGCGGCGAGCTTCGTGATCGAGATCGACGAGGTGTTCGTGGCGAGCAGCGTGCGTGGCGACAGCGTCGCACAGAGATCCTTCAGGATCTTGACCTTGAGTTCCTCGTTCTCGGTCGCGGCCTCGATGACGAGATCGCAATCGACGAGCTTGGCGCGGTCGGTGGTGCCGGTGATGCGCTTGAGCGTGGCGTCGCGATCGCCCGCCGACATCTTCTCCTTCTTGACCAGGCGCTCGAGGCTGCCGCCAACCGTCGAAATCCCGCGGTTCACCGCCGCATCGGAAATATCGACCATCACGACCGAAAGCCCGGCCGCGGCACAGATCTGCGCGATGCCGTTCCCCATGGTGCCTGCCCCGATGATGCCAACGCTTTGGATCATTGCCTCAAATCCTTCATCCTTGCGGACGTGCCATGCCGGCCCGCCCCTTTGTTCCTGCATCAGGGTCTAGCACCGCCCCCGGGCGGGTGCGACCTGATCCTGTCCCTTCCTTAAAGCATCCAAGGCGGGAATAAAGCCGCCTTTCGGCCGCCACACGGCATGATTTGACGCCCCCGGCTGTTTGGCCCGGCCTATCCGCGGCATCCGTCTCCGTGAGCGCCGAGCGTTCGGGAGCACCGGGCTTGAGGTGGGCACAGCTCAACCGAGACGAAGCACCTTGCCCGGATTCATGATGTTCTTGGGATCGAGCGCCCGCTTGATCGTGCGCATGATGTCGAGCTCGGTCCGGGAACGGTAGTGCTGGAGCTCGTCGAGCTTTTCGATGCCGATGCCATGTTCCGCCGAGATCGAGCCGCCCATGAAGGTGACGAGGTCGTTGACGGCCCGTGTGATCGCCGCGGAATATTGGGAGAGCGTATCGCGGTCCATGCCCTTCGGGCCCATGAAGGAGAAGTGCACATTGCCGTCTCCGATGTGGCCGAGCGGATAGGGGCGGATCGCCGGCAGGATTGCGAGTACGGCCTCGAGACCGCTGTCGATGAACTCGGGAATCCTGGAGACCGCGACCGACACGTCGTAGCTCAAGCCCGGACCTTCGGTGCGCGATGCCTCGGCCACGCTCTCGCGAATCCGCCACATGTTGCGCGACTGCGCTTCGGTTTGCGCGATCACCGCATCCAGCACCCGGCCCGTCTCGAGTTGGTCGGCCAAGAACTGCTCCATCCTGTCCGACATGCCCGTGCCTCCGTCCTGCCGTGGCCGTGCCGATGACCATTCGAGAAGGAGATACCATTCCGTCTCAGCCTTGAGGGGATCCTGGGTGCCGGGAATGTGGCGCAGCACCATGTCGGTGCACGCACGGCTGATGAGCTCACAGGAGCCGACATTGTCATCGGAAGCGGCATGCGCCTCCGACAGAAGGTCGATGGCTGCCTTGGGATCGCGAATTGCGAGCCATGCCGTGCACACGTCTTTCGGCGCCGGCCAGAGTTTCAGCACCGCCTTGGTGATGATGCCGAGCGTCCCTTCGGCGCCCATGAACAGATGCTTGAGGTCATAGCCGGTGTTGTCCTTCTTGAGTGCGCGCAGGCCGTCCCAGATATCGCCGTTAGCCAGCACGACCTCGAGACCCAACACCAGATTTCGCGCATTGCCATAACGCAGCACCTGCACGCCGCCGGCATTGGTGGACAGATTACCCCCGATCATGCACGAGCCCTGAGCACCGAGGCTGAGCGGAAAGAGGCGGTCGTGGCGCGCGGCTGTGTCCTGAAGCGTCTCGAGGATGCAGCCCGCCTCCACAGTCATAGCATAGCCGACGGGATCGATATTCAGCACCTGGTTCATGCGACCAAGCGACAGCACGATGCCGCGGTGCATGGGCCACGGCGTGGCACCGCCCATCAGGCCGGTGTTGCCACCTTGCGGAACGATGGCAATGCCGTTGTCGTAGCAGAGCTTGACGACAGCGGAGACTTCCGCGGTGATGGCCGGACGCACGATCGCCGCGGCCTGCCCCGCCAGCGTGCCGCGCCAGTCGGTCACGAAGGGCAGCTTGTCCTGCTCGTCCACGATCAGGCCTTTGTCGCCGACGATGGCCCGCAAGCGGTCGAGAACGGCTGACGTCACCGGCGCGCTCGGAATCGAGGGGGCGGTGGGAAGGGCTGCACCCGGCATGTGTTCCTCTCTTTTCGGCCGTTGCGCGCCTTGGGGCGCGCCGGCCTTCGTTCTTTTTCATTCTGGGCGGTGGTGCAATGACCCTAGCATAGGGGTCGCGCTTGCGGGAACGTCTCCGGCAGTAAGCCTCGTGCGGATTTGCCTGCAATGCTGAACGCAGGCGCACTTCCACCGGGCTCCCGCATACCCTACTGTGCCCCGATCAAATTCGGATTGGAGCTCATGAGCCGTTTCTGGAGTCCAGTCGTCCACACGCTTTCGCCCTATGTCCCCGGCGAGCAGACCAAGCAGGACGGCATCGTCAAGCTCAATACCAACGAGAATCCCTACCCGCCCTCGCCGCGCGTGCTGGCGGCGATCGCATCGGCCGCGGAGCGGCTGCGCCTTTATCCCGATCCGCGCGCAACGCGCCTGCGCGAGGCCATCGCGGCCCATTGCGATGTGGCGCCCGAGCAAGTGTTCGTCGGCAACGGCTCCGACGAGGTGCTGGCCCACACCTTCCAGGCACTTCTGAAGCACGAACCACCGCTTCTATTCCCCGACGTCACCTACAGCTTCTACCCTGTCTATTGCGGCCTCTATGGAATAACGCATGACGAGGTGCCGCTCGATGCTGCGATGAGGATCGATATCTCCGACTACAGGCGACCATCGAGCGCCATCCTGCTCTGCAATCCGAACGCTCCAACCGGCATCGCCCTTCAGCGCGACGCCATCGCATGGCTGCTCGCCGAACAGCCGGACCGGCTGGTGGTGGTGGACGAGGCCTATGTCGATTTCGGCGCCGAGAGCGCCGTGCCGCTGGTTGCACGCCACGACAATCTGCTGGTTATCCAGACTTTCTCGAAGTCGCGCTCGCTCGCTGGCCTGCGGGTTGGTTTTGCCATCGGCCAACGACCGCTGATCGAAGCGCTGGAACGGGTGAAGGACAGCTTCAACTCCTATCCGCTCGATTGCCTCGCGATCGCCGGCGCCGTCGCCGCGATCGAGGACGACGGCTGGTTCCGAGACACCCGTGCCCGTATCATCGCAAGCCGCGAAACCTTGGCCCGCGATCTCAGACAACTCGGCTTCGATGTGCTGCCGTCGCTCGCCAACTTCGTTTTCGCGCGCCATCGAAGCCGGAGCGGAGCAGATCTCGCGGCAGCGCTTCGCCAGCGTGGCGTTCTGGTCCGGCATTTCGGAAAGCCGCGCATCGAGGACTTTCTGCGCATCACGATCGGAACGGAGGCCGAGTGTGCCCGGCTCGTTGAAGTGCTGCG
Organism: Bradyrhizobium sp. 17; assembly: GCF_023073515.1. Lineage (NCBI taxonomy): Bacteria > Pseudomonadati > Pseudomonadota > Alphaproteobacteria > Hyphomicrobiales > Nitrobacteraceae > Bradyrhizobium > Bradyrhizobium sp. 17. Next base: position 168,062 of record NZ_JADPJQ010000067.1, on the reverse strand, counting down.
CGGCTTGATCTGAGCCCCGACCGTCCCCGCATCGGGCAAAAGATGAGGCCGAACGCCACCTCGTACCCATGCCGCGCAAGGCTTTGATTTCCGGTCAAATTCGGGTTACCAAACCGCTCCGCCGCTGCCTTGCACGACGCTGCCCTCAGGGAAATATACGTGAATCACCCCCGCAGTCCCGAAATCGGCGCACCCGAGGCATCGTGGCGGGCGCCGAAGCTCGGGCACGGATGAACGACTTCGCGCGATCCATCGGCGCCGCATTCACACTGATCGGCGAGGCCGACGCAGAGCTTTTGGGCATCGTCGGGCTGTCGGTGCGCGTCAGCCTGACTGCCAGCATCCTCGCGCTTCTGATCGGGGCGCCGTTCGGGGCGCTGCTTGCGATCACCCGGTTCCGTGGGCGGCAGGTCATCATCGTCCTGACCAATGCCTTGCTTGGCCTTCCGCCGGTCGTGGTCGGGCTCGCGCTCTATCTTCTGCTGTCGCGCTCGGGCCCGCTCGGGGCCGCCGGCCTGTTGTTCACGCCGGCGGCCATGGTGGTCGCGCAGACGCTGCTCGCCACACCGATCGTGGTCGCACTGGTGCACCGGCCGGCGAGCCTGCTGTGGGCGGAGTATGGCGACCTCGCACGGATCGACGGGCTGTCAACGCTACGCAGCATCGGCTTGCTGTTCGCGCTGGGCCGGACCTCGCTGCTGACGGCCTTTCTCGCAGCCTTCGGGCGCGCGATCGCCGAGGTCGGCGCCATCCTCATCGTCGGTGGCAATATTCGCGGTTTCACGCGCACGATGACGACCGCGATCGCGCTGGAGACCAGCAAGGGCGACCTGCCGCTGGCGCTCGGGCTCGGGCTGATCCTGCTCGCACTCAGCGTCGCAGTGTCGACCGTCGCCTTCCTGCTAGTGGGACGCGTTGGGGAAAAATAGCTGCTCGCCCCCGACCTTGTAGCCCGCGATGGCCTCCTGCCCCCCAGGAGAGATCAGCCAGTCGACGAAGGCCTGCCCGTCCCGCGCCTTCACGTTCGAATGCTTGGCCGGATTGACCAGCATGACGCCGTACTGGTTGAACAGCCGCTTGTCGCCTTCGGTGAGGACGGCAAGGTCGCCGCGGTTCTTGAATGACAACCAGGTGCCGCGGTCCGACAGCAGATAGGCGTTCGACGACGACGCCATGTTCAGTGCTGGACCCATGCCCTGGCCAATCTCGCGATACCAGCCGTCCTTGGCGGCACCGAGGTCGATGCCTGCCTCCTTCCACAGCCGCAGTTCGGCCGCGTGCGTGCCGGACTTGTCGCCGCGCGAGATGAACGGCGCCTTCACGGCCGCGATCTTGCGCAGCGCCTCGGCCACATCCTTGCCGCCGGCGATCTTGGCGGGATCGCTCTTCGGCCCGACAATGACGAAGTCGTTGTACATGACGTCGAAGCGCTTCACGCCCTCGCCTTCGGACATGAACTTGTCTTCGGCAGGCCTGTCATGGACGAACACGACATCTGCATCGCCGCGCCGCCCGATGTCGAGCGCCTGACCCGTACCGACGGCAACGACCTTCACGTCAACGTCTCTGGCCTTCGAGAACAGCGGCAGCAAGTAACCGAACAGCCCCGACTGTTCCGTCGACGTCGTCGAGGCCACAGTAATGGTGCGCTCCTGTGCGAACGCGATGGTGGACCAGAGCAGAACCGCTCCGAGAGTCATTATCCTTTTCATGCCTCGTCCTTACACAAGATGCTCGATGTTCCAAACTTTACCGTCGATAGAGCTGTACAGGGAACCTCGACAGCGCCGCAATGCGCTTGGTCATGAGCCTCGCGGCGCTCCTAAGTGAGGAACGTCCGCTCCGCGCGCAAGTTGTCGTCAAGGCAACCCAGGAGGAAACCAGATGAAGAAGATCATTTTGGCATCCGCGTGCATCATGGCGCTGGCGACCGGCGGCGCCTTTGCGCAGACACAACCCGCCCCAGGCGCATCCGGCCAGGGCGACGTTGGCCCTTCGTCGCGGGGCCCCGCGACCAAGGGCATGACAACCGGCGCGTCGTCGAACATGCAGAACGAGGCCGCCGACAGCAAGGGCAAGCAGACCCCGTCGGCCGGCGGCAGCAACACCAATAACATGGGCAGCCAGGCCGGCGGCGGCGCTGGCTCCGGCTCCGGCGCCGGAAAGTAGGCCGGTATCGATCGAAAATCCTGGAGAGGGGCGATCGTCCCCTCTCCAGAACCTTTGTGCCGTCAAAGCTTGTCGATGTCATGTGCGAAGGTGTTGGTGTCGAACGAAGCGTATTGGCGGGGCTGCACCTTGGTTACAGTCACGCCGGCTAAATCGCAGCCGCGCGCCCTGAAGGCGTGGATGTTCTGCAATTGGTCCTACCTACATTGACATCAGTGTGACAGCCGGGGATTTTTACATTGCTGGCGAATCAGCGATGGCCTCAAGCCGAGTACCTCTTGGACAACTCCCAGTGCTTTCGAGACTGATATCGTTGCTGCGCCGCATCGCCGCGGTGAAATGGGCGTTCACCCGGCTTCGCCCCGCGCCGCACGGTGGCAGCATCGACGTCACGCCTGACGCAGTAGACGCCTCACCCGCCATTGTTGCAGAAATTGCAGATACGGCTCCGGCTCTCGACACCAGCATCAACGCGGATACGTCGCACTGCGACGTCCCGGTCGCGGCTTCAGCCGCCGAAGACAACACCTCCAGCCCTGTCATCGCGGAGAGCCCGTCGGAAACGCCAGCCGATGTCAGCGGCAGCGACGATTCATCCCAGGAGACGCCGACGGAAGTCGAGCCGATCGTCGTGGAAGTTTCGGTCGCGACTATCGACGTCGTGCGCGAAGCGGTCGACGTCCCCGAACTCATCATCAACAGCGATCCAACTTCCGAACTTTCGGCCGACGTTGAGCCCGTTGTGGCGGAGAAGGCCTCTTCTGTCGATGTCGAGGTCGTCACGGTTGACGCCATCGCTCTGGTCGTCGACGTGGATACTTCCTCGACTCTCGACGACACGTGTGTCGCGTTCGCCGATCGCGACATCTCGCCGGAGCATGTCCCTGAGGATAGCATCGAGAGCGATCCTTCCCCCGGCGCCGCGGAAGACTCCACCGAGACGCTCGGCGTCGTCACAACTATCGAGCCAGCTCCGGCCCTCGTGTCTCCGGCTCCGGAGATCCCGTATGCACCGAAAGCTCGCGTGAGAGCCGCAGAGCCCGCCGACCGCGCCGCGCTAATCCGGCAGCGCTGGGCGGAGACCGGGATCAGGATGTGGAATCCCCGCCTCCACGGCGCCGATGATGCCACGCTGAACATCCAGGGCAGCGTCGGGCTGCTGCCGCCCGCGCCCGGCGAGACGATGCCGCGCTACGACAAGCTGGAATTCCGGATGCTCGGCGGACAGATCGTCTGCGAAGGCGTGATTGTCGAAGCCCCCGCGCATGCAAGCCAGCGCAGTTTTACACGGCTCGCCGAGCCGGGGAAACCCGATCCGGTCCGCGAATTAATGCGGGAACGCCAGGCCGCTCTCGCCTGACCCTTTATTCCAGTGACGAGCAGCCCATATGCTAGGCTAACGCCCTGAATTTGGGAGATCGCATGCCCGCAAGATCGTTGCGACTGGTCGTGATTGTCGTCCTCTGCGTCTCGCAAGGAGCCTTCGCCGCATCCAGTAAACGCCATGCGCCCACGACCGATCAGGCCTCACCCTACAAGGCCGACCGCCTCTCCTTTTCGCGCGGAGAGACGATCCTCAACACGCCCGGCCAGACCACCGTGCTGACGCGAGAGGTCCTCGACGACAAGAACGCGACGAGCCTCAAGGACGCCATGCGCTCGACCGCCGGCGTGACGATCGGGCGCTAGGCTACTTTCGCTCAGGGGATAGGATAGCCCTTCCAGACCCACTCCAGCGCCGACGGCAGCGTCTGCGCGATCGTGGGACGGTCGACGTGCTTGGCGTTGCGGACGAACAGAAACTGATAGTGGTAGCCCTTCTCCGCGAGCACCTTGGCCATCAGCGCGTTGGAGAGGGTCCAGTCGTGCATGCCATCGGGAATGGTGGGGTTCGGATAGAACAGGTCCTGGTCGCCGCCGAAGAACCAGAACCGGATCGGCTTGGTCGGCGCGGCGACGATCAGCGGCAGGCCGGGCGGCTCGGCCGGCGTGAGCACGCCCGCCTTGGAGATGAGATGGGGTGTGGCTGGCCCCGTCCATGCGCTGTGATACTCCCAGGCACCGCCGCGCAGCGACGGGTCGTGCGGCCATTGCTGGTTGACCATGGTCGGCGAGAACGCCAGCACGCGGTGATAGAGATCCGGATAGAACCACGCCATGGTGAAGGCGGCCACACCGCTCGAACTCAGCCCCATGGTCGCACGCCCATCGGGATTTCTGGTCAGCTTGACATCGGCGTTCTTTTCGACCAGCGGCAGCACTTCACGCTCGACGAACTGCGCGTAGGCACCTGACACCGCGTCATATTCGCGGCCACGCTGACTGCCCTGCGCGTCCTGCCCGCCATTGCCGATCTGAATCGCGATCATCGGCGGCACGCGGCGCTGCGCGATCAGATTGTCGAGCGTGACGGCGAGGTCCTTGTAGGCGTTGGAGCCGCCGTCGCCGACCACGATGAACGGCGCCTCGCTGCCGCGCACATATTGCGCCGGCACATAGACGTCGATGGTGCGCGACCAGACGCCGGGATGGCTGGTGGTGACGATCATGTGCGACTTGTCGTCCGGCGCCGTGACGGTCGTCATGATCGAGGAATTGGTGCAGCCGGCGGCGTCATCGCGGATCAGGCCAGGATTGTAGATGGTGCTCTCCTTCGACGACAGCGTGAAGGACTTTGTCGTCCCACGCGGCACGCCCTCCTTCGCGATCGTCTCCGGCGCAGGATTGTGGGTGGGACCGATGATGAAATTGCCCTCGGCACCCGGTGGCGGCAGCGTTCCGTCAGGAAGCTCTGTGGCGCGTGGATAATTGGGATTGGATGGATCGCGCGTCGGAGGCGCCGTCTTGAAGTCAAGACCCGTCGTATCAATGAAGAACGGGCCCGCCTTGTCGGTGGTGTTGGCCCCAGGCGGCACGGCCATGTTCTGGGTGACGCAGGCCGGCTGCGAGAAGGCAATCGAAGTGAAGGAGACGACGGAAATCAGCGTCCCCGCAAGGACGGAGAATGATTTGGTCATTTCAGCTCCCGATACCGACGAGTCTTTCTGGCTCGCCTTGGCGCAAAGTATGACGAGCCGACTGTGCGCGGTCAAACCTCAGCCGGCCGCGTTGCGGCTATGGCCGCCATGCTCAAAACGGGCAGGCACGGTTACTCCAGGCCGGCTGGGATGCGACTTCATCCAGGGCTACTACTTCGCAAAGCCCATGCACGGCGACGCGATCGACGAGTATCTCGCAAAGGAACGCCAGCGCCTCGGCAGCGCCGAAGCCAGGGTCGTGGCCTAAGTCGCGCCTAGCGCAGGCTCGGCAGGTCGAGCCCTTTGTCGCGGGCGCAGTCGATCGCGGTGTCGTAGCCCGCGTCGGCGTGGCGCATGACGCCGCTGGCAGGGTCGTTCCAGAGCACGCGCGCGATCCGCTTCGCCGCTTCCGGCGTACCGTCGGCGACGATCACCATGCCGGCATGCTGGGAATAGCCGATGCCGACGCCGCCACCGTGATGCAGCGACACCCAGGTCGCGCCGCTGGCGCAATTGAGCAGGGCGTTGAGCAAGGGCCAGTCGGACACAGCGTCCGACCCGTCCTTCATCGCTTCGGTTTCGCGGTTGGGGCTCGCCACTGAACCGCTGTCGAGATGATCGCGGCCAATCACGATGGGTGCCTTCAATTCGCCGCGCGCCACCATCTCATTGAAGGCAAGGCCCAGGCGATCGCGATCGCCGAGCCCGACCCAGCAGATCCGCGCCGGCAGGCCCTGGAACTTGATGCGCTCCCTGGCCATGTCGAGCCAATTGTGCAGATGCTTGTCGTCAGGCATCAGCTCCTTGACCTTGGCGTCGGTCTTGAAGATGTCCTCGGGATCGCCCGACAGCGCGGCCCAGCGGAACGGCCCGACGCCGCGGCAGAACAAGGGACGGATATAGGCGGGAACGAAGCCGGGAAAATCGAAGGCATTCTTCAGGCCCATGTCCTGCGCCATCTGGCGAATATTGTTGCCATAGTCGAGGGTCGGAATGCCCAGTGCATGGAAATCCAGCATGGCCTGGACGTGCTCAACCATCGAGGTCTTCGAGGCGCGCTCCACGGCCTTGGGGTCGGCAGCGCGCTTGGCTTCCCACTCGGCGAGCGTCCAGCCCTTCGGCAAATAGCCGTTGATCGGATCGTGCGCGCTGGTCTGATCGGTGACGATGTCGGGCCTGACGCCACGGCGGACCAGCTCGGGAAAAATCTCCGCGGCATTGCCGAGCAGGCCGACCGAGACCGCCTTCTTCGTCTTCGCTGCGTCGGCCATGATCGCAAGCGCCTCGTCCAGCGTTGCGGCCTGGCGATCGAGATACCCGGTGCGCAGACGCATCTCGATGCGGCTCGGCTGGCATTCGACCGCCAGCATCGAGGCCCCGGCCATGGTCGCAGCCAGCGGCTGCGCGCCGCCCATGCCGCCGAGACCGGCCGTCAGAATCCATTTGCCGGCGAGGCTGCCGCCATAGTGGCGGCGGCCAACTTCAACGAAGGTTTCGTAGGTGCCCTGCACGATGCCCTGGCTGCCGATATAGATCCAGGAACCCGCCGTCATCTGGCCGTACATCATCAGGCCCTTGCGATCGAGCTCGTTGAAATGATCGAGCGTCGCCCAGTGCGGCACGATGTTGGAATTCGCGATCAGGACGCGCGGCGCGTCGGCATGAGTGCGGAACACGCCAACCGGCTTGCCGGACTGGACCAGCAGCGTCTGGTCGTCCTCGAGCTCGCGCAGCGAAGCAACGATCCGGTCAAAGCTCTCCCAGTCGCGCGCGGCGCGGCCGATGCCGCCATAGACGACGAGCTCGCTCGGACGTTCTGCAACGTCGGGATCGAGATTGTTCATGAGCATGCGCAAGGGAGCTTCGGTCAACCAGCTCTTGGCGCTGATTTCGCTGCCGCGGGGCGCGCGGATGGTGCGGTCGTTGTCCAGTCGGCGGTTCATGCGGAACACCTCGTCAGGCAAGTGTCGGAAACGGGTCAGTTGACAGTACGGCGAGCGCCGCAGCCGGCAGCGCGTCGGCTTCGACCAGCGCTGCAGCCCTGGCGAGATCGCCGGCCATGTAGCGGTCGGCGCCGAGCTGCGGCACCTGCTCGCGCAGTGCGGCGATGACGGCGGCGAGCGGCGCGCTGGTCGCATGCGGCGCGCGCAGCGTGATGCCTTGGGCGGCGACCAGCAGCTCAATGCCCAGGATGGTGGCGAGATTGTCCGCCATGTCAGACAGGCGCCGTGCAGCATGCGCGGCCATCGAGACATGGTCTTCCTGGTTGGCGCTGGTCGGCGTCGAATCGATCGAGCACACGGCCGCGCGCTGCTTGTTCTCGGCATAGAGTGCGGCCGCCGTCACCTCGGCGATCATGAAGCCGGAATTGATACCGGGATCGGGAGTGAGGAACGGCGGCAGGCCGAAATTGAGCGCGGGATCGACCAGCGTCGCGATGCGCCGCTCGCTGATCGCACCGATTTCCGACAGCGCCAGCGCGATGGTATCCGCGGCAAAAGCCACCGGTTCGGCATGGAAGTTGCCGCCGGAGACGATCTCGCCGGTCTCGACCAGGACAAGCGGATTATCGGTGACGGCATTGGCCTCGATAATCAGCGTCCGCGCCGCCTGCAGGATCAGGTCGAGCGCCGCGCCTGCGACCTGCGGCTGGCAGCGCAGGCAATAGGGGTCCTGCACGCGCTCGTCGCCTTCGAGATGCGACAGGCGGATGTCGCTGCCGTCGAGCAGCGCCATCAAGGTTGCCGCGGCCGCGATCTGTCCCGAATGGCCGCGCAGCGCCTGGATTTCGGGGCGGAACGGCGCCGTCGAAGCCATCGCGGCATCGACCGACAGCGCGCCGGTGACGAGCGCGGCGCGGGCCAGGCGAAATGCGCGCAGCACGCCGGAGACGGCGTAGGCAGTGGAGAATTGCGTGCCGTTGATCAGCGCGAGCCCTTCCTTGGGACTGAGCGTCAGTGGCGGTAGGCCGGCTGCGGCGAGCGCGTCGCTGCCTGATACGCTCTTGCCGTCGACGAACGCCTGTCCTTCGCCGATCATCACAGCGGTCATATGCGCGAGCGGCGCGAGATCGCCAGAAGCACCGACCGAACCCTGCTGCGGCACCAGCGGTGAGACGCGCCGCGCCAGCATGGCCTGCAGCTGCTCGATCACCTCGCGGCGCACGCCGGAAGCACCGCGCCCGAGCGAGATGATCTTCAGCGCCATCATCAGCCGGACAATCGGCTCGGGCGTCGCCGCACCGACGCCGCAGCAATGCGAGACGATGAGATTGCGCTGGAGCAGCGCGGTCTGGTCAGGTGGAATCCGCTTCGACGCCAGCTTCCCGAAGCCGGTGTTGATCCCGTACACGGGGACGTCGGCTCGCGCAGCCCTTGCAACGATCCCCGCGGCCGCGTCGACGCGCGGCCAGAACGAGGGATCGAGAACGACAGATGCGCCTTCGAGCACGCGCGCGAGATCGTCGAGGCTAACCGTTCCCGGCTTGACGACGATCGCTGTGCTCTCCTCCATCACTGTCCCCTCCACACCCGGCGGTGAAGCGGATTGAAGCCGATACGGTACACCAGCTCGGCGGGGCGATCGATGTCCCAGATCGCAAGGTCGCACCATTTGCCGGCCTCTAACGTGCCGGTATCATTGAGCACGCCGAGCGCTCGCGCGCCTTCGCGGGTGACACCCACAAGGCACTCGGCCACATTCATCCGGAACAGCGTCGCGCCCATGTTCATGGCGAGCAGCAGCGAGGTCAGCGGCGAGCTGCCCGGATTGCAGTCGGTCGCGAGCGCCATGGCAACGCCGTGCTTGCGGAACGCCTCGACCGGCGGTTTTTGCGTCTCGCGGATGAAGTAGAAGGCGCCGGGCAGAAGCACGGCCACCGTTCCGGCCTTCGCTATCGCCGCTGCACCGGCTTCGTCGGTGTGCTCGAGGTGATCGGCCGAGAGCGCCGAGAATTTTGCGGCGAGCGCAGCCCCGCCGAGGTTCGAGAGCTGGTCAGCATGCAGCTTAACCGGAAGTCCGAGCCGCCTCGCCGTCTCGAACACCCGCCCCGTCTGCTCGCCGGAAAATGCGATCCCCTCCATGAAGGCATCGACGGCATCGGCGAGGCCCGCCTTCGCGACCGCCGGCAACATCTCCCTGCAGACGAGATCGATGTAGCGATCCTTGTCGCCATCGGCCTCTGGCGGCAGCGCATGCGCGCCGAGAAACGACGTGCGGATCGCGACCGGCCGCTGACGGCCCAGGCTTCGCGCGGCGGCCAGCTGCCGCATCTCGGTCTCGGTGTCCAAGCCGTAGCCGGACTTGATCTCGACCGTGGTGGCACCCTCGGCAATCAGCGCATCGAGCCGCGGCAGCGCGTGTGCTACGAGCTCGGCCTCGCTTGCCTTGCGCGTCGCGGCCACTGTCGAGACGATACCGCCGCCGGCGCGCGCGATCTCTTCGTAGCTCGCGCCCTTCAGGCGCAGCTCGAACTCATGGGCGCGGTTACCGCCATAGACCAGATGGGTGTGACAGTCGACGAGACCGGGCGTGATCCAGCGCCCTCCGCAATCGATCCGGTCGGCTGCATCGGCGCTCGCCGGAAAATCGGTCTGCGAACCCGCATAAGCGATACGGCCGCCGAGCGCGGCGATCACGCCGTGCTCGATCTCACCGAGATCGGGACCATCGGCCCGCATCGTGGCGAGCCGGGCGTTATGCCAGATCCGGTCGAAGCGTTCTGCCATGCAACTGTCCCTTCGCGTGGGATGCTTGACTTATATGTCTAGACATATAATCGTGTCGCGGTTCTGTCCAGCCGGCATGGAAACATGACACGACTGCATTTCGCCTCCGCGCTCCTGCCCTCGGGCTGGGCCAATGACGTGCAGGTGGTGATCACCGCCGGCGCGATCGCCGAGGTGACGCCGGGCATGGCGCCGGTCTCCGGCGATGAACGCCACGACATCGCGTTTCCGGGACTTGCGAGCCTGCACAGCCACGCTTTCCAGCGCGGCATGGCGGGTCTCGCGGAACTGCGCGGCGATAGCACCGACACCTTCTGGACCTGGCGCGAGACGATGTACCGCTTCGCGCTGGCGATGACGCCTGACGACGTCGCAGCGGTCGCGACACTGCTTTATGTCGAGATGTTGGAGCAGGGTTTTACCCGCGTCGGCGAATTCCATTATCTGCATCATGATCGCGACGGCTCGCCCTACGCCGACATCGGCGAAATGGCCGCACGCATCGCGCAGGCCGCCGAAGCTTCGGGTATTGCGCTGACGCTGCTGCCGAGTTTTTATGCGCATGGCTCATTTGGGGGCGCAGCACCGCATGCCGGCCAGCGCCGCTTCATCTGTACGGTTGATCAATTTTCCGCACTGATGGCTGCCTCGCGCAAGGCGATTGAACGACTGCCGGGCGCGAATATCGGCATCGCGCCGCACAGTTTGCGCGCGGTGACGCCGGCCGAGCTTGCACCGATCATTCCACTCGCGGAGGGCGGCCCGGTGCACATTCATGCCGCCGAGCAGGTGAAGGAAGTCGAGGATTGCCTGGCGTGGTCCGGACGACGTCCGGTGCAATGGTTGCTGGAGCACGCACCCGTCGATCAACGCTGGTGCCTCATTCACGCCACCCACACCACGGACGAGGAAGTCCGCGCCTTCGCTAGGACCGGTGCGGTCGCCGGCCTCTGCCCCATCACCGAGGCAAGCCTTGGTGATGGCATTTTCCCGGCGCGCGAATTCGTCGGTGCCGGCGGTGCCTTTGGCGTCGGCACGGATTCCAATGTGCTGGTCGGCGTCGCCGACGAGCTGCGTCAGCTCGAATATGGCCAACGGCTCAAGCACCGTGAACGCAACGTGCTCTCTGCCGGCGCAGGCCGCTCGACGGGACGCGCCCTGTTCGATCATGCGCTTGCAGGCGGTGCGCGGGCACTAGCCCAGATGTCAGTCGGTCTGACGCCAGGTGCACGCGCCGACATCGTCACGCTCGACATCACGCATCCCTCGCTGGCGGGGCGCGCGCGCGATGCCGCCATCGACGGCTGGATCTTCGCTGGGGGCAACGGCGCGATCGATTGCGTCTGGGCCGGCGGCGACAAGGTCGTCGAAGGCGGGCGGCACAGACTGCGCCAGGCCGCGCGCGAACACTTCAACGCATCGGTGCGGAGGCTCGTCGCATGAGCCTCGCCACAGATGCCGGCGACAAGCCGACGCTCTACAAGCGGATCCGCGCCGATATCGAGAAGCGCATTCTGACCGGCGAGTGGCCGCCCGGGCATCGCATCCCGTTCGAGCACGAACTGGTGGCGCGTTACGGCTGCTCGCGCATGACCGTGAACAAGGCGCTGTCGGAGCTCGCGCAAGCCGACCTGATCGAGCGGCGGCGACGTGCCGGCTCCTTCGTGCGACGCCCGCAACATCAATCCGCCGTGCTCAAGATCGCCGACATGCGCGCCGAGATCACCGCGCTCGGGCGCGCTTACGGCTACGAGCTGATCGGCCGCAAGCTCCGCGCCGCAACGGCTGCCGACCGCGACCGCCTCGGCGTCAAGAAGGCCGGCAAGGTCGTCGCGATCACCTGCCGCCACAGCGCCGACAACGTGCCGTTCGCCGTCGAGGACCGGCTGATCGATCTCGCGTCGGTGCCGGATGCGGCGGCCGCGGATTTTTCGCGTGAGCCGCCCGGCTCGTGGCTGCTTCACCATGTGCCATGGACAGAGGCCGAGCATACGATCAGCGCTATCGTTGCGGACGATCGCACGGCCGAAGCGCTCGACATCGCCGTCGGCGCGCCCTGCCTCGTGATCGACCGCTATACCTGGCGCAGCGCGCGCACGATCACCGCCGTGCGGCTGCTCTATCCCGGTGACTCTCACCGCCTTGTCGCCCGATTCAAGGGAGGCTGAGAGGACGATGTCGGCACAAATCGTGCAAAGCTTCGGGCAACGGTCCGCGAGGACCGACCAAGATCAACAGGACGTCAATCCATCGATCGGCAAGAGGACGACAATCATGCGTAGTTCGAAAGTATTTGCGGCAGTCATTGCACTTGCGGTCTCCACCCCCGTGCTCGCCGACGACGTCAAGGTCGGCGTCGGCATTTCCGGATGGACCGGGTTCGCGCCGCTGACGCTGGCGAAGGAAGCCGGCATTTTCAAGAAGAACGGCCTCGACGTCACCATCAAGAAGATTCCGCAGAAGGATCGCCATCTCGCGATCGCGTCCGGCGACGTCCAGTGCGCGGCGACCACCGTGGAGACCTGGATCTCCTGGAACGCCAACGGCGTCGCGACCAAGCAGATCTTCCAGCTCGACAAGAGCTACGGCGCCGACGGCATGGCCGTGCGCAACGAGCTTGCCGCGATCAAGGATCTGAAGGGCAAGACGGTTGCTGCTTCCGCGCCCGGTACCTCGCCCTATTTCGCGCTGGCCTGGATGCTCAAGAAGAACGGCTTGTCGGTGAAGGACGTCACTGTCGTGAACCTCGAGCCGGCGGCGGCGGCACAGGCCTTTGTCTCCGGCCAGAACGATGCCGCGATGACCTATGAGCCGTATCTGTCGACGGTTCGTGCCGCCCCCGACAAGGGCAAGATCATCGCGACCACGCTCGACTATCCGATGGTCATGGACACGTTCGGCTGCACGCCGAAATTCCTCACCGAGAACCCGAAGGCCGCCAAGGCGCTCGCCGACAGCTATTTCGAGGCCCTCGACATGATCGCCAAGGACCAGGCCAAGGCCTACGAGATCATGGGTGCCGACGTGAAGCAGAGCGGCGAGGCGTTCGGCAACTCGGCAAAATATCTGCGCTGGCAGGACAAGGCCGCGAACCAGAAATTCTTCGCCGGCGATTTCCTGACCTTCAACAAGGAGGCCGCCGACCTCCTGCTCGAGATCGGGATCATCAAGGCCGCGCCGAAGGTCGAGGATCTCTTCGACGCCAGCTATATCAAGTAAATCTCCCAGGAGCCGCCGGCCCCGTCTCGCCGCGGGGCCGGCAAACTTGTTCACCGCCCGGATAGACAGTTTGATGCGTCCCCTCGATCCCGTGACGTCAAGGCAGCGCGTGGCTTACGGCCTTGCGTTCTTCGTGGTGTTCGTAGCCCTCTGGTCCTGGGCGACCTTCGGCGGCCATGTGTCGAAGGTGTTCCTCGCCAACCCGCTGACCATGGTGCAGGAAGGCGTCGATCTGATCATCAAACAGGGCTTCCTGTTCGACATCGGCATGACGATCTGGCGCGTCGTCGGCGGCTTCGTGCTGGCCGCAATCATCGCGGTGCCGTTCGGCGTGCTGATGGGCGCGTACAAGCCGGTCGAGGCCTTCCTCGAACCGTTCGTTTCCTTTGCGCGCTATTTGCCGGCCTCCGCCTTCATTCCCCTCCTGATCCTGTGGGCAGGCATCGGCGAGCTGCAGAAGCTGCTCGTCATCTTCATCGGCTCGGTGTTCCAGATCATCCTGATGATCGCGGTGACCGTCGGCACCACGCGGCGCGACCTGGTCGAGGCGGCCTATACGCTGGGAGCCAGCGACCGCGGCATCATCCGCCGCGTGCTGTTGCCCTCTTCCGCGCCGGAGATCGCCGAGATCCTGCGGCTGGTGCTGGGCTGGGCCTGGACCTATGTCATCGTCGCCGAACTGATCGGCTCCTCCTCCGGCATCGGCCACATGATCACCGACAGCCAGGCGCTGCTCAACACCGGCCAGATCATCTTCGGCATCATCGTGATCGGGCTGATCGGCCTCGTCTCGGACTTCCTGTTCAAGGCGTTCAACGCGTGGCTGTTTCCCTGGAGGCTCGCATGACGATCCTCAAGATCGAACAGGTCTCGCGAACTTTTCCCGCGCGCCACGGCAACGCGCCAACGAGGGCGCTGGAGCCGACCGACCTTGTGATCGGCAACAACGACTTCGTCACCATCCTCGGCCCTTCCGGCTGCGGCAAGTCCACGCTGCTTCGCATCGTCGCCGGCCTCGATCGCCCGACCGGCGGACGTGTGGTGCTCGACGGACGCGAGGTGACTGGCCCGGGCGCCGACCGCGGCATGGTGTTCCAGTCCTACACGCTGTTTCCCTGGCTGACGGTGCGCGAGAACATCGCCTTCGGCCTTCGCGAGCGCGGCGTGCCCGAGGTGGAGCGAAACAAGGTCGCCGATGCCTTCATCCGCCAGGTCGGTTTGTCCGGCTTTGAGAACCATTGGCCAAAGCAGCTCTCCGGCGGCATGCAGCAGCGCACCGCGATCGCGCGCGCGCTCGCCAATGATCCCAAGATCCTGCTGCTCGACGAGCCCTTCGGCGCGCTCGACAACCAGACGAGAGCCCTGATGCAGGAAATGCTGCTCGGGATCTGGGAGCGCGACCAGAAGACCGTGCTGTTCGTGACCCACGACATCGAGGAAGCGATCTTCCTCGGCAGCCGCGTCATCGTCATGAGCGCGCGTCCCGGCCGCATCAAGGCCGAGATCAATGTGGACCTGCCGCATCCGCGCTCCTACAAGATCAAGACCACGCCCGAATTTGTGCAGTTGAAGGAACGGCTGGTCGAGGAGATCCGCACCGAGGCGTTGAAGGTTGCCGAGCATGCCTAACACCTTTTCACGCGCAAACGGCGAGCGCGTTCTCGCCGATCTCAATGCGCTCCGTGCCATTGGCGCGTACAAGACCGGCGTGCACAAGCCGACCTTCTCCGAGCCGCACAAGCTTTCGCTGGATTGGCTGGTGCAGAAGCTGCCCGACGCAGGCCTCTCCGCCGCGATCGACGGCATCGGCAATGTCTTTGGCACCAGCGCAAAGTCGGGACCCAAGCTGCTCGCGGGATCGCACCTCGAAAGCCAGAACTACGCCGGCTGGCTCGACGGCCCGCTCGGGGTCGTCTACGCGCTCGAAGCGGCCCGCGTGCTCAATGCCGATCCCTCGCTCGAAGGCGCGGTCGAGGTTGCCGCCTGGTGCGACGAGGAAGGACACTTTGGACACTTTCTCGGTTCGCGCTCCTATGTCGGCCAATTGACCGAGACCGACATCGATGCCGCACGCGACCGCACCAGCGGCCGCACCATGCGGGCCGCACTTGCCGACATGGGGCTCGCAGGACGACCACGCATCGCCGCCGAGCCGGGCCGGCACGTCGGATATCTGGAAGCCCATATCGAGCAGGGCGACACGCTCGAAAGCGGTCGCCTTGCGATCGGCGTCGTCACCTCCATCGTCGGCATCTGGCAATACCAGATCAATTTCGTCGGTGAACAGAATCACGCCGGCACGACCCGCATGGCTGCACGGAAGGATGCCGGGCTGGCGCTGGCAAAGTTCTGCGTCGCGATCGACAAGCGTTTCCCCGAGAGCTGCGGCCTGCGCACGGTCTGGACCACCGGCCGCATCACGCTCGATCCGGGCGCACCGAGCATCATTCCGGGTGCGGCCGAAATGCTGTTCCAGATCCGCGACGACGATCCTTCCGTCGTCGCACGGCTGGAAGAACTGCTGCGGAGCATGGCGGACGAGGTCAGCGCGAACGGCCCCTGCACCGTCACCGTGGACAAACTGCGCACCGGTGCGCCGGCCATGATGAACGCGGGCATCCAGGACGCGATCGAAGCCGCGAGCAAGGCCCTGGCCGGCGGACGGTCCATCCGCATGCCCAGCGGCGCCGGCCACGACGCGCAGATGCTGGCGACAATCATGCCCGCGGGCATGCTGTTCGTACCGTCGATCGGCGGCATCAGTCATCACTGGACCGAGAACACCGCCGACGTCGACATCGTCACCGGCGCCCAGGTGTTTGTCGACGCTTGCCAGCGGATACTCGGCGGCTAGAACGATTACAGACACAGCTTCGCATCCTCGCGGCGTGTTTCGCCCGAGCTTTGCTTCGTCGCTTCACCCTCTTGTCCAAGAGGGCGCAGGGAAGGCCGGGTGCCGGCTGGCACCCGCGGTCCGCTGCGCGAAAAGCACACGCAGAGAGAACCGCACAGCAGCATACAGGTGTAGCCAATCACTCGGCCTTCCCTGCGCGATGGTTGGACGGCTTATGCCGTGCTCTCCCGGGAGCCGAGTTCTCTTTGGCCTCCCTCGCCCCAACGAAAGTCACCGGCACCGCGCCGGTTGACGCAGATGCCGCATTCGCCAG
>NZ_JADPJQ010000067.1:19360-151753 GCF_023073515.1 Bradyrhizobium sp. 17 | reverse complement strand
CTTGACCGTAGCAACGACGGCCAGGACCACACGGTTTTGCCGTACGCACGGCCCGCCATTTCGCCGCAGTATTCCCAGCCCTGTCGACCGAGCCGGAAACTTACAGACGAGACGAAGCCTAGCAGCGCCGCTCGTCGGAACGAAGCCTTGGGCTCACGGAGAGCAATCCGCCCTGCCCACACCTCTCGCACCCGAACGCTGCCGCGTCCACCGCAAGCCCGGCTCGCGAACATGACGACCACAAGATCGCCCCTCAAGGATGAGCCGGGATGGCCAACACATACGCCGTTTCCGAATTTCGGTAAAGCGGAATATTTTCATCAGTGCGGCTTGACACCGGTGCGGGTCGGGCTGTCAAGGTGTTTCGCCCGACGGCGCAGCCCACCGGCGCGCCGAGATGCCGGTGACGAGCCAAAAGGCCTGGTGTCCGCTTGCGGCCGCCCGGGGGCCGCCTGCGACAATCCGAGTCCGCCGCGGACATAAAGACGCGACAATTGCGGGGCTTGTCGATTGCCCCTGCCCTGATTCCCCCTTCCCGGAGTTCCCATGTCTTCTGCCGACAGGCCAGCGACACGCCTTGCGACCAGACTTGCCTTCCTCGTCGCGGGTTTCGGCATGGCGTGTTGGGCACCACTGGTGCCGTTCGCGAAGGCGCGGCTCGCCGTCGACGACGGCATCCTCGGACTGCTCCTGCTCAGCCTCGGCATCGGCTCGGTCGTCGCGATGCTTCTGACCGGCGTGCTGAGTGCGCGCTATGGCAGCAAGCCGATCATCATGGCGGGCGGGATCGGTCTTGCCCTGGTCCTGCCTCTGCTGACAATCGCGAACTCGCCCGCGATGCTGGCGCTGGCACTCCTCGCATTCGGCGCCGCGCTCGGCTCCATCGATGTCGCCATGAACATCCACGCGGTTGAGGTGGAGCGCGCCGCGGGACGTCCGCTGATGTCCGGCTTCCACGCGCTGTTCAGTATCGGCGGCTTCGCCGGGGCCGCGCTCATGACCGCACTGCTCTCGCTGCAACTCGGCGCGCTCGCTTGCACGCTGATCTGCTCCGTCCTGATGCTGATCGCGATGCTTGGGGCCTGGCCGCGGCTGCTTCGCTCCGTGCAGGTGCAGGAAGGACCGCTGTTCGTGCTGCCGCATGGCGCCGTGCTCCTGCTCGCGCTGCTTTGCGCCATCACCTTCCTCGTCGAAGGCGCGATGCTCGATTGGGGCGCGTTGCTCGTCATCGGCGCGGGTCTCGTTTCCGAAGCGCAAGGCGGGATCGGCTACATCGTGTTCTCGGTCGCGATGACGATTGGGCGGCTCGGCGGCGACGCCGTCGTCGCGCGCATCGGAGACCGCACGACATTGTTCTGGGGCAGCCTGATTGCGATCGCGGGTTTCGTGGTCCTGCTCACCGCTCCCGTCGTGGCGGTCGCCATAGGCGGCTTCCTACTCATCGGCCTCGGCGCATCCAACCTCGTGCCGGTGCTGTTCCGCCGAGCGGCGAGGCAGAAGGTGATGCCAACGGGCCTCGCCGTCGCGGCGATCACGACCGCCGGCTACGCCGGCGTTCTCGTGGGCCCCGCCGGTGTCGGCTTCATCGCACGTCTTGGCGGATTGCCGGTGGCGTTCTGGCTCCTGACCGCGCTGATGGGCCTCGTCACGCTGACGGCGCGCATTGTCACGCGCGCCGATGCCTGAGCGGCTTCACAAATTGATCAGCCCGATCGATTTGATCAGGGGCGCGAGGCTTGCGGATGTGGCCTCGACGATGCGCTGGAATTTGTCCGGGCTTGAATCGTTGTCCGGCTCCATGCCCTGGGCGCGATAGCTCGCCAGAAGCGCCCTATCGGCCATGGCGAGCCGCGTCGCCTGCGCGATCCGGTCGATGATCGCATCGTCGGTGTCCTTGGGTGCGAACAGACCGAACCATCCCTCATACCGGATGCCGGGCATGCCGGATTCGACGGCGGTCGGGATCTCCGGCGCGCCGCTCAGCCGCGTTTCGGTGGTGACCGCAAGCAGCCTGACTCTTCCCGCTTGGGCCAGCTGCTGCAATTGAACGGACATGACGGCAATGACGAGCGATATCTGGCCGCTGACGAGGTCGTTGGTCGCCTGCGCGATGCCGCGATAGGGCACGTGGACGATGTCCAGCGCGCCGGCCTGCTGCTTGAAGGATTCGCCGACCAGATGGTTTCCGGTGGCGATCCCCGGCGTGCCATAGGACAGCTTTCCTGGATTGGCTTTCGCATAGGTGATCAACTCGCGCAGGTTTGCGGCAGGCACCGAAGGATTGACGGCGAAAACCAGCGCGCTGTTGATCAGCCGGTAGATGGCGCGGAAATCGCCAACGGAATATCCGGGATTTGCCGCCGTCATGGGAATGATGACCTGCGTGCTGCCGTTGCCGAGCAGCAGCGAATAGCCGTCGGGCTCCTCGCGCGCGACCGCCGCGGTCCCGATGGCGCCGCCCGCGCCGCCGATATATTCGACGAAGGTCGGCCCGAGCAGCGACGGCATCCTGTCCACCCAGGGGCGCGCGATCTGGTCACCCGATCCGCCGGCTCCGTAGGGAATCACCAGGCGAATGGGACGAGACGGATAGTCGGCGGCTTGTCCGCTGCGGGGAAGCGCGGCGAGCGCCGCTGCGCCCGACAACGCGTGCACCAATTGTCGCCGCGTGAAAGAGGCCATGCTGGAAATTCCGGAAGTCGGCAGTCAATGTGGTGGCGGGACCGGCTCCCGGACCATGCCATCGCAGCAATCCGGCATCACAGTCAATGCTCCATCCGGCCGTGCCCCGGCGTCATCGCATTGTCATGTCGGCCTAACTCTTTATTTCACAAGCATTATTTCGGCGAGCCATCCGTCCGCGCAGGGCTGTCAGCCCTGCCCACTGCTTTCGACCGGTTTACTGTACGCCTCGTTCTGTTAGATCAGAAAGTAATACCTTTTGACTCCCTTCGAGGGGGCGATGGCGCGTGCCAGATCGTAGCGAAGATTCGGCCATTTCCTTTGGGCCATTTCGACTGTTTCCGAAGTCCCGGCTCCTGGAGAAGGAGGGCTCGCCGCTTCATGTCGGCGGCCGCGCGCTCGACATTCTCATCTTCCTTGCCGGACGCCCCGGAGAAGTGGTCGACAAGAGAGAGCTGGTCAAGCGCATCTGGGCCGGCGTCAATGTCGACGAGGGTAGCCTGCGCTTCCATGTCGCAGCGCTACGCAAGGCGCTCGGCGACACCGGCAAGTCGGCGCGTTACGTCGTCAACGTGCCCGGCCGCGGCTATTGCTTTGTCGCCTCGTTCGCTCAAGCAGCTCCTCCGGCCGCCCCGCTCCCGGCCGAAAGCGCCCCTCCCCGCTCCTTGCCCGCTCAGCTCACCAGGATGGTCGGCCGGGAAGGTGTCATCGAGAAGATCTCGAACGGACTTTCGCTCTATCGCTTCATGACCGTCGTCGGCCCGGGCGGCATCGGCAAGACCTCGGTCGCCGTCACCGTCGGGCATCGCCGCTCCCAGGATTTCGGCGGGCGAGTCTTCTTTGTCGATTTCGGTCCGCTGAGGGATGCCAGTCACATCGCGACCACCATTGCTTCGGCGCTCGGACTGACCATCAGCGCGGAGGATCCGACGCCGGCCCTGCTGACGTTTCTGAAGACCGACCCGGCCCTGCTGATCTTCGACGGTTGCGAACATGTGCTGGATCATTTGGCGCCGCTGGTCGAGCGCATCGTTCGCGAAGCACCGCAGCTTCGTGTTCTCGCAACCAGCCGCGAGTCGTTCCGGAGCGAAGGCGAGCGAATTTTCCGGCTGTTCCCGCTGGACTGTCCGCCCGAGCGCGAAGGGCTTGCTGTCGACGAGGTCCTTGCCTACCCTGCGGCTCAGCTCTTTGTGGAGCGCATTGCGCAGAGCTCGGGCCCGTTCCAGCTCAGCGCGGAAGAGGCCCCCCTCGTCGCGAGCATCTGCCGGCGCCTCGACGGCATCGCGCTGGCAATCGAGCTCGCGGCGGGCCGCGTCAATGCTTACGGCATCGCCGGCACGGCATCCCTGCTCGACAGCCGCTTTTCGCTGCAATGGCGCGGCCGACGCACCGCCGTGCCGCGGCACCAGACACTCGCTGCGGCGCTCGACTGGAGCTACGACCTTCTGCCTGCCGCGGAGAGCGCAACGCTGCGACGCCTGTCGGTCTTCGCCGGGCCTTTCGCGCCGGAGGCGGCTGCGGCGGTCGCGTCGGGTGACGGCCTCAACGCCTCCGAGACCCTCGAAGCAATCGACAGCCTGGTGACCAAGTCTCTGATTTCGCCGTCCGGCTCGCGGACGCTGCGCTATCGGCTGCTCGACACCACGCGCACCTATGCATACGGAAAACTCAACGAGCTCGGCGAAGCCGGGCAGTTCGCGCGGCGTCATGCCGAGCATTTTCGCGATTTATTCCAGCGCGCGGAGGCCGATATTTCGACGCCGCTGCCCGAATGGCTGAGCATGTATGGCGCGGAGCTGGACAATGTGCGCGCGGCGTTGGACTGGGCCTTCGGGCCCGACGGCGAGCCGAAACTCGGGATCGCGCTGACGTCGGCCGCAGTCACGCTGTGGGTGCGTCTTTCGCTGTTCGCGGAATGCCGTGAGCGCAGCAGAACGGCGCTCGCGGCGCTCGGAGACACCGCCGACGACGACCGCATCCGCATGCAGCTGCTGTCGGCGCTCGGATGGTCGCTGATGTATGGCGAGGGCCGCGCGCGCGAGGCGCGGCCGATCCTCGAGACGACCCTCGAGCTGGCTGACAGGCTCGACGACAAGGATTTCCGGCTGCGCGCGCTCTGGGGCTTGTGCATCGACCAGTTCAATAACGGACAGTTCGGCAAGGCCCGTGCGCTCGCCGATCGCTTTGCGAACGCAGCCGCGAACTCGCCCGACAGGACCGATGTCATGCTGGGCGACCGGCTGATGGCCGTCGCGCTGCATTATCTCGGGGATCAGAACGAGGCTCGGCTGCGCATCGACCGGGTCAATGCATCGTTGCATGTGTTGGCGGAGAAGCCGAAAATCTTCCCGCTCGATCTGAGAATATCGACGCAATATTTTCGAGCTCGCATCCTGTGGCTTCAGGGTCTGGCCGATCAGGCTCAGGCCCTCACCGCCAGAAACATCGAGGAAGGCCGCGCCAACGGCCACGCGCTGACATTCTGCAGCGTGCTCGGACAAGCCGCCTGCCCGATCGCCTTCTGGTCCGGCGATTTCGACGCCGCCGAGCGTCACGGCATCGAGCTGCTCGAACACACCGAGCGCCACGCCATCCGGCTGTGGGGCCTGTGGGCACGGGCCTTCAACGCCGCAGTCATGGTCAGGCGCGGCGACGTCACGACCGGCCTGCCGCTGCTGCGCGAGGAGCTCAATCGCGCCGGCGATGCGCGCTTCCTGCCGCGCTTTCTGCCCTTGCTCGGCGAGCTCGCCGCGTGTTCCGGAGAGGCCGACCAGGTCGATCGCGGGCTCGACGTGATCGAGGATGTCCTGACCCGCTGCAACGACCGGCAGGAGCTCTGGTATCTGCCGGAGCTGATCCGCATCAAGGGAGAGTTGATGCTCAGGAACGCCCGGCATTCAGAGGATGCCGAGGCGCGCTTTCGCGAGGCCATGGACATTGCCGTCCAGCAAGGCGCGCTTTTCTGGGAGCTGCGAAGCGCGGTCAGCCTGGCGCGGTACATGATCGGGGCCGGCCAGAGCGCGGAGGCCTTGGCAATTCTGCAACGCGCATGCGGGCCGTTCACCGAGGGCGCCGGCATTGCCGAGATCCGCAGCGCCCACGATCTGATCGAGCAGCTCCGGGCTTGACGAGTCGGCTGACCGGCGCCGATTCATCCGGCCCGCGGAATGAATCCGGGCACGCCGGTCTCGACGACCGTGTTGAACCTGATGTTTGTCGTAATCTGGTCCCTCATCTCTCGCATGGCGTCTTCGGGCAAGGCCGAAATATCGAAGTTTTCCTGGATGCGCCGGGAATTGGTCGAAGTCGTCAGGAAAGCGGTGCCGCGCTGGACCGCCCACGCCAGCGCAATTTGAGCCGGCGTCCTGTGCAAGCGCTCCGCGATGGCAGTGATCACCGGATCGGCTAGCACGTTCGGCTTCATGGCGTGTCCCAGCGCTGCAAACGCCTGCAAGACAATCCCGTGCTCTCGACAGAAGTCGAGCAGGTCCCATTCGGGAAGATACGGATGCGATTCGACTTGCACCATGGCGGGCCTGATCCGCGCGATCGAAACGATCTCGCGCAGCTTGTCCAGGGTGATGTCCGACAGACCGATCGACTTGCAGTGCCCCTCGTCGACGAGGCGCTCCAGCGCCCCCCATGTCTCCGCCAGCGTAACCCCTGAATCATAGATGACCCGACCGTGCTCATCCCTCGGGTCCTGCTCGTCGCCGGGTTGAAAGGCAAAGGGCGTATGGATGATGTAGCAATCGATCTCGTCGAGTTGCAGCCGCCGGCGACTGCCGTCGAAGGCAGGCCTGACCCGTTCAGGCCGATGATTGGTGTTCCATAGCTTCGTCGTAACGAACAGGTCCTTGCGCTGAAGCGTCCCCGCCTTGAATGCCTCCCGCAGCGCATCGCCGACCGCCTCTTCGTTGCGATAGCGCTCCGCGCAATCAAGATGTCGAAATCCGGCCTCCAATGCAGCCTTGGTGGCCCGCCTGGTCACGAGCGGATCCGGAATGAGCGTGCCAAATCCCACCGCGGGAATCGTCCCGGATTGATGAGTTAGAATTCTCGTATAACGAAGCGAATCCGACGTTGTCATGCTGATGCTCCTTTGTTTGCCCTCAGCTCCCTCAAAAGTAAGGGACGAGGTATTCGAAATTGACGATGCGATGTCATTCCACGACTCCAGGCGTTAACCGGTAGGCCGCGGCTTACGGAGAAAAAACACGAGCGGAATCATGACGAGCATGGCGAACATCAGGATCTCGAACTGGTCGATGACCGCGACGGTCGCCGCCTGACGCGTGACCATGCCGTTGAGGGCCGCAAGACCCGGCTTGCCGACCGAGCCCCCGACGTAAGCGGCGACACGATAGGGCGTGAGGTTCTTTGCGAGTGCGACATGCACAGCCTGCGTGTTGGCGTAGAAGAAGAGCTGGACGACCGCGATGCCAATGGTGCTGCCATAGAGGCGCGACAGGTTGATCAGCGCGCTGCCTTCCGGGCGGAGCTTCGGATCGAGCGTGCCGAACGCGGCCCTGGCGAGCGCGGGCAGCAACATGCCGAGACCCGCTCCCTGGAGCAGGCCGGCCTCGACGACCGGCCGCCAATCCATCGCCGGTGAATAGCCAAGCATCAGCCAGTTGGCATAGACCACCAGCGTCATTCCACCCACGAGGAACGGCCGGTAGTCGATCTGCGCCGGGACCAGGCTCGTCAGCACCAGCGCCCCCACCAGCGCGACGCCGCGAGGAACGGTCATGTATCCGGTGGTGTCGACGGGGTAGTTGAGCAATTCCTCCAGCATCGGGGACGTCAAGGCCAGGGTCGGCAGCAGCACGAAGCCAAGCGCGAAGGAGATGACCGTCGAGAGCACGAGATTGCGGTCCCTGAACAGCGCCGTGCGGAGAAAGTGCTCCTTTGTCGTCATGACGTGCACGATGAAGAGATAGAAGCCGAGCACGGAGGCGCCCGCCTCGATCCAGATTTCCGTCGAGGCGAACCATTCGAGGCGCTCCCCGCGGTCGAGCAACATCTGCAACCCGATCATGCCGACGGAGAACGTCGTCAGACCGAAGAAGTCGAAGGACCGGCTCCGCTCCGCCCGCTTCTCGCGGAGCAGCTGAGCCATCGTCAGGAAAATGAAGCCCGTCATCGGCAGGCTGAAATAGAAGATCGAGGGCCAGCCGTAATATTCGCTGAGCCAGCCGCCAATGGCCGGGCCACTGCTGATGCCGAGTAGGGAGCAGACGGTCCACGCCAGGCTCATGCGCGCATGTCGCACCGGCGATGTCGCCTCGAGCAGGATCGCCAGCGAGAGCGGTGCCAGCGGTCCGCTCGCCGCGCCCTGGAGGATTCGCGCCAGCACGAACTGAATCGACGTCGTCGCCAGCGCGTCGAGCGCGAGACCCAACACGAAGATCGTGACGGCGGCCTGATAGACCACCTTCCGACCGTAGCGTCCCGCCAGCCATTGCGTGATCGACATGGTCACGGCGCTCGCCGCGATATACGAGGAAAACACCCAACCGACCTCGTCATTGGCCATCGAGAGCGTCGCCTGAATATGGGGTAGCGCCGCGTTCGGTATCGAGATGTTGACGGCCTGCATGTAGGTCGCCATGAGGGCGGCCGCGGCGATCGCGTGATGACCGCCGGGCGCCGTGGACGATGGGAGGGGCGTACTCATTTGCCCTCCATCGCAAGCGCCGGTTGGAGCAGATGCGCCCAGCTGCGGCGATGGCCTGTATCGACCCGCGCCGTCACGCTGATGCCTGAGAACAGCGGCCGGTTTGGATCGAGATCGTCGAGTTCCAAGCGCACCGGCAATCGCTGGACGACCTTGACCCAGTTTCCCGTCGCATTCTCGGGCGGCAGGAGCGAGAAGTCCGAGCCGGTCCCCGGACTCATGCTGACGATGTGTGCCTTGAACTTGCGATCGGGATAGGCATCGACGTCGATCGTCGCCTCCTGGCCAGGGCGCATATGAGTGAGACCGGTCTCGCGAAAATTCGCCTCGACCCAGACGTGCCGGCTCGACAGCAACGAGAACGTCGGTGCCCCGGCATTGACGAAGCCACCAATCTGGAGATCGTCGACCTTGGTCACGATGCCGTCGTCCGGCGCCGTCACGGTGGCGTAGGAGAGATCCAGCCGCGCACGGTCGAATTGTGCCTTGGCTGCGCGGACTGCCGGATGGCGATCGACATCACCCTCAAGCTCGCCGTTGAGTGCGACGATCGTGGTGGCGATCTGCTGCTCGACCGACGCCACGCGCTGGCGAGCGACCTTGAGATCCGTCTCGGCCCGTTCATAGACCGCGCGTGGCGTGAAGTCGGAGGCAACCAGCATCCTCTTGCGGTCGAATTCGTGCTCGTCGAACGTAGCCGTCTCTTTGGCCGACTGCAGCTCCGCCTGCTGCTGACGGTGGGTCGCCTTGAGGGATTCGATCTGGAGCCGCGCACTGCCGAGGCGCGCCTCGGCCTGGTCGACGGCAATTTGATAAGGCTCCGGGTCGATGCGAAACAGCACCTGCCCCCGCCGGACGCGCTCGTTGTCACGCACGGCTATCTCGACCGCCTGGCCGGAAACGCGCGCGTTGATGGTCACCTTGGCGGCACGCACAAAGGCGTCGTCGGTCGAGACATATTGCTCCTGCGCCAGATAGATGAATGCGCCGACCACGGCCGCCGCCATCGGCAGCGCAAGCATCAGCGGCCGTCGCAGCGGCTTGCCGAGCCCTGCCCCAAACCATTGGGCGGCTGCGTCGCTCGGGCGGAAGCTGTTGCGAACGCCGAGCCCGCCGGCGATTGGCGCGAAATCGAAACGCATCGGAAGATCCTCGGGTTCAATCTATTTAATAACGTTCGTTACAAATATTGTACCCCGACGCGGCGATCAAGTCCGCGACCTTGATTTTTATAACGATCCATACAAATATGCGTGTGGAACATGCCAACCGGGGTTCTGACGATATGGCACGGAAAAAGAGCGAAACGAGCCCGGCGCGCCGGGGACGCCCACCGGCCTACGACGCAGAGACGGCCTTGAAGCGGGCAACGGAAACGTTCTGGAGGACCGGTTATTCCGGTACCTCCCTGGACAAGGTCGCTGCCGCGACCGGGATGAGTCCGCCGAGCCTCTACGCGGTGTTCGGCAACAAGCATGCGCTCTATCTCGAGGCCCTCGCGCGGTATTGGGAGATCAGCCTTGCCGCGACGCGTGAGGCTCTCGCCGGGGACCATCCCTTGGACGAAGCGCTGATCCTGGCCTATGACGCGGCGCTGTCGATCTACTTTTCCGGCAAGGGAGCCGCACGCGGCTGCTTCGTGGTGGGGACGGCGGTGACCGAAGTCGCAGAAGATGCCGCGATCCGGAGCAGCGTTGCGGCGGGACTGCGCATGATAGATGCCGATTTCGAAGCCCGCTTCCGGCTCGCGCAGGACAAGGGCGAACTGAAGCGCGACGCCGATCCGGCGGCGCTTGCCATTCTCGCTTCAGCCACGATGCACACCATCGCCATTCGCGCCCGTGCCGGCGCCCGCCGCTCCGAGCTGAGGGAGATGGCCCGAAAAGCGGTCGATGTGATCTGCGGATGCCGGCGATGATCTCGCGGATTTGAGCCATGGCTCTCCCCGGCAATAGCGACGACCAGCTTTAGCCTGCCGCGGCAGCCCCGCGCCGCGGCAACTTCCAGTCGGGGCGGATGAAGTGGCAGGTGTACCCGTCCGGATAGCGTTCGAGATAATCCTGATGCTCCGGCTCGGCTTCCCAGAACTCGCCCGCGGGCGCGACCTCGGTCACGACCTTGCCAGGCCAGAGACCGGACGCCTCAACGTCTGCAATCGTGTCCTTGGCGATCCGCTTCTGCTCGTCGCTGGTATAGAAGATTGCCGAGCGATAGCTCGTGCCCAAATCATTGCCCTGGCGGTTGAGCGTGGTCGGATCGTGGATCTGGAAGAAGAACTCCAGCATGGTCCGAAAGCTGGTCTTGGCGGGATCGAAGGTGATCTCGATCGCTTCGGCATGACCTTCATGGTTGCGGTAGGTGGCATTCTTCACCGCGCCGCCGGTATAGCCGACGCGGGTGGAGACCACGCCCGGTTGCTTGCGGATCAGATCCTGCATGCCCCAGAAGCAGCCTCCGGCCAAAATTGCGCGTTCCGTTGTCATATCTCCACTCCCAATTGATCGGTCTGTCCGTTCTGAACCCGTCGCATCCTATGCTTTCGGCGGCCCAGTCGAAAGCCAGGCATTTGCCCATCCGGTTCCTCTCGTGGAGGCCAAAGCTTCGACGACCTCAGCTTCCCCAAGCAGAACCAGATGGACATAAATTGAGCGCGCCTTACGTCAGCTTCGCGTCGAGCGTGATTGCGGCGTTGAGCACCTTCGACACCGGACAGTTCTTCTCGGCCTCGCCCGCGATCTTGGCGAAACCAGCGTCGTCGAGGTTCGGCACCTTGGCACGTAGCGTCAGCGCCGATTTGCTGATCTTGAAGCCTTTGCCTTCCGGCTCGAGGCTGACCGCAGCTTCAGTCGTGAGCTCGTCCGGCGTGAAGCCGGCGAGTTGCAGGCCGAAGGCCAGCGCCATAGTGAAGCAGCCGGCATGGGCCGCAGCGATCAATTCCTCGGGATTGGTGCCCTTCTCGTTCTCAAAGCGGGTCTTGAACGAATAAGGCGTCGCGGCGAGCACGCCGGATTCGCTCGATAACTGACCAGTGCCATCGCGACCGGTGCCTTTCCAGACTGCTGTTGCCTTGCGGATCATCTCAATTCTCCTGGTTGATTTTTTTAGCACCGGCACTCGGTACGGTACGAAAGCGACATTGGCACGACTGCCTGTCGCCGTTCCAACCGGCCGAGCGCCGCAGCAGTTCCGCCAAATCCCGTTCCGATAAAATCGGAACGGAACTTGATTCTTGCTTTGACGCGTTTTCTTCACGCGAACCGGTATCCACTTCGCTTGAAAACGCTTTAGCTACCGATCTGTCCGACATGGAAGCCGAGCCGGTTCTCGACATCACCGGCGCGGTGGAAGCCGCGCGACATCAGCGCCTTGATGCGGCTCTGGCTTGCCGGGCGGCTGAGCGAGGCCAGGAACGCGTCCCATTCCGGCTTGATCTCGATATCCGGTGGCAGGCTCGCAACGTCGACGAGGCGCTTGGTCTCGGCAATCGCCTCCTTGTCGAAGGACGCGATGCGCATGGCCAGCGCCTCGACGAAGCCATCGAGCTCGGCATCCGGCAACGAGCGGTTCACATAGCCGTAACGTTCGGCGAGATCGCCGTGGATATCGTCGGCGCCAAGCAGAACCTCGAGCGCGCGGCCGCGGCCCATCAGGCGCGGCAACCGCGCCATCGGGCCGCCGCCGGGCACCAGGCCCGCACCGACCTCCCATTGCGACAGGACCGCCTTTTCGCGGCTGGCAAAGCGCATATCACTTGCCAGCGCCAGTTCGCTGCCGACGCCGGTCGCACGGCCCCTAATCGAGGCAATCGAAACCACCGGCGCGCGGCTGAGACGCACCAGCATGTCGGGCAGTGCCTGCAGGCCCGTCGGCCCCGGCGGGATACGAAGCGAATCCTCCAGCGGCGCGAGGAAGTCGTAATGCGTGATGAAGAAGCCTTCGACGGCGCTGTCGAACACCACGACCTTCACCTCAGGATCGGTCTCGATCGCCTTGACGACGTCATCAAGAAGCGGAAGCTGCTTGGGGCCGAAGATATTGACTGGGGGCATGTCGAAGGTGACACGCCAATACGACGGCAGCCGACGTTCCAGGCGGATTTGGTCGGTCGTGAAGGTGCGTTCGGGGCGGTTCATGATTGGATTCCTGGTCTGTGGGGAAAGAAGGGAACGCGCGGAAGTGCGCGTCCCCGCAGGTCTCAGATCGACTGACGCAGCGGTCGGAAGGCGGTGCGCATTTCCGCGCAGAACAACGCGGGCTGCTCCCAGGCGGCGAAATGGCCGCCCTTGTCGAGACGGTTGTAGTGCATCAGCCTCGGATAGGCCTTCTCGGTCCAGCTGCGCGGCGCAGCGTAGATCTCGTCCGGGAAGACGCTGACGGCGACCGGGATCTTGATGTGCTTGGGCTCGAAGAACACCAGCTTGTTCTCCCAGTACAGCCGCGCCGACGACACCGCGGTGTTGGTGAGCCAGTAGAGCGCGATGTTGTCGACCACGTCGTCGCGCGACAGCCCTTCCGTCTTGCCGTCGAACACCCGGGCGATCATTGCGGCGCTGCGCGCATCATGGTCGAGCATCCAGGACGCGAGGCCCGCCGGCGAATCCACCAGGCCATAGAGTGTCTGCGGCCGGTTGGACATCTCGATCGCGTAGCCGAGACCGTGCTTGTAGAAGTCATCGAGCTGATCGTAAGCGTAGCGCTCGTCGGCCGAGAGGTTCGACGGCCGCGATCCGCCGGGCTGAAGCGCCTTGGCGATGTCGTCAGGAACGGTCGCGGGCATGTTGGTGTGGATGCCGAGCAGTTCCGGCGGCGCGATCACTGCCATCTGCTCCGTCACGGCATTGCCCCAATCGCCGCCTTGCGCGACATAGCGGTTGTAGCCGAGCCGCTTCATCAGCACGATCCAGGCACGCGCGACGCGCTGGGGATCCCAGCCCAGCTCCGCCGGCTTGCCGGAGAAACCGTGGCCTGGGAGCGAAGGGATCACGAGATCAAAAGCGTCCGCCGCCGTCGCGCCGTGTGCGGCGGGATCGGTGAGCGGGCCGACGATCTTCATCTGCTCGATGATCGAACCGGGCCAGCCATGCGTGACGATCATCGGCAAGGCATTCTCGTGCCTGGAGCGGACGTGAATGAAATGGATGTCGACGCCGTCGATCTCGGTGACGAATTGCGGCAAGGCATTCAGCCGCGCCTCCATCTTGCGCCAGTCGTAGTCGTTCTGCCAGTAGCTCACGAGCTGCTGCACCGTCGTCAGTTGCACGCCCTGCGATTGATCGGCAACGATCTCACGATCAGGCCAGCGCGTCGCGGCGAGACGGCGACGGAGATCGAGCAGATCCTGCTCGGGCACGCTGACGTGGAACGGGCGGACCGCCCCGCTCACGCCGGCCTTCGCAGAATGCAGCGGCAGCAGGCTCGACACGCTTGCCGCGACCGCGGTCATCGCGGCTTGACTCAACAGTTGACGGCGGTCTGGATTGAGAATGTCGGTACGTGCTTGCGTGGTCATGTTCGATCTCCCTGGCTTTGGTCGGTGACGCTGACCGAATTTGACATAAACGCCTCGGTTCGCCATGCCGAGAGATTGGCGCAGGCCCTGGCAATTTGCTCGTTATGGGTTGTTAGAGCGCGTTAGCCGTTGCGAGCCGCGCGACACCGAGGAGAGCGATCGTCGACTCGCGACGCGCGCCGCCAAAACAACACGGCGCGCGATGAGCTCAGTCATCGCGCGCCGTGTCGGCTTGCATCAGTCGAAGAATCCGTGCTGCCCAGCTCAGGATGGCAGCGGCTGGCCCGCCTGTTCGCGGACGATGTAATCGGCGTACCAATCGGCCCAGTTCTCGTCGTGCCCGCCGGTCCGCTTTTCGTGCTCGCCATGGGCCGCCGCCGCGCGGCGCAGTGCTGCGGCCAGCGCAGCCTGCGAAGCGAATGTCGTGCCGTCGCCCGCGATCCGTCCCGGCAATCGCGTCGTGACCTCCTGGAACAACCAGCCATTGCCGTCGGGATCGCTGAACGACGCATATGAGCCGTAGCTGCCGCGCTTCGGGTCAGCACCGCTCACCCGAACGCTGCCGGAGAGATAAGGCTCGTCGGTCCCCGCGTGAACATCGCCGGCACCGTGGAATGGAGCGCTGACCTCGACGCCGCGGTCCAGCAGATCCTTTCGCGCCGCCTCCAGATCGGAGACGATCAGGTAGAGGCCTCGCACCGAGCCCGGCGCTGCCGCCGTCACGTTCCTGCCAAAAATCACCGAGCAGGCCGAACCTGGCGGCGTGAACTGGATCACGCGCCAATCATCGCCAGAGGCAAAATCGGCGTCCAGTCGCCAACCGAGACGCGCGTAGAAGGCCTTGGCGCGATCAACATCGGACACGGGGATCACGATCACCTCGAGCCTCTGATCAACGCTACGCGATACCGAAGGCTCGTTGGCAGACTTGTTGGAAGGCTTGTTGGAAGGCTTGGCCGCGGCGTCGCGGTCGATTTCGGTAGTGGCCATGTCGAACTCCCTGGGTTGGATTTAAGACGAGCTTCAAGCAGCTGCGATCGGCATCACGATGGTTACGCGTGTGCCGTCCTCTCCCGCCTCGCCCTGCAGCCGGGCGTGAATGCTGCGTGCGAGTCCTTCGAGAATCCGGCTGCCGGTGCCCTGAAGCGGCCCGTCGCGCCGATCCCGTTGTCTATTACCGTGCAGAACCAGGCGCCGTCGCGATTGGCCGTCTCGATGCGGATCAGTGCGTCATTCCTGTTCGGGAAGGCATGCTTGGCCGCATTCGTTACCAGCTCCGTCAGCATCAGCGCGAGCCGATGGCATTGCGACGCCGGCAGCGTGCCGCTTTCAATTGCAGCCTCGCAGCGGATGCCCGCCGGCTCCAGCACGGCCTCGGAAATCGCTCCGCACAGATTTTCGAAGAAGGCCGCCACCGGGATCGCCGTATGGTCATCATTGTCGGACAAGAGTTGATAGAGCCTGCCGAAGGCGACAATGCGCCGCTCGAGCCGGTCCGCTGCAAGCGACACATCCCTGGTACCCGTTCTGGTGAAATCGCGGCGGACTGACGCACCGAGTATCGTCAGCGTATTCTTCATCCGATGGTGGGATTCCCGCAGCACGAGCTCCCAGTCACGCGACTGATCGTCTAAACTGGCCACAAATTGAGATCGAACGACGTCGTCATTCGGCCGAGCATTGATACCGGACATCGTAGCCTCCCCGTTGGAATTAGCGTCAAACTCGGAACAGATACTGGATGCAGTTCGCGCGCATTGCTCGTTAGACGTTGCAAGATTCTGTTATGATGGGGTACGACGACGGGCACTCCGAACGTGAGCTGGTCGGTCAAGCACACTGCCGGGTTGTCCCGATCGCTTCGAAAGAGGCTCGCGTTGAGTACAATTTGCGACGGATCGTCGCGCGCGACCGGCCAATTGCCGGCACCCTCCACGCGATTTCGCCACTTTCGGCCAGTTTACTCAGGGTTCCCTTCTGCTAGATCAAAGTGCAGAGTTCAGCTCTCACTGGAATGATTGGCCCGTGCCGGACACTAACGACCAGGATTCGGCCATTGCTTTCGGGCCATTCCGGCTGTTCGCAAAGACGCGGCTGCTCGAGAAGGACGGCGCCCCGGTTCACCTCGGTGGCCGTGCGCTCGACATTCTCGTTTTTCTCGCCGAGCGCGCGGGCGAGGTCGTGGACAAGCGTGAGTTGATGCGGCGGGTCTGGGCCGACGTGAATGTGGACGAAGGCAGCCTGCGCTTTCACATCACGACGCTGCGCAAGGCCTTGGGCGATCCGGGCGAAGGCTCCCGCTACGTCGTCAACGTCCCCGGACGGGGTTATTGCTTCACGGCCGCGCTGCTCCGGGCCGCCCCATCGGAGAACCGGACCAGCCTGCCCGTTGCTGCGCCGCGCTCGCTGCCCTCGCCGCTCGCGAAGATGATCGGGCGAGACGATGCGGTCGAGAAGATTTCCGCCGAGCTTGCCTTGCATCGCTTCGTCACGATCGTGGGCCCCGGCGGGATCGGCAAGACCTCGGTCGCACTGGCGGTCGCGCATCGCGAGTTCCAGGCCTTCGACGGCCAAGTGTGTTTTGTCGATTTCGGCGCACTGAGGGAGACCCGGCTCGTTACGGGAACGATTGCGGCCGCGCTGGGCCTGACAGTCAATTCCGACGACCCGATGCCGGGGTTGCTGGCATTCCTGCGCAGCCGGCGGATGTTGCTGGTGTTCGACAGTTGCGAGCACATCCTCGACGATCTCGCCCCCCTGGCCGAGCGCATCGTCCGGGAAGCGGGCGAGCTGCATATTCTCGCCACCAGCCGCGAATCTTTCCGCGCCGAAGGTGAGCGTGTCCATCGGCTGTTTCCATTGGATTGCCCGCCACAGCGCGACGGGCTCGGCATCGCCGACATCCTTGCCTATCCTGCAACTCAGCTCTTCGTGGAACGCATCGCAGAGAGTCTGAGCGAATTCGAGCTCAGCGAAGAGGATGCGCCGCTCGTCGCCGATATCTGCCGTCGGCTGGACGGCATCGCGCTCGCCATCGAGCTCGCGGCCGGGCGCGTGAATGCCTATGGCATCGCTGGGACGGCCTCTCTGCTCGACAGCCGTTTCTCGCTGCTGTGGCGCGGGCGGCGCACCGCTGTGCCGCGGCACCACACCCTGAGTGCGGCACTCGCCTGGAGCTATGATTTGCTGCCGGCAACCGAAAGCGCAACGCTGCGCGGATTGTCGGCATTCGTCGGGCCATTCACCCTGGAAGCCGCGCTTGCGGTCGCATCCTGTCAGGGCATTGGCGAAGCAGAAGCCGCCGAGGCGATCTCCAATCTGCTTTCCAAATCGCTGATCGCGACCTCGCCTGCGGAGCGGCGGCTGCGCTATCGCCTGCTCGACACCACACGTGCCTTCGTCGCGGAGAAGCTCGTCGAGAACGGCGAAGCGGACCGCGTCGCACGTGCCCATGCCGAATATTTCCGCGACTTCCTGCGCGACATCGCCGTCAAATCCACGGGCATGCAGAGCGCCGGCGGCTTCCTTCCTTATGCCGACCACCTGCCCAACGTCAGGGCCGCGCTGACCTGGAGCTTTTCGGACGGCGGGGACCGAACGATCGGCGTGGATCTGGCGGCGTCAGCGGCGCAATTCTTCCTTGAGCTGACATTGCTGACGGAATGCTACCGCTGGACCCAGCAGGCGCTGGCGTCCCTCGACGCGAGCGCGGTGGATGGCCGCAATGAAATGATCTTGCAGGCCGCGCTCGGCGTCTCCGCGATGTTCACGCAGGGCAATACCGAAGCGGTCCGCTCGGCATTCACGCGCAGTCTCCAGCTTGCCCAGGAGCTCCAGGATTTGCACTGGCAGCTCTGGCTGCTCCGCGGATTGCACATCTATCTCACCAGGGTCGGAGATTTTCACGGAGCACTCGGAACCGGGGAACAGGGCGAGAGCGTCGCGCGGAAGCTGAACGATCCCGCCAGCACGCTGAACGTCGAATGGATGCTGGGCGTCGCCCATCATTTGATCGGCAACCAGGACAAGGCGGTGCAGCTCTGCGAGAGCGCGATGTTGCATAATCCCGGCTCGCAGCGGCTGAATATCGGCCATCTCGGCTATGACGACCGCATCGTCGCACTGGTGGCGCTGGCACGCGGGCTTTGGCTCACCGGCCGGCCCGATCGTGCGATCGAGGCGTCGAGATACACCGTTCGCGAAGCCGAACTGCTCGAACAGCCGCTCACTCTCGGTATTTCCTTGATCTGGACCATCTACGTGTTCCTCTGGGTCGGCGACTTGGCCAATGCGGAAATCCTGATCGAGCGGCTGATCGATCATTCCGCGCGCCACTTCCTCGGGCCCTATCACGCGGTCGGCATCGGCCAGAAGGGTGAGCTGCTGCTTCGCCGCGGCGACGTCGCCGCCGGCATCGAGCACCTCCGCCGCAGCCAGGCCACGCTGTACGCGACGCGACACCGGATCATGACCACGGTGTTTGCGACCGCGCTCGCGGAGGGACTTGTGGCGCAGAACCAGGCCGACGAAGCCTTGCAGACCATCAACGATGCCATCGCAGAGATCCCCGATCATGGCGAATCCTTCGACATGCCGGAGATGCTCAGGGTCAAGGGCGACATCCTCGCCCGGTCGGGCAATGCCGCGGAAGCCGAAAGCTGCTTCCTGGACTCGCTCGATCTGTCACGCCGCCAAAGCGCGCTCGGCTGGGAGCTGCGGGGGGCAATTAGTCTCGGCCGGGTTTGGCGCGGGGCCGGAAAAGCCGCCGACGCACGCGCCCTGCTCGCCCCCCTCGTCGCGCGGTACCAGGAGGGCCTCCAGACCCGTGATCTCGTCGCCGCCAGGGAGCTCCTTGCGGCGCTGAATTGAGAGTATCTTCAATGAGATACCGCAAGGCTATCCGCTCGCAACTCCTAACAAATTCTAACACGCCAAGCCGCATCCGCCCCGCCATGGTGGTGGCACTTCATGGTGGATATGGCGGGACATGGCGCTTCTTGACGATGTAATTGATGCCAGCGGCGGAATGGCCCGCTGGAATAGCTTGAGCCGGTTCACGCTTCACCTCTCCGTCGCGGGAACGCTGTTCTCCAGCACCGGACATGCCAGCGAATTCAAGGACGTGACGGCGGAGGGCTCGACCCGCACGCAATCGGTCCGCTTCACCGGCATCACCGGAGGCGAACACTCCGGCTCGTTTCAGCCGGACGCGATCACGATCGAAAGCCTCGAAGGTGAGATTCTGCGGACCTGGCGCAATCCGAGTCTTGCGTTCACCGAGGCCGGTTCGCCCGCGCTCGCGGGCGAGCTGCATCTCGTCTTCTTCTGCGGCGTCGCGATCTGGAATTATCTGACCAATCCATTCCTGCTCGCCCATCCCGATGTCTTGGTGGAGGAGCTGCCGCCGTGGCAGGAGAATAACGAGTCATGGCGGCGGCTGCGGGCGCAATTCCCACCGAGCCTGATCACGCTCGCGCCCGAACAGATCTTCTATTTCGACGAGAACGCATTGCAACGGCGGACCGATCACGATCTGTTCGGAATGAAAGTCGCGCATTACTCCTGGGCCCATGACAGCTTCGGCGGCATCGTGGTGCCGACGCTCCGACGCGCGCAGACGCTGCGGCCCGACGGAACCGTGGTCGCCAAGCCCGTGCTGATGGATGTCGAGATCTTTGACGCCGTCTTCGAGTAGCGGCCCGCGCGATATCTCCAACTCTCAACGTCTAACAATACATAACGAGCCAACAGTCGGCCTTGAGCGCAGATTGGGTTCGCGAGCAACGAACGACGTGACGTGCTCGAACGAGACCCAGCTCCGCGCATCTCCACCGCAATGGAGCGCGTCATCGCAGCAAACGCACTCAAGGAGAACGGTCATGAAAATATTGATGGTCATCACCTCGCACGACCAGCTCGGCAACACCGGGCGCAAGACGGGCTTCTGGCTCGAGGAGCTCGCCGCCCCCTATTTCATCTTCAGGGATTCCGGGGCCGAGATCACCCTCGCCTCGCCGAAAGGCGGCCGTCCGCCGCTTGACCCCAAGAGCAACGAGCGCGAATTCCGCACCGACCTGACGCTACGCTTCGAGGCCGACGTCGCCGCCGAAGCCCAACTCGACAAGACGGTTCGCCTCGACAGCGTCAAGCAGGAAGATTTCGACACCGTCTTCTATCCCGGCGGTCACGGCCCGATGTGGGACCTCGCCGAGGACAAGGACTCGGTCAAGCTCATCGAATCCTTCCTTGCCGCCGGCAAGACAGTCGCCGTGGTCTGCCATTCGACTGGTGCGCTGCGCCACGTCAAGACGCCCGACGGCAAGCCCCTGGTTCAGGGCAAGGAGGTGACCGGTTTCACCAATGGTGAAGAGGAGGACGTCGGCCTCACCAAGGTGGTGCCTTTCCTGGTCGAAGACGAAATGCTGAAGCTTGGCGCCGTCTTCTCGAAGACGGCAAACTGGGGCGTTCACGTCGTCACCGACGGCCTCTTGATCACGGGCCAGAACCCGCACTCCTCGGGTCCGGCCGCGCAGGCCCTGCTCGCCGCCCTGAAGGGCGAGCCGCTGGCGCGCGCGTCGTAAAGCCCAGATGCGGCACATCGCGAGAGGCGCCCGCGATGGTGCCTCTCGACGCCGCCGTCACAAGCGGATGTCCCCTACTTGCGACACATCTTCACTTCACATGCCGGATTCGGAGCGATGACATGAACATCCCAGCCACTCTTGCCCTCTCGGCCGCTTTGGCCTGCGCGACCGTGCAGGCCTCGGCACAGGATCTGCGATCGAGCCGGCGCTCGATCAGCTATCACAAGACCGATATCCGGGGTCTCGAGATTTTCTACCGCGAGGCTGGGCCCACCGACGCTCCGAAGGTGCTGCTGCTCCACGGATTTCCCTCGTCGTCGCGGATGTGGGAGCCGCTGATGCCGCTGCTCGCCGACAAATATCATCTCATCGCGCCGGACTATCCCGGCTTCGGCAACAGCAGCGCGCCGCCGCCATGCGACTTCACCTATACGTTCGACAACATCGCCGCCGTGATCGGCGAGCTCACAACGAAGCTCGGCCTCACCGACTACGTCCTGTTCATGCAGGACTACGGAGGCCCTGTCGGCTTCCGCATGGCGCTGGCGCATCCCGAACGCGTCCGCGGTGTCATCGTCCAGAACGCGGTTTCGCACGAGCAGGGGCTGAGCCCGCTCTGGAATGCGCGCAGGAAGTACTGGGCCGACCCGGCGCACGAGGTCGAGGC
The DNA here is from genome assembly GCF_023073515.1 of Bradyrhizobium sp. 17. Lineage (NCBI taxonomy): Bacteria > Pseudomonadati > Pseudomonadota > Alphaproteobacteria > Hyphomicrobiales > Nitrobacteraceae > Bradyrhizobium > Bradyrhizobium sp. 17. The sequence goes on along the minus strand of NZ_JADPJQ010000067.1, from coordinate 130,631 downwards.
GCTCAAGGCCAACTTTACGTCCCTGGAGGCGACGAGTCAGCGGCATCTCGGCTCCAGTCCGCGTCCCGAGCGCTATGACCCCGACACCTGGATCGACGAATACGCGTTCCTGACGCGTCCCGGCCAGGCCGAGATTCAGACCACGCTGTTCCTGGATTACCGGACCAACGTCGCCTCCTATCCGAAATGGCAGGCTTGGTTGCGCCAGACGCGGCCACCGACGCTGGTGGTCTGGGGCGAATACGATCCGTCATTCGCCGTCGCAGGCGCGACGGCCTATCGCGACGACGTGCCGGATGCCGAGGTTCACATTCTCGAAGCCGGCCACTTCGCGCTGGATGAAGCCACCGACGAGATCGCTTTGCTTGTCCGCGACTTCCTGGGGCAGCTGGCTGGACACAAGGGTTGAGCGCTGATGGACGCGCTCAGCAGCGAGAAGAGACGGTCGTATCGACTGTTCAGGCCCCCGGTTCGTTCAACATGCGTCGTGCTGCAATGAGATCGGCGGTCTCGAACCCTTCGGAGAACCGGGCATAGGTTTGAGCGAGCTGTTCGAGCGGATTTTGCACATGCTGCCGGGTTCGAAGCCGCGCCAGCGACATCTCGGCTCGCAGCCGCCACGATAGCGCGCCCTGCTGTTCGGCGAGCGAGATCGAGGCGACAAGATCGGCCTCGGCCGCGTCGGGATTGCCGCCCTGGACCTCCAGCTCTCCCCGCAGACGGAGCAGCTCGGGCATGTCGAACGCGCCGCCTTCCCGCTCGACCCGCAGAATGGTTTCGTGAAGAACCTGAATGCCTTCCGTCAATTGTCCCAAGCTGACCAGGCCCCGAGACAGATCCGCGGCGAACGCCGAGGCATAGAGTTCGTAGCGGTCGGCATGCAGGCGTGGAAGCGCACTCCGCATCAGGTCGACGCCGCCGGCCGCCTCGCCCCGAGCGATCATGCTCTGCGCCCGAAAACCCGCCGCGACGGCTTCGTAAGGCACGAGCCCGTGCATGCTCGCATGCGCGGTCAGACGACCGGTCATCGCCTCGACCGACGACCAGTCGCCGAGCCAGCCGAATACCGAAGCGGACCAGCATAATGCGATACAATGCATGACCACGTCATGCGGCGCCGAAGCGCCGACCAGCGGCCGGATGCATTCGAGCGCACGATCGGGAAAGCCGCGCAGCCATAGCACGCGCGCGAGCGGAATTTGCGGTGTGCGTGAGTAGGCGAAATGCCCGGGTTGGGTGCCGCGGAGCGCAGCGTCGTCTCGCAGGCCCTGGTCGAGATGAGCCTGCGCCGCGGCCTGGTCTCCGGCGAGGTGATATGACACGCCGAGCAGCGCTTTGCTCCCGGCGATGCCCGCGGTATCGCCGATGACGCGGGCAATCCGCTCGGCGTGAAGCGCAGTCGGCACCAGATGCCGATAGCGACCGGTCCGGCGGTAGAACATGTTGAGCCGGGACAACAGCCTGAATGTGTTGGCGTGATCGGAAAGCGCTTCCGCTATTTCCAGCCCGCGCCTGAGCGCCGCTTCCGCCTGCTCGCTGTTACGTTCGGTGAACATCAAGGCGTGACCGAGCGTCGACTGAAGTTCGAGCTCCCATGCGCCGCCCCGGTCGGCCTCGTCCAGCATTGCGAGTGCGCGATCGGACCAGATGCGGGCCTCGTTCAGCAAATTGAGTTCGACGAACAGCCTTGTGCAGCTGCCGGCGAGCGGCACGCGCAAGCCGGCGCCGTCGTCGTTGGCATAAGCCCATTGCAGCGCAGCGCGGGCATCGGCGAGCAGGCTCGCGCTTTCCTGCAAACGTGACGCATGATCGCCGCCCTCCTTGTCCCTCATGCCCGCTTCGAGCGTGCATTGAACATAGAGAGCATGACGATGCGCGATCTGCGCCAGCTGTCCGCCGTCGGCCAGTTTCTGCAGGGCATAGGCACGCGTTGCGTCGAGCAGGCGATAGCGCCGCGATGCGCCGTCCGGCTGGGTGGAAACCAGCGACTTCACCACGAGTTGCTCCAGGGCCTCGACGACGCGATCCTCCGCCATCTCCGCCCCGGCCGCGACTGCTATCGCGCCCCTCAACGTGAAGTGACCTGCGAAGACGGCGAGGCGCTGAAATACGATCCGCTCGCTCTCGCCGATCAGACCGAAACTCCAGTCGAGCGTAGCGCCGAGCGTCTGCTGCCGCGGCGGCGCCGTCCGCCGCCCGCGCCATTCGAGCTGCAGCCGGTTGTCGAGCAGCGCCGCCATCTCGCGCAGTCCATAGAGACCGACACGTGCGGCAGCCAGCTCGATCGCCAGCGCGATGCCGTCGAGCTTGCCGCAAATCCGGGCCAGGACTTCGGCATCCTCGTCGGTGATGTCGTCGCGATGCCCCGCCGCGACGGCGCGATCGACGAACAGGCGCACGGCGGGATAAGCAAGCACCTCGCCGGCACTGAGGCGGGTGCCCTGCGGCGGACCGGGGAGCGAAACGAGCTCGAAAATCTGCTCGCCTTCCACCAGCAGCGACTCGCGGCTGGTTGCGAGGATGACGATGCCAGGCGCCTCCCGGTAGATGTTTTCTGCAAGGCGCGCGACCTCCTCGATGACGTGCTCGCAGCTGTCGAGCACGAGAAGCAGCCGGCGGCCGCGCAGGAAATTGACGATGCTGGCCGAGGGGTCCTCGTGGTGCACGACGAGGCCCAACGCGGCTGCAACCGTGCTCGCGACCAGCGCTCCGTCCTTGAGCGGACCGAATTCGAGGAAATGGACGTTGCCGTCGAAGCTATCGCACATCTCGTGCGCGAGCGCAGTCGCAACGGTGGTCTTTCCGATGCCGCCCGGCCCTCGCAGCGTGACGAAGCGATCGCGGAGCAAGCGCGCTGCCAACTCGGCCACGGCGTCCTCTCGCCCGACCATCCGGTCCAATCGGCGCGGTAGCGACGGTGGCGGCGCGGCCCTTTCAGGCACACGCGACGCCGGTGTAGCCACCTCCGCGCGCCCGCCACGCCGCACGGGCGCGACAAAGCAATAGCCCCGGCCCGGGATGTTGGTGATGTAGCGGGCACCATCCTTTCCGTCGCCGAGCACCTTGCGCAGCTCCGCGACATGGACGCGCAGGCTGACCTCCTCGACGGAAAGTCCGGACCACGCATAGCCGAGAATTTCGTTCTTCGGGACCACTTCGCCGGCGCGACTGACCAGCAGGCGCAAAATATCCATCGCACGGCTGCCGAGCCTGACCGGCAAGCCATCCTTCTCCAGCAGCCGCGACCGCAGCGAAAATGGCCCGAACGCGACGGCATCGAAATCTGGGATCGCCGCGGCGTCGCGGCCGCGGGGGCCCTGTCCTGCCGAGAGCTCGATCACTTTTGGCTCATCTTGACGGCCGCTCCAGCGAAATGCGGCGCGACTATACCCGGCGCCAGTGCGAGGTCCAGCGAGGGCAACCCACAGAACTCACACCTCCACATCGATCTCCACGCCATGACCGGTGCTCTCCTGAGTCGTGTCGGGGATACGCAAATGTCTGATAAACTGTACAAAAACGACGCTTCCTGAGACGGGATGCCGCACCTGATGCGCTCCCACAAAAACTAACACATCCTAATCACCACTAACGAGCTTGCAGGTCAGCTCACGCCTATCCTCTCACCATGGAAAACGTGGGCTTTGCGCGTTTGCTGGTTGCAAACAGCGGAGAACGCCCGGAGAGGACGAACGATGTTGACCAATTTGCAGGCAGGTGATGCCTGGATTGAATTTCCGGGCACCTCGGGGGATTGCGAGTTCCCCCGGGCAACACACGCGATCATTCGGGAGCGTCAATGGCGTCAGATCGATCCGCGCACGGGAGCGGCGGCCGAGGACATCGCGATCTCGCGATGGGAAGACCCGCGGAGCACCTCGTCGCACCAAGCGACGACGCCCGAGGATCGCTATTTCGTCGGCATCGCCCTCAAGACCACGCGCGCGAAACTGACCCGGGATCGCCAGGTCATTTTCGACGGGACCATGCCCGCGGGCACACTGTATCTCACCGCGCCGTCAAAGCCCCTCGCCGTACAATTCCAGTCGCCATGCGCCTTCTTGCACTTTTACATCTCCGCGGATCAATTTCCGGCACAATTTTCCGGAACTGAAGGTTTGAATGATCTCGTCCTGTTGCGCGATCCGCTCGCGGCCGAGCTTGCCAAGGCGCTGATCGAACTTGGCGACGCCGCGGACCACGAGTTCACGCGCTGCATTGGCCAAACCCTCGCGATGCATCTGGCGCGGCTGGAATTGCCACGCGCCAAGGTCAATGCCCTGCCGAAATGGCGGCTGCGGCGCGTCGAGCAATATATCGCCGATCATTTCCACCGCTGCATCAGCCTGTCCGAGCTCGCCAATGTCGCCGGCCTGTCCAGAATGCACTTTGCGGCGCAATTCCGCGTCGCGACCGGTTATCGCCCCCGCGAATATCTGCTCAATCACCGGATCGAGCAGGCCAAGACGTTGCTGGCGACCACCGAGCGGCCGCTGGCCGAGATCGCACTCGCCGTCGGCTTCAGCACGCAGGCGCATTTTTCGACTGTCTTCAAGCGCATCACCGATCAATCCCCGGCACGCTGGCGCCTCGCCAGCAAGGGCGAACGGCGAGAGGTGCAAGCACTCCCGCCGCGTCGTCCTGCTACGGAGAGGGACTGGATCAGCGCAGCCGCGTAAGCATTCGCTCGCGCCCTCATCCTCCCGGGCCTGCGAGCCACTCGGGGCCGTCCCTGCACCCACACAGGACGGCCCCTTTTTTTCTACACCGGATCGAAAGCCCGGATCGGCGGCAGATTGCCGGTGAACTTCTCGACCTCGACTGTCGTGAGCTGACCGGTGCAGCCTTGCGCAAAGGACGACGTGCCGACGTCGCGGGTGAGCACGTTCGGATTGCCGTGCACGCAGAGCGGCGCGTCGTCTTCGGGGTCCATCGGGTCGTACCAGGCGCCGGTCGGGAGCTGGACCACGCCGAGCGCGATGCCGTCGGTGACGTGGACCGCGGCGAGACAGGCGCCGCGCGCGTTGAACAGCCGGATGATGTCGCCGTGCTTGATCCCGCGTGCGTCTGCGTCCTGCGGGTTCATGCGCGCGACCTCGCGGCCGCGATGTTTGCTTTGAAGCGAATGTCCGCCGAAATCGAGCTGGCTATGCAGACGCGTCACGGGCTGGTTGGCGACCAGGAAGCACGGCGCCCCCGGCTTGGGCGTGTCGGACTTCTCCAGCCAGACCGGATGGCCCGGGCAATCCGCATCACCATGACCTGCGATCTTGGCAGAGAATATTTCGATGCGACCGCTCGGCGTGGGCAAAGCATGATTGACGGGATCGTCGCGGAAGCGGCGCAGCCGGCCACCGTCGTCGGGCTGCTGCGGCACCACCAGGCTGCCGCGCCGCCAGAACTCTTCGAAGCTCGGCGCTTCCAGGCCGCGCGCTTCGAGCGAGGCGCGGGTCGGCTCATAAAGATGTTCCAGCCACTGACGTGACGTCCGCCCCTCGGTGAAGGGCTCGCGCGCACCGAGACGGTCGGCAAGATCGGCGAAGATCTCGTAGTCGTCGCGCGCAAGGCCGAACGGCTCGGCGATCCGGTGCATCGCGACCATCAGGGGATCGTTGCTGGAATAGCCGATGTCTTCGCGTTCGAGCGTCATCGTCGAGGGCAGCACGATGTCGGCATGCCGGGCCGTGGCAGTCCATGCGAGCTCGTGCACGACCAGCGTGTCGACTTTCGCAAACGCCTTGCGCAGGCGGTTGATGTCCTGGTGGTGATGGAAGGGATTGCCGCCGGCCCAGTAGACAAGGCGGATATCCGGATAGGTGCGCGTCTCGCCGTTGTAGCGATAGGCGCTGCCGGGATTGAGCAGCATGTCGGCGATGCGCGCCACCGGAATGAAATCGCGGACAGCGTTGCGGCCCTGCCCTAATGTCGGCCCCGGCACGTCGTTGACGCGGCGACCGTAATAGCCGATTGCCCCCAACGAATAGGCGTAGCCGCCGCCGGAGAGGCCGATCTGGCCGAGCGCTGCCGCCAGCACCATGCCCATCCACACCGGCTGCTCGCCATGCTCGGCGCGCTGGAGCGAATGAGAGACGGTGATGAGCGCGCGCTTGCCGGCGAGCCGGCGCGCCAGCTTGCGGATTGTGTCGGTGTCGACGCCGCAGACCGCGGCGGCCCATTCGGCGTGCTTGGGTTGGCCGTCGCTCTCGCCGGTGAGATAGCGCAGGAAGACCGGCCAGCCCTCGGTGTAGCGATCGAGGAAGGCCTGGTCGTGCAGGTTCTCCGCGATCAGCGTATGAACGATGCCGAGCATCAGCGCGGTGTCGGTCCCGGGCACGCAGGTCATCCACTCGGCGCCGGCCTCGACGGGCAGGTCTTCGCGCAACGGGCTGACCAGGATGAACGCGCAGCCGCGGCGGCGCGCAGCTTCCATCGCGCCGCGCTCGACATGCTTGCTGATCGAGCCGCCTGCGACCATCGAGTTCTTCAGCGCCATGCCGCCGAACGCCAGCACGATGTCGGTATCAGCCGCGATCTGCTCCCAGGTGACATTGCGCTTGGTGATATCCTCGTAGCCGCAGAGGATCTGCGGCAGCAGCACCGAGGACGCGCCGGAGGAATAGGAGTTCACCGAGCGCACATAGCCGCCCAAGGCGATGTTGAGGAAGCGATGCACCTGGCTCTGGGCGTGGTGGAAGCGGCCCGCGCTCGACCAGCCATAGGAGCCGCCGAACACCGCGCCGGGGCCGCGCGTATCACGGATGCGTGCCAGCTCGTCGCCGAGCAGATCGAGCGCCTTTTCCCAGCTGACGGATACGAATTCATCGCGGCCGCGGCGATCGTCCGGACCCGGACCGCGTTCGAGCCAGCCGCGGCGGATCGCCGGCTGGGTGATGCGCGCCTGATGGCGTAGCGCGCCGGGAAAATTGTCGATGATGCGGTTCGGATCGGGATCGCCCGCATAGGCCCTGACCTCGAGCCCGGCCTCGCCTTGACGTGCCGAGAACACGCCCCAATGCGAGGTGTGCGGCTTGAAGCCGTCGGACAGGTCGAGGCCGGGGTCGGGGAAGCCAATCGTATCGTCCATCGTCGCATTCCTTGTTCCGGTCGCGGCACTGTCCCGGCCGCACCGATGTCATCCGCGTCGCAGTATAGCGATCCGCGCTTCGATGTCGTCGGGTCAGGGCCGGCGAAAATGCCGGGCGCTCGTGCAAGGACAGATTGGCGAACGTTCGCAGGAACGACCCGGCGGCGATTTTTCGTCCAATTTTGCTTTTATTTTCAACGCTTTAGTCGGTTGCATTCAGAGCCGCGCGGTCCGTCTTTCGGTGAGACTTGGCGCGAGATCTCTTTGCGACGACACTGACATTGAAATGTGCGATATGCCGCCCGTCACACACAACATCGGTCCCATCATGATCAAGCGCGTCTTGCCCTACGAGGGTCTGCTCCACGAAGTGGTCGAGCATCATGGCGTGCTCTACATCGGTGGAATCGTCCCAGAGGACACGAGCCTCGACATGTCGGGCCAGGCAAATGACGTCCTCGGGCAGTTGGCGCAGCTGCTCAAGACCCTCGGATCCGATCTGAGCAACGTCTTGCAGGTGACCATCTACATGACGAGCCTCAAGGAGAAGGCAGACTTCAACGCGGCCTGGAAGGCGCATTTTGCAGAGGCTCATCTGCCGGCGCGCGCCGCAATCGGCGTGGCGGATCTCGGTCCCGGCGTCAAACTCGAGATCACGGCCATCGCCGCTCGACAATAGTGGCATGCCAGGGCGCCGCAAAGAACCTCACACCAAACCCATTGTGTTCTCGGCAAGATCCACCTCAGATTAGCGCCGCTCGTGAAGGATAACCGCCACGAGCGACGTTACTGTCAGCACGATTCCTAGCCCGACGGCCGGATCGCTGGCGACAATCGCCGCGAGAGAGGCACCGCATGCAGCGCCCGCCATTTGCGAGAATCCGAACAGGGCTGCGGCGATACCGGCCTTGCTGCCAAACGGCGACAGCGCTGCCGCGCTCGACAGCGGGCTCACTATTCCCACGCCGAACAGAAAGACGGAAGCCGCTAACAGAAATGGCAGCAGCGCGCCGTTCGCGAGCAGCACCGCGCAAAGCAGCCCGGCGCCTCCGAGGACGGTTAGTCCCAAGCCGACCGACGTCGCACGGCAGGAACCAACCCGCGCCGATAGCCTAGGCGCCAGCATGCCGGCCGCAAACACCAGGAAGACCACGCCCGCAAATAGCTCACCAAGTTTGATTGGCAAGAATCCAAACGATTCGAGCAGCACCCGCGGCGCGCTGGAGAAAATCGCGAAAAGACCGGCCATCACCAGTCCAGCGGTTCTAGCAGGCGCAACGAACCGGCGATCCCGAACAAGCTCCAGATAGAAGCCGGCAATTTTGAGCGGATTCAGAGAACGACGCGCGCCGTCATTGGTTTCGCCGACGAAGGTCGCATAGGCCAAAGCCGTGCAGAGCGCGAAGGCCGCGACAAAGGCAAATTCCGAGCGCCAGCCAAAGAATAGATCGAGCGCACTCCCCAGCAGCGGTGAAAAGCCTGGGGCGGCCGCGGTTGCCATGGTGATCGAGGCCATGACCTTTGCAAGTGCCTGGCCATCGAACAGATCCCGGGCGATCGCACGTGAAAGCACCGAAGCCGCACATGCGCCGCAAGCCTGCATTGATCGGCCGATCAGCAGGCTCGATAGATCGCGCGCGAAAGCGCACCAGATCGTACCGGCGATGAAAATTCCGAGCCCTATCAGAATCGGCATGCGTCGCCCGAACCGGTCCGACAGCGGGCCGGCAATCAATTGCCCTATGGCGAAAATCGCCAGAAAGATCGTGAAGGCCGACGTGACCGCCGCGCTGGATACATGCAAATCGTCCGCGATGACCGGCAGCGAAGGCAAGAAGATGTTGGTCGCAAGGATTCCTGTCGCCGCCAGGGCACAAATCACTATTCTGCGCGCCGCCGCCCCTGCTTGACGTCCGTGCCCCGCCGCAGAAACCGTGCCCTCGACTTCAATGGACATGCTGCGCTCCCAAGTCCTGTCCAGATGCGGCGAGGCAGGGACGCCTGATCACCTACCCACTGCATGCTGGCCGGACGCATGCCATCCTGAACAACCACTGCTTGGGTGTCGTCCTGCGAATGTGGGAGGAGCGCGCAAATATTTGCTGCTTCTGGGTGCTGCAATGAGCGCCCTCTCTCCTATCCCGCCAGGGGCGTCGTATAGCCTGCAACCAGCTTGACGAGATCCGCCTGGCGCGCGGTGCCTGTTTTTTCAAACAACCGGCTGACATGCGTCCTAACCGTGCTATCGGCGACCCCGAACGCCATAGCGACCTCAGGAACGCCACCGACCTCGACGATGGCCAGCAACACGCGGAGTTCGGTCGGCGTCAGCTTGAACGCGCTGCCGATGGCTCCGGGAATAGAAGCAACCGCCAGCGACGCCTTGCGAACGAACAAGGCCGCCGTGGCGGTGTAAACAATACCAGCACGCCGACGCGCGCCTGACGTGAGGGGCAATGCATGGGCCACATAGCGGTCGCCCTCCCTGCCGGTCAGCGGCAACGCGATGCCCCTTATACCAAGTGCGGCATCGCCCTGCCCCGCGGTGGCGAAGACATCTCGCAGGGTGCGGTCGACCTGAGGATCGCTGGCGACCAGCCGCCCGCCCACGGAACTCAGAATATCACGAGCGTCGAGAATGGCATTGCCGGCCGTATTGGCGTGAATGAGACGTCCACCGGGATCGACGAGATACATGCCAGCACCGAGCCCGTCCAGCGTGTCAACGAACGTCGCGAGTTCAGCGGCCTTGAACTCGAACATCTTGCCGATCACGACGGCACGCCTGATATGCGGCGCGATCAGCCTCATTTGCCGGCGCGCGTGCTCGTCGACGAGCCCATTTCGCCGGTGGCGGAAGACCCCGAAAATAGCTGTGCTGACCGTGGTCCTGTCGACAACCGCGCTGACAAAATCGACAAGCCCCTGGGGCTCGGCCCACTGCCGGTATAGTTCACTCTGGGTGAGTGCTGCGAAAGACATCAAATCGGTCGTCGCGATCGGCTGCTCGAGGTCACCGAGAAAGTGCCCCTCCGCGGAGGAATAAATCTGCCGAAAGAGTTCGACCCGCAACGGCACGTCAAATCCAAAGCGATGGGGCACCGTGGCGTGCTGGACACCGACGTCCTTGCAGAACAGCCCGCCTGCTGCGCCGCCAACGAATTGCACGATGCTGACGATGGCGTCTTCCCAACGAGAGGGATCGATGGCGGCATCGTAGATGACGCTGATCAGGTCGCTCAGTTGCTGCTGATCATCTGAATTGTCTTTCGACGATTCCGAAACCGACCGCGGATGTGAAACCCTGTTCATTCGAAGACGCGCCCCCGGTGTGAGGATAGCTGTGAGACAACTTTAAGCTTTTCCGCTGATAGCGAGCCGGTATCGCGCTCAAATCATTTTGATCGTGTCCCACCGGAGCCGCAGGGAATATCGGCCATCCTTCAAATGGAGGATGGTCATGCGGTCGGTGATCCTCTTGGCCGGACGCCGCAGGTTGAAATGAGTTGATCAGAACGCGATGCGCACGCCGCCCTGGCCGTGTCGATACGGCTGCGACCGGACGCCGCGCCGCTTGAATCCACCCCTGCTTGCGGACTGATTGGCCTGTCTTGACGAGCGTCTCGGGTCAGATGTCGGCGTCCTGGGACGCGGCGAAGCTTCGGCATGAAAGCGGGACGAGCATGGCCGCGTGACGGCGGTAGCGGCGATACCGGTTGCCGAACTGCTGGATCAGATCGTGCTCTTCCAACTGAATGCCGATCAGGATGTAGGCTGTGATGCCAAGCGAATAGACCAGATGACCGACCGTCATCGCAGGCGTGGCCCAGACTGCGAGCAGGATGCCGAGATAGATCGGATGGCGGACATACCGGTAGAGCAACGGCGTGCGGAATTTGGCTTCGGGCGGTTGTTTACCGAACAGGTGCATGAACACCTGGCTGAGGCCGAACAACTCGAAATGATTGAGAAGAAACGTGCTGACCACCAGCACGACCCAACCCAGCCAGAAGACGGCGTCGATCGCCCCCGCCGCGACCGGGTGGTTCACGGTCCAGACCGGCGTGGGGATCGGCTGCCACTGCCAGTACAGCAACAGCAGTGCAAAGCTGGCGAACAGCACGTAGGTGCTGCGCTCGACCGAAGCCGGCACGATTCGCGTCCACCAGCGCTTGAAGCCCTGACGCGCCATCACGCTGTGCTGGATCGCGAACACTCCGATTAGCAGCACATCGATAACAATGCTTGCCAGAACCGGACCAATGGCCCCGGAATCGATAGACTTTGGAGGAGCAGGTTCCCGGTGAAGCCAGTGAGATAGAGCAAGGCGACGAGCGTGACACCGTAAGCGGCAGTGCCGTAGAGGACCGCAACTAGACCTGCCATCAATCTTCTCCCAGAGAGTTCATTTTTTTTGCATCGATTCGTCCGATAGCGGCGGCGGCTGCGGCGGTGCTTACAATGAAGAGATTTCGAGCAGCGACTGGCGCGGGTACGTCACCCCGGGGCCGCGGCGGTGATCCCGGATTCTGCACGGTGACCATCCAAGAGCTTGAATTCATCATCACGCCTTCAGGGCGGACGAATTGTTTCAACTCGTCCTTCAAGGCCGCCACCAGCGTATCAAACAAACGAGCAGCCTTCGGACCGGCTTCGCGATAAACCTCCCCTGCGGGACCGATCGCGAGCTGAAACGCGACCGCTTCGTCAAGATCTCGCCCGACCAAGACTTCGGCATCGATCCGTTCGAACCTGATGCCGCCGTAGCCGGCAATCATCAATTGCCGAGTCACGGCCTCGGGATCGGTCATAGAAAACGGTCCGGGCCCGCAGGTTGCAGCGTCTTCCCTGACGGGGGGCAGCTAGCGAAGCAGAACCTCCTTCGACAGTGTAAGCCACGGATTGTCCGCCCGTTCGCGCCAGACGACCATCGTCATCAGTCCACCCGGCTTGAGCGCAAATCGCAAGTTGCTCAAGCCAGCCGTTGGGTTTTCGAAGAACTGGGTTCCAAAGCGAGAGAAGCAAAAATCATGTACCGGCTCGAACGGATGGGTCTGAACATCCGCTTCGAGAAAGCTGAGATTGGTCACCCCTGCCTCCTTCGCATCTGCGCGGCCGACGTCGAGGAAGGCATTGCAGCAATCGAGGCCGAGGACGGATCCGGTCGGTCCGACGCGCCGCGCAAGTTCAATTGCGGTGTCGCCCCAGCCACATCCCACATCCAGGGCCCTGTCGCCGGCTCTGATCGGCAGCGACGGGAAGACTTTAGCGCTATGCAGGTGAAGGCCGCCGGCGAGGATGTGCCGCCACGCATTGAATTTCGGAGCCAGTACAGCGTTCCAGAAATCGATATACGGCGTGACGGTTGCGGTAGCCTGCGCGATGCTCATGATCGGGATATCCGTCTGCTTGGTTGCCATCCAGAACCCCGTCGTGGCGTCCCGCTTTTCCATTCTTCCGCAACCGGTTCCGCGTCCGCCTGACCGTCTGGACAGCGTCTCAAGGAAACGTGGAGGAATCGGTTGCTTGGCAGTTCATTCATGAGCCCCGTATAAGCGCGGGGACCGCCACGGTGAATGATCGCCCAGCCGGATCAGTTGACCGATCGTCCAAATCTGAGATTAGCCTAATGATCGATCCGCTATCGGAAGTGCTTCGATCGGTTCGCCTGACCGGCGGCATTTTTCTGGATGCGCGGTTCACCGCGCCGTGGAGCGTCCATACGCAGATCGTCGCTGAGGACTGCGTGACCTTCGCGGTCAAGCCCTCGCTGCTGATCGCTTACCACTTCGTCATCGCCGGAAAATTTCTGCTCAGCGTCGACAGCGAACCTACAGTCGAGGTGCGGGCCGGCGAGATCGTACTGCTGCCCAAAACGATGTTCATACACTCGCCAGCGACGCGGGTCTGGTACCGACAAACGCGCGTCATCTCATTCAGCCGTCACCGGATGGGGGGCTGGCAAAAATTATGCACGGCGGAGGCGGTGAGCCGGCGCAAATCGTGTGCGGTTTTCTCGGCAGCGAGGAAACCTATAATCCGTTGATCGCGGCCCTGCCAAGAGTGCTGAAGCTCGACATTCGCGAGGGGGTCGCACGCGACTGGATCGAGGCTTCAGTGCGATATGCAGCCGGCGAACTGACGGCCGGCAGGTTCGCCTCGTCAAACCTGATGTCTCGGCTTTCCGAACTGCTGTTCGTAGAGGCGATGCGGCAATATTCCGTGACATACACCGATCAAGATGGAGGATGGCTGAAGGGGATTGCCGATCCGAAAATCGGACGCGCGCTCGCCTCCATTCATCATAACGTCGGGCTGCCGTGGTCCGCGGAAGTCCCTTGCGAGAGAAGTCTCGATGTCGCGGAGCGCCTTCGTCGACCGCTTCACAACCCTGATCGGGGTGCCACCAATCCGGTATCTGACCATCTGGCGGCTTCAGGCAGCCAAGGTGAGCCTACGAGAAACACGCAAGCCGATCGACCAAATCGCAGAGGAAGTGGGTTACGGATCCGGAGAAGCATTCAGCCGGGAATTCGGCCTGGCGCCTGCGCGATGGCGGCAACGCTGACAACGCAATTGATTGCGCAAGCGTCAAGTTTCAGAACGAGCCTCCATAGGGGGACGATCAGGAAATGATGCGTCGCCGTCGCGGCGAGAGCCGTAGCGGGTCAAACCGGCCCTGGACGGTCGGAATCGCACCTCTTGTCTATCTCGCACAGCGGAGCATGTGACCAGCTGATACGCACGTCCTAGTGCCCTCGGCGTGGACCTGGAGCACGGGCACGCGTCACGCACGCCAATTTCAGTGCGCACAAACCCGCGCGATATCGGCGACGGGTCGAGATCGGCGAAGGCACGCACATGGTCCTGCTGGAGAAGAACCGGTTGCAGGCCTTCGACGCGATCAATCAGTTTCTCTCGGAACAGTATGAGCATGACTAGCGCGATCTCCGCGGATCCCGCCGCGAGAAACACAGATGCTTCGCCTGAGCGCGACTCGCGCTTCCGGTTCCCGAATCGTCCGATCCTTGAGGACGATCGCATGCGCCGTCTACTATTCCGGAACCGTTTGATCGATCGCCCTCGCACTTCTGGGCGCATGCTGGGCAGACAAACAATGACCTGCATGGAGTAAAACTATCAAAGTTTAATGCGCTCTGTCGTTCTCATCGATCAAATTGGGGACGGGTTCTGAGTTATTAGGCGACCAATGCAGGCAGGATTTGCGTTCTCCAAGCTCGCCGACCGGTTGGCGAGCCTCACTCCCGTAACGGCCGACGATCTCCACCTGCTCGCGGACATGGCAAGCACAATCGCGCATCTCGGTTCGCGTCAGGCCGTTTTGCGGCATGGCGATGATGCCACCCAGTGCTGCCTGCTCCTTCAGGGATATCTGTCGTGGCAGGATGCAGAGAGTGCGGACGGGCAGATCACGTCAATCCATGTTCCCGGTGACATCGCCGATCTACACACGCTTTATCGTCCTCGCGTTGACGGCAACCTGATCGCGCTCGGCCCTGCCATCGTCGCTCTCGTGCCACACCGCTTCTTTCACGATTTGTCCGCGCGTTCGCCCGCGATGTCTCGCGCATTGCTGCTGATGCTGCTCACCACCCACGCCATTCAGCGCAACTGGACAGTGAACCTGGGTAGCCGTGATGCATTGACGCGCGTGGCGCATCTGCTGTGCGAGATCACCACCCGGCTGCAAAGCGTCGGCTTGGCGAGAGATTTCAGACTGCCGTCACCCTTCACCCAATCGGACCTTGCGGCAGCATGCAGCATCTCCCCGGTCCACGCCAACCGCACGATTCAGGAACTGCGACGATGCAATCTCCTGCAATGGCAGGGCAAGACGGTAACGATCACGGACTGGCAGGGACTCGTGCGGCTCGCAAGATTCGATCCGACTTACCTGAGCATTTCGTCCAGCCGCGACGATGCGTCGTCCTCGCGTCTCAGGCCACTTACGGCGGACCTTGCGCTCGCTTGAGCTCCTTTCGGACGACACCTTGGAAACTTGCGGAGCGTGCAATCAGGGCCTCCCGCACCTCTTCAAGGACGCTATCCCAGTTGCCTGGTGTCCTCTGATGAAACAGCCGCAGGCTCGGATACCAAAGGGAATGGGCCTCGGATGCCGGCCAGCGCCAGTCGCAATCCGCATGCAATAAGACCCACGCCTCACAGCCGAGTGCTCCCGCGAGATGGGCCACCATAGTGTCGACGCAAATGACGAGATCGAGCCGCTGGAGGAGATGACCGAGAACCGTAACGTCAGGCGTGCTGACGTCCCTCGCGCCGATCTCGGCCAGTTCGCACGTTCGGGCCCCGCGTTGCAGTGAGCAGAGCGTCACGCCGGGAACGGCAAGATGTCCCAACAGGGACGGCGGAACGGTCCTCCGCTTGTCCCAATTGCCGACTTCCCAAACCAGGCCCACGGCAAGGCCCCTGAGTTCGAGACCTCGGTCTTGCGGGAGCGCTGGTTCGACCTTGGTCGGCAACGACAGGTAAGGTGCGCGCATCTCGACCTGCTCTCGCCTCGCCCTTATGGCATGCGGCACCTCCATAATCTCGATATCGACCTCGAAGTCGACCTCAGGTGCACCATCATGGAGCGCGAAGGCCCGATCGACGCCAGCCGCTCGCTCGACCAGCGGCAGAAGCTCGCCCTGGCACCAGACCGTGACGCGGCGCGCGACGTCACGAAGCGGCCGCATGAAGCGCAGGAACTGGATAGTGTCGCCGAGCCCGTGGTAGCAGCGGACCAGCACATCCTTGCCCCTCAGTTCCTCACCACGCCAGATCCGCTGCAGGTGACGCGGCCCGGTGTGCTTGGGTGGATACGCAAGCATTGCCAGATCGCGGTCATTGATTGCCCAGGCGCGTTCGAAGTCGCCTGCCCGCATCGCCTCGGTCCAGCTGCCCGACACGTGGCGATCCAACTAGCGCCGTACGAATTTGTGAAAGCGGCTCGGCTTCCCATCCTTGGTCTGGTCCTGATGGAGGAAGGCAATGCCGGCCTCGTCGAACTTGGCGAAGAATTCGTCCCAGCTGATCCGATCGAGACCTTCGTCGGGCGGATCGAAATCGATGCGCAGGATACCGGCGTGTCCGTCCTCCTCCGTGGCCTTGACCGTTGCAGGCTTTCCGCCGCGCTCCTCCGCCCATTTCCGGATCACATCATGGCTGGTGGTCTGCTGGGCTTCGCTGGTTTGTGATTTGGATGACATGTGACACCTCGATTGCTGACAAGGAGCGAGCGACGGATCGGCCCTCGCGTCGGACTGTTTCGCCGTGAACGCCGGGCGCGAGCATTTGTTCTTTCGTAGGCCGGACTCTCTCAAAACATCATCTTCTTCATCTTCATCATGGAAGCTTTTCGTTCCCACCAACCCGCCCGGGATTCTATCCCAGGTTAAGCGCGCGAGATTTTTTCGGCCGGAATCCGACGTGAGGCGGACATAGTGCAGTGAGTTCAGGAACGAACATACGTTCCCCACGTTCGCCGACGTACTTACGTCAACACTGCATCTCTTCAACACTGCATGCCTTAACGCTGCACGTCTTCCGGAGGGCCTCTAGCCATGCATTCTCGTCTTCAGGACAGGCGGCGCGTGCGCGTCGGCATCGTCGGTGTCGGCAATTGTGCGAGCTCCTTCGTTCAAGGGCTCTCCTATTACCGGGACGCCAAATCGAATGAACCGGTGCCTGGGCTGATGAACGCCGATCTCGGCGGCTACCACATCAGCGACATTCAGGTCGCGTCGGCCTTCGACGTCCATGCCGGCAAGGTCGGACGCGACGTGGCCGAGGCGATCTTCGCAGCGCCGAACAACACGCACCGCTTCTCCGACGTCGCCCCCACCGGCGTCATGGTCCAACGCGGCCCCGTCATGGACGGTGTCGGCCATTATCTAAAGGACGACGTCCCGATTGCGGATGTCCCGGAAGCCGACGTCTCCGAAGTGCTCGCGACCTCGCGCACGGACGTGCTTGTGTCCTATCTTCCCGTCGGCTCGCAGCGTGCGAGCGAATTTTACGCCGCGCGCGCGATCGAGGCCGGCTGCGGCTACGTCAATTGCATCCCCGTCTTCATTGCCTCGAATCCCGACTGGCGGCGGCGTTTCGAGGATGCAGGCCTGCCGATCGTCGGCGACGACATCAAGAGCCAGGTCGGCGCCACCATTCTGCACCGTGTGCTCGCCAATCTCTTCCGTGAACGCGGCGTACGGCTGGACAGAACCTACCAGCTCAACATCGGCGGCAACACCGATTTCAAGAACATGCTCGAGCGCGAGCGGCTGACATCAAAGAAGATCTCCAAAACCCAAGCCGTAACCAGCCAGTTCGACGTGCCCATGGATGCCGATAATATCCATGTCGGCCCGAGCGACCATGTGCCGTGGCTGACCGACCGCAAGCTGGCCTTTATCCGCCTGGAGGGCACCACGTTCGGCGGTGTTCCCTTGAGCGCGGAAGTCAAGCTCGAAGTCTGGGACTCCCCGAACTCGGCGGGTGTCGTGATCGACGCGGTCCGCTGCGCCAAGCTCGCCATGGACCGCGGGCAGGCCGGCGCGCTGACGGGCCCCTCGAGCTATTTCATGAAGTCGCCGCCTCAGCAGTTCACGGACGAAGAGGCCGGACGGCGAACGCGCGCCTTCATCGACGACAAGGCGTATACCTGATGGCGAAGATCATTCATCTGATCCGCCACGGGCATCATGCCCTGCTCGGCCGCACGCTCTGTGGCCGGATGAAGGGCGTAGAGCTCGATGATCTCGGCTGCGAGGAAATCGCGCGATGCGCCGATACTTTCACGCCCCCGCCGAGCATGGTTCAGTCGAGCCCGCAGCGGCGCTGCATGCAGTCGGCCTGCATCCTGGCGGCGCGCTTCGGCTTGCCGGTCGAGATCGTGCCGGCACTCGACGAGCTCGACTACGGCGAATGGACCGGACTGTCGTTCGAGGCGCTCGCCCGGGATCCCCGCTGGTCGCGCTGGAACGAACAACGCGGAACGAACCGCCCGCCGGGGGGCGAAAGCATGCGGTCGCTTCAGAAGCGCGTCGTCGCCCATCTGGAGCAGCTGCGCAACGATCATGGTAGCGGCACCGTCGTCGTCGCCGTCAGCCATGCCGAACCGATCCGCGCGGCGCTGCTGCACTATTCCCGGAAAGAGCTCGACGACTTCCTCTCGATCGAGATCGACCCCGGCAGCGTCAGCACCCTCAGCGTGGACAATCGCGGACTCAAGATCACCGGGATCAATCAGCGGGTGCCAGCGTGAAGATCGTCATTTTCGGCCTGACAATTTCCTCGTCCTGGGGCAACGGTCACGCCACCCTGTGGCGAGGGCTTTGCAAGCATCTCGCGCGAGCCGGCCACAGCGTCGTCTTTTTCGAGCGCGACGTGCCCTACTACGCGGGCGCGCGGGATTTGCACGAACTGCCCGGCGGGCAATTGCGACTGTTCTCGAACTGGGACGATGTGCTGCCTTTGGCGCGGAGCGAAATCCGTGATGCAGATGTCGCGATCATAACGTCCTATTGTCCCGACGCGATCGCCGCGACAGAGCTTGTCCTGTCCGAGGGTCGTGCGGTGCCCGTGTTCTATGACCTCGACACGCCGGTCACGCTGACGAAGCTGATGGCCGGCGAGGCCGTTCCCTATATCGGGCCGCGCGGCCTGCGGGATTTCGCCCTGGTCCTGAGCTTCACCGGCGGCTCCCGCATCTGCAACGAATTTCGCGACAGGCTCGGCGCCTGCAACGTCCGCCCGCTCTACGGACACGTCGATACGGACATCCATCGGCCGGTGCCGTCGCAGCCGCATTACCGTGCGGATCTGTCCTATCTCGGCACATATTCGCAGGATCGCCAGCGCGCACTCGAGGCTCTGTTCGTCGAACCCGCACGTAACAGGCAGGATCTGCGCTTCCTGATTGGAGGTGCACAATATCCGGAAGATTTTCCCTGGTCGCCAAACATCTACTTCGTGCAGCACTTGCCGCCGTCGGAGCACGCGGCGTTCTTTGCGTCATCCCGGCTGACACTCAACGTCACGCGCCGCGCCATGGCCGAGATGGGCTGGTGCCCCTCCGGCCGCCTGTTCGAAGCCGCTGCCTGCAAGGCCCCGCTGCTCAGCGACGACTGGCCGGGACTCGATGAATTCTTTGTACCTGGGCAGGAGATCCTGATCGCATGCGATGCGAAGGACACGCTTGCTGCGTTGACGATGGCCGACGCCGAGCTTCAGCACATTGCCGGTCGCGCCTATGAACGGACCATGGATCAGCACACATCCGACAAGCGCGCAGCCGAACTGATTTGGCTGCTCGAGCAGACGGCATCGCTCGGCGCGCGCCGACAGCAACCCGAGGAGGCCTGATCATGTGGGGCATCGTTCCGGCCGCGGGCCGCGGCAGCCGCATCCAGCCGCTCGCCTTCTCCAAGGAGTTGCTTCCGGTCGGAAGCCAACGGGACGACGGCATCGACCGTCCGTGCGCCGTCTCCGAATATCTGCTGGAGCGGCTGATCCTTGGGGGCGCCGACAAGATCTGCTTCGTGATCTCCCCCGGCAAATCGGACATCCTCGAATATTTCGGCGATCATTATGGCAGCGCCCAGCTCGCCTATGTCGTGCAGCCCGATGCGTCGGGGCTGTGCGATGCCGTGTTCAGGGCGGGCACGGTCGTTGGCCACGACGAAGACGTCCTGGTCGGACTTCCGGATACCGTATGGTTCCCAAAGGCGGCCTTGCAGACGTTGCCGGCCGCCGACCTGTCGTTTCTGCTGTTTCCGGTCGAACATCCCGAGTTCTTCGATGCCGTCGTGCTCGACGGCGATCGCGTCACGGAGATCCAGGTCAAGCAGCCGGATGCGGTGTCGAAATGGATATGGGGCGCCTTCAAGATGTCCGGCCACGGATTTCGCGAGCTTCAGTCGTTGTGGACGAAGCGCGACCGCCGCGATGAATATTTCGGGACGCTCGTCAATGCCTACATCGCGGGCGGCGGCCAGGGTCTCGGCGTCAAGGCCGGCGAATCCTATGTCGACGTCGGCACCATCGATGGCTACCGGACGGCAATGGCGTTGCTCGCGGAAAGCTCCGCCGGGAACGGACGCTCTCGACTGCTGGCCGGCGGTTCGCCGGAGGCAATCCGCCCTGCCTCCGCAATGAACAATGGAGTGACCGCATGAGCAGAGGCGCCCTCTCCCGCGAGGAAATCCGCCAGCGCGTCGATGCGCTCGGGCCATGGTTTCACAATCTGGACCTGAACGGCGTGCCGACAGCGCCTTCACACTTTCTCGGCGACTATCCCAACGTGAAATGGCGCCGCTTTTCCGGGATCATTCCGGACCGCCTCGAAGGCAAGACCGTGCTCGATATCGGCTGCAATGCCGGTTTCTACGCCATGGAGATGAAGCGGCGCGGCGCCGAGCGCGTCCTCGGCCTGGACACCGACGACGAATATCTCGCGCAAGCCCGCTTCGCGGCCGAGGTGAACGGGCTCAGGATCGAATTCCGCAAGATGTCAGCCTATGATGTCGGCCAGCTGCGCGAAAAATTCGATCTCGTGATCTTCATGGGCGTGCTCTACCACCTGCGGCACCCTCTGCTGGCACTCGACCTGATCCACGAGCACGTGGCTGACGATCTCCTGCTGTTCCAGTCGATGCAGCGCGGCGACAGCCGCGTGGATTCCCTCGACAAGAACTATGACTTCTGGACCACCGATCAGTTCGATTCCCCGGGCTATCCAAAGCTGCACTTCATCGAGAACAAATATGCCGACGACCCCACCAATTGGTGGGTGCCGAACCGCGCCTGCGCCGAAGCCATGCTGCGCAGCGCCGGCTTTGCGATCGCGGCGCATCCGGAAGAGGAAGTCTATCTCTGCAAACGGGTGACAAGGCCGCAGGCGGAAGGTCCGGTTTATCCGTCGCGGGAGACTGGCCGATGATCGAAGCCGCCAAGATCTGGAACGAGCCCAACAACAAGTCGCACTGGGACATCCTGATCGATCCGGATTGGACCATGTTCGCGAGCCTGTCGCTCGCTGCCGGAAAGGCGATCCGCAGCGCGCATCCCACACTCCCACGTGTGCTTGGCGGCATATCGCCGATCGATCCGTCCTTCCTGCGCAACATGCAGGCGCGCGGCGTACTCGATCATGTCGATGTCGTGGCCGTGCACGGCTTTCCGCTGGACTGGAACCTGTGGCAGATCGCGGAATGGCCGGCCAAGATCGACGAGATCAAGGCCGTCACCCCGCTGCCTGTTTGGGTCACGGAGGTGGGAGTCTCGTCTTTCGGCGCCGAGGAGGTGCAGGCTTGGGGCCTGACCCGAACGGCGGAGTTGTTGATCGGCCGCGCTCCGCGCATTCACTGGTACAGCCTCTACGATCTGCCTTCGAGTTGGGAGGCCACGACCCGGCACAAGGAAGCTGAAGGTTCATCCTACTACAGGCATTTTCACATGGGCCTGCTACGCGAGGACGGAACGCCGAAAGCCTCGGCGGACCTGTTCGCCCAATATGCACCTGCGATGGGCCTGTGCCAGTGGTTTCACTTCGAGGACCACCGCCTCGACGACGCCGTGCGCTGGATGCGCCGGCTGGGCGTGCAGCATCTCAGGACTGGCCTGTCCTGGGCCGACAGCTTCCGTCCCAATGCGCTCGACTGGTTCGATCGGCAGATGGACGCGCTGGCCGAGTTTCAGGTCACGGTGACCTTCTGCTTCACCCCGGAACATCGGGGTATCGAGCCTCATCACACCAGCCCGCCGCTCGACGTGAACGAGTTCGCCGAGTTCTGCGCGCAGATGGTCGAACGCTATTGCGCGAAAACCGGGCTCGCGCCGTCCGCAGCGTCTTCGCGCCCGGCCATCTCGGAGCCGACATGCGTGCCGTGATCCTGGTGATGGACTCCGTCGGGATCGGCGCCGCGCCCGATGCCATCAATTACGGCGACGAGGGTGCCGATACCGTCGGCCACATTGCCGAGATGTGCATGGCCGGCAATGCCGACGGACCGCACCGGGAGGGGCCGCTTCAGCTTCCCAATCTGGTTGCGCTCGGCCTTGGCCAGGCTTGCCGTCTCGCCACCGGGCGCGTGCCGCCGGGGCTCGATGGCCCAACTGAGCATGCGCGATTTGGCTGCGCGAGCGAGATCTCCAAAGGCAAGGACACGCCCTCGGGCCATTGGGAGATCGCCGGCGTGCCGGTGCCATTCGACTGGGGCTATTTTCCAAGAACCAAGCCATGCTTCGCGCGCGACCTGACGGAGAGCCTGTGCGAACAGGCTCGAGTGCCCGGCATCCTCGGGAACTGTCACGCCTCCGGCACGGAGATCATCGCCGAATTCGGCGAGCGTCACATCAGAACGGGCGAACCGATCTGCTATACATCGGCCGACAGCGTGTTTCAGATCGCAGCGCACGAGGAGACGTTCGGTCTCGAACGCCTCTATGAGGTCTGCCGTGTTGCACGCCGACTGGTCGACCCCCTCAACATCGGGCGCGTCATCGCACGCCCCTTCATCGGCACGTCGGTAGGTGACTTCAAGCGAACAGCGCACAGGAAGGACTTCTCCGTCCCCCCGCCGGAGCGAACGATCCTCGATCTTGCCGAGAGCGCAGGCCGTGACATCGTAACGATCGGCAAGATCGACGACATCTTCGCCCATCGCGGCACCGGGAGGAACCTGCGCGGCGATGGCAACCAAGCGCTGTTCGATGCCACGTATGATGGGCTGGCCTCTCTCGCGGAGGGCGGGATGTTGTTCGCCAATTTCATCGATTTCGACACGCTGTACGGCCATCGCCGAGATGTGGCAGGCTATGCAGCGGCGCTCGAAGCCTTCGATGCGCGAGTTCCGGATCTTTTGAACCGCCTGCGCGAGGATGATCTCCTGATCATCACGGCTGATCATGGTTGCGATCCGACCTGGAGCGGTACCGATCACACGCGGGAACAAGTGCCGGTTTTGGCGTGGAGCGCGCGGTTAACTTCTCCGATCGGCAAGCGCGCCGGATTTGCGGACATCGGCGCGACGGTCGCGAGCCATCTCGAGCTGCAGGCACCGGGTCACGGCGTGTATTTTTAGCCTGCTGCACCGCGCAGATTCACCTGGGTTATTGATCCAGGTTAGAGAAATTTTCGTTTGTAGGTTTCGCAGGAACGAACATTCCTTGCACCGCTTCTACTTCCAAATGTGACTGGCGCGCCGGTCGCTCGACCAGAACAGCAGCGCGCTTTCATTCTCATCACGGATTGATCCCGCAGGATCGATCTTACGGCGGCACGGAGCGGTGAATGACGCGAGTATTGATCACTGGAGGTGCGGGATTCATCGGATCGCATGCAGCGGACGCGCTGCTCGCGGCCGGCTACGAAGTCCGCCTGCTCGACAATCTCTCGCCGCAGGTCCACGGAGGCAACCGCCAGCGTCCCGCCTATCTTGCCAAAGACGCGGAGCTCGTCGTCGGTGACGTCACCGACGCTCTCGCGGTCGATCATGCGTTGCGCGGCACCGACATGGTCCTGCATCTCGCATCAGCGGTCGGCGTCGGCCAGAGCATGTATGACATCGAACCCTACGTCAGAACCAACGAGCTCGGTACCGCCGTGCTGTTGCAAGCACTATCCAAGCGCCCGGTCGCGCGGCTCGTGGTGGCCTCGTCCATGAGTATTTACGGCGAGGGCCTTTACCGGAGCGCCGATCAGAGCGTGGTCGCCTGCGAGGAGCGGGCGGTCGAGCAGCTTCGCCGCGGCGATTGGGAGCTGCGCGATGCCGCTGGCAACCCGCTCGATCCCGTCCCTACGCCGGAGACAAAGCAGCCTTCGCTGAGCTCGATCTATGCGCTCAACAAATATGCGCAGGAGCGCATGTGCCTGATCACAGGCAAGGCGTATGGCATTCCGACGGTGGCGCTACGCTTCTTCAATGCGTTCGGGCCACGTCAGGCCCTGTCCAATCCGTATACCGGCGTACTGGCCATCTTCGCCGCCCGGCTGCTCAACGGCCGTCCTCCCCTCGTGTTCGAGGATGGCCGGCAGCGCCGCGACTTCGTCCATGTCCATGACGTCGCCCGCGCCTGCCGGATGGCGCTGGAGGCGGAGCATGCGCAGGACGTCTTCAACGTCGGCTCTGGTCAGAGTCGCACCATTTTGTCGGTCGCGGAGGATCTGGCCGAAGTCATGGGGCGCCGCGACATTGCGCCCGAGCTGACGCGGAAATATCGCGCCGGGGACATCCGGCACTGCTTCGCCGATATGGGAAAATCCCGCGACGTGCTCGGCTTCGAGCCTCGCGTCGCATTCAGGGACGGGCTCGAAGAGCTGGCGGAATATCTCGCCGACCAGATCGCCGACGATCAGGCGGAGCGAGCCACCAAGGAGCTGCAGCAACGAGGATTGGTCGCGTGATGAGTGAACGAGACAACAGACCCGTCCTGATCACCGGCGGCTGCGGGTTTATCGGCTGCAACCTCGCCGACCGCCTCGCGGAGCGCGGCGAGCCGGTGCTGATCCTGGATAACCTCGCCCGCACCGGCGTGCGGGAGAATGCGCAGTGGCTGAAGTCCCGGCATGGCGACCGGGTCACAATCACCGTGGCCGACATTCGCGAGCCGATCCCGGTGATCGACGCCGTACGCGAAGCCCGCGCCGTGCTGCACTTGGCCGCCCAGGTCGCCGTCACCGACAGCGTGAGCGATCCGGCCGCCGATTTCGAGATCAATGCGCGTGGCACATTGAACGTGCTCGAAGCCGTGCGCCTCCACAACAACGCCGCACCGATCGTGTTCGCCTCGACCAACAAGGTCTACGGACGCCTGATCGATGATGGCGACATCGCGCTCACCGGCCGCCGCTACACGCCGAAAAGCGGCCTGCTGGCGGCCGGCATCTCGGAAAATGCGCCGCTCGACTTTTACAGCCCCTATGGATGCTCCAAGGGAACGGCGGATCAATACGTCCACGACTATGCGCGGGTCTACGGCCTCCAGACCGTGGTAATGCGCATGAGCTGCATCTACGGGCCCCGTCAATTCGGCACCGAGGATCAGGGTTGGATCGCGCATTTCCTGCTCAGCGCTATCCGCAGCAAAGAGCTGACGATCTATGGCGACGGCCATCAGGTCCGCGATGCGCTTCACGTCTCCGACGCGGCCGCGGCCTGGCTCGCCGTGCTCGATGGCATCGCGCTCGCCCGTGGGCGCGTATTCAATCTCGGCGGTGGTCCGGCCAACGCGATCAGTCTGCTGGAATTGATCGACCGCATCACCGATCTGACCGGCCGCAAGGTGGCCTATCGCTTTGCCGATTGGAGGCCCGGCGATCAGCCCTGGTACGTGACCGACACGCGCGCGCTCTCCAGCGCGCTCGGCTGGGCACCTCAGATTTCATTCGCAGACGGACTCCGATCCCTTCACACCTGGCTGGCCGGCCGGTTCGGATCGTCACAAGACAACCGCGAGGCGCTCGCATGACGCGTGTTGCCCTCATCAACCCAAACTGGGACTTTGGCGGCAGCATCTATTTCGGCTGCCGATCGCCTCACCTTCCGCTCGAACTCGGGATCTCCGAGCACTACCTGAAGGCGGCCGGGCACAAGACGCTGCTGCTCGACGCCCACATGTTTGACCTTTCTCTCACCGAGATCGAAGCCGAGCTGCGCGCGTTCGGCCCCGACCAGATCGTCATCACGACAGCGCCGACCTATCTGTTCTGGCGCTGCGCCCCTCCCGAGCTCCGCGTTCCGCAGGAGCTTGCGATGGCGGTGCGCGACTTGGCTCCGATCCTCATCGCGGTGGGTCCCCATGGCTCGACCGTGCCAAGGGCGGCGCTTCGAAAGCTCGGCACCGACATCGTCGTGATGGGCGAGTGCGAGGCGTCCTTGCTGCGTCTAGCCAATGGCGAACGGGACTTTCCGGGCTTGTGCTTTGCCGATGGCGCATCGCTCCGCGTCAATGGCGGCCCGCAGGCCGTCGCGTTCAAGGATCAGCCGCCGCTCGACTGGCCGGAGGAGATGATCCGGCGACACCACCATCACCATCACCGCTTCGAAGCCGAGCCGCAGGCGCCAGGCGCCGAGGTCGAATCATCCAGGGGATGTCCGTACAAGTGCACGTTCTGCGCCAAGGAGAACTTTCGCAACGCCTACCGCAAGCGGCCCCCCCTTATCGTTCTCGAAGAGATCGACGGTCTGCGCCGTCAAGGCATCGAATATGTCTATTTCATCGACGAGATTTTCCTTCCGAACGCGGAGCTGCTGGAAGGGCTGACCACACGCGGACTGAAGTTCGGGGTGCAGACCCGCATCGACCTTTGGAAGCCGGACATGCTGGCTCTGCTCGGCCGCGCCGGCTGCGTCTCGATTGAAGCCGGCATCGAAAGCCTCACCGTCGAGGGTCGCGCCGCGCTCGCCAAGAACTGCAAGATGACGACCGACCAGCTTGCCGAACGGCTGGTCGAAGCGCGCCGTCACGTTCCTTTCGTCCAGGCCAATTTGATCGAAGTCCCCGAGGACGATGACCCCATCGTGCAGCGCTGGCGTCGCACCATGCAGGATGCCGGCATCTGGGCCAACGATCCGGTCCCGCTGTATCCCTATCCCGGGTCGCCGGATTATCGAAAGCTGTGGGGCGAGCCCGACGATTTCGCCTGGGAGCGCGCACACCGGCACTATCTCGCGATGTTCGACCAGTTCAGCGACGTGCAGAACGATCGCCCGGTCCCGCTCGAGGCTCTCGAACTGCAGGTGGCATCATGAGCCGCAGCTCGCAGCTCAGAATCCTGATGACGACCGATACTGTCGGAGGCGTCTGGACCTACTCGTCTTCTCTAGCTTCGTCCCTTGCTTCGAAGGGCGCCGACGTTACCCTGGTGACGATGGGCCCGCGCGCGCAGGCCGGCCAGCTAGAGATGCTGCGTGGTTCGCGGGTCCGCCTGATCGAAACGGACCTTGCACTCGAATGGCAGGATCCGGAAGGCCAAGATCTGGTCCAGGCCAGGCGCGTCCTTGCGAAGCTCGAGGCCGGAATCGTGCCTGACGTCGTTCACCTCAATAGTTTTCGCGAGGCGGCCTTCGCCTGGCGCGCTCCTGTGATGGTCGTCGCGCATTCCTGCGTCAACTCCTGGGGGCACGCCTGCCACGATACGAGCTGGCTCCGCGAACCGAAATGGCGCAGCTACACCGAACGGGTAACGGCCGCACTCGACACGGCACAGGCCTGGGTTTGTCCCAGCCAGTCCTTCCACGATGACATTGCGGAAATTTATCGGCCTCGCTCGCGCGGCATCGTGATCTGGAATGGAATTGGCCCTCAGGGCTTTGCGGGACGGAAGCAAGACGTGATCTTTGCGGCGGGCCGGCTCTGGGACCGCGCCAAGAACATCGAGGTCCTGGCGGCCGCGGCGCCTGGGCTGGACTGGCCCGTTCAGGTCGCGGGCCCGGCGGATGAGTGCCCTTCGGCTTCCATCACCTGGCTCGGGCATTTGCCTCACGAAGTCATGCGCGCGCATTTGCGGCAGGCCGGCATCTTCGCCAGCCCCGCGCTCTATGAGCCGTTCGGCCTCTCCGTTCTGGAAGCCGCGGCGGCGGGATGCGCTCTCGTCCTGTCCAACATTCCGACTTTCAGGGAATTGTGGAGCGGGGCCGCGCTCTTCGTCGATCCCACCGACAGCAAGGCGCTGCATCGAGCGCTCGCAGGTCTGTGCACCGACGATCGCGAGCGGGTGAGGCTGCAACGTGCCGCCTTTGAGCATTCCCTGACCTACTCGCTGACCCGAACCACGAGCGCCTATCTCAGCCTCTACGAGGAGCTGCTTGCCGTCCATCACGCGCCTGCCCCCATGGAGGTACGCGCATGAAATGCGTTCTATTCTATCACGCGTTCACCTCCTGCTGGAACAACGGCAATGCCCATTTCCTGCGCGGTTATGCCCGCGAACTTCACGCGCTCGGTCATGAGGTCGTCGTGTTCGAGCCGATCGACGGCTGGAGCCGATTGAATGCGATCCGCGAGGGTGGCAGTCAGACGATGGAGGATATTCCAACGCTGTTTCCCGGCATCGGCATCCGCCGCTACGACGCCTCCCTTGATCTCGATGAGGCATTGCACGGCGCCGATCTCGTCATCGTCCACGAATGGAATTCGCCTGATCTGATCGCAGACATCGGATCGAGACGGGCTCACGGCGCGCCCTTCACGTTGCTGTTCCACGACACCCATCATCGCGCCGTCAGCGCACCGGACGAACTCGCGCAGTTCGACCTCGACGGCTTCGACGGTGTGCTCGCCTTCGGCGAGGTCCTTCGCCAAATATATCTGAAGCTCGGCTGGGCGGACCGAGCCTTCACCTGGCACGAGGCGGCCGACATCGCCCTGTATCATCCGCTGCCGCATATCGAGCGCACCGACGATGTCGTCTGGATCGGCAATTGGGGCGACGGCGAACGCAGCGCCGAGCTCAACGAATTTCTGGTCGAACCCGTGGCCGAGCTGAAGCTGCGCGCGGGCGTCTATGGCGTCCGCTATTCGGACGCAGCCCTCGCGACCATTCAGGCGGGGGGCATTCGGTATGGCGGCTGGCTGCCCGCACACTGGGCTCCCATCGCTTTCGCCGGCGCACGCGCGACTGTCCACGTCCCCCGCGGTCCCTATGTCCGCTTGCTACCGGGCATTCCGACCATTCGCATCTTCGAGGCGATGGCGTGCGGCATTCCAATGGTCTCGGCCCCCTGGTCGGACGCGGAAGGCCTGTTCCCGGAAGGTGCCTATCTCAGCGCCTCCGACGGCACCGCAATGAAGCGGGCGCTTCGTGCGCTCCTCGATGACCGGGAATTATGGTCAGCCACGGTGGAGACTGGACTCCGAGCGATCAAGGAGCGTCACACCTGCCGTCACCGGGCGGAGCAGCTTGTCGGCATCGTGCAGGACCTCAGGGCTTCAAGCCACGCGACACAGCCCCTGCGATACATCGGAGCCTCCGCATGAAGATCTGCTTCTTCGGATCCAGCCTCGTCTCATCCTACTGGAACGGTGCCGCCACCTATTACCGCGGCATGCTGAAGGAGATTGCGGCCCTCGGCCACGACGTCACATTCTTCGAGCCCGATGCCTTCGAGCGCCAGGCCCATCGCGACATCGACGATCCCGACTGGGCGAAGGTGGTGGTCTACGCCGCGACGCCCGAGGGCTGGCGTAGCTCGCTTGAGGAAGCCGCCCGCTCGACCGACATGCTGGTCAAAGCCAGCGGCGTCGGCGTCTTCGATCGGGAGCTGGAGAACGCGGTCGCCGACATTCCGTCGAATGCAATGCGCATCTACTGGGACGTCGATGCCCCCGCGACGCTGGAGTCCGTGGCGGACAATCCAGACCATCATCTGCGCCATGCGATCCGATCCTACGACATGGTTTTGACCTATGGCGGCGGCGATGCTGTCGTATCCGCTTATCGCGGCATCGGCGCGCGAGACTGCGTGCCGATCTACAATGCGCTCGACCCCGCCACGCACTTTCCGGCGCCGCCCAATCCACACTTCACGTGCGATCTGAGCTTGCTGGCAAACCGCCTCCCGGACCGCGAGCAGCGCGTCGAGCGGTTCTTTCTCGACGTCGCGCGCCAATTGCCCGACAAAACGTTCGTGCTCGGTGGATCGGGGTGGGACTCCAAAGACACGCCATCCAATCTGCATAAGGTCGGGCATGTCGGGACCGGCGACCACAACGCGTTCTTCGGCTCCGGTCTGGCTACGCTGAACGTCAATCGCGACAGCATGGCGCGCTACGGCTTCTCGCCGCCAACGCGCGTGTTCGAGGCCATCGGTGCCGGAGCCTGCCTGATCACCGACCAGTGGGACGGCATTGATCATTTTCTCGAGCCAGATCGCGAGGTGCTGGTGGCCGCGAGCGGGGCGGAGGTCGCAGAGCATCTTGCCGCACTGCGCCCCGAGCGGGCTCAGGCGATCGCAGCGCGCGCTCGTGCGCGCATTCTGAGCCATCACACCTACCGGCAGCGCGCCCGCCAGTTCAACGATCTCTTTGCCGCAAGCAGTTCGCGAATCGAGGCAGCAGAATGAACCTCACCATCGTCGTCGTCGGTCTTTCGGTTACTTCGTCCTGGGGCAACGGTCATGCCACGACCTATCGCGCCCTGATCGAAGCCCTGGCACGACGAGGTCACCACGTCACGTTTCTGGAACGCGACGTCCCCTGGTATCGCGAGCATCGTGATCTTGCCAAGCCTTCCGGTTGGACTGTCGAGCTTTACCAATCCTTGAAGGACATCCCGCAGCGTTTCGGAAAGATGATCCGGGATGCCGATCTGGTGGTCATCGGCTCCTACGTGCCCGACGGCATCGCGATCTCCGAATGGATCACGACCCACGCCCGGGGGATTACTGCCTTCTACGACATTGACACGCCTGTCACGCTTGCGAAGCTCGAGCAGGGCCTGAACTATCTGTCCGCGGCGATGATCCCGCGCTTCGACCTTTACCTGTCCTTTGCCGGCGGCCCGGTGCCCGGCATGATCGAGGAGAACTATGGCAGTCCGCTGGCTCGGGTGCTGTATTGCAGTGCCGACACCGACATCTACGCGCCGCAACGCGCGGAGAAGAAATGGGCACTTGGCTATCTCGGAACCTACAGCGAGGACCGGCAGCCGGTTCTGGAGCAGCTGCTGCTCGCCCCTGCTCGCACTCTCTCACGCGAGCAATTCGTCGTCGCCGGCGCGCAATATCCCGATGAGGTGGTCTGGCCCGCCAATGTCGCCCGGATCGAGCACCTCACGCCCAAACATCATCCGGGATTTTACGCAGAGCAACGCTTTACGCTAAACGCCACCCGCGCCGACATGCGCGCGCTCGGCTTCTCGCCTAGCGTTCGGTTGTTCGAAGCGGCCGCGTGCGGCACGCCCGTCATCTCGGACCGGTGGCCTGGAATCGAGACCGTCTTCGAGCCTTCCCGGGAAATCCTGCTCGCATCGAGCCCCCGCGACGTCGTGGAGATCCTGCGCGACATGCCCGAGGAGCAAAGGCGCACGATCGCGGAAAACGCACGGCGCCGCGTTCTGGCTGACCACACCTCCGACCACCGCGCCCGGCAAGTCGAGACCTACTACGCCGAGGCGTCGGTCCGCCGCCGCCGGAAAGCCCCGCAACTTCCCGCCTCGCGTCCCATGCAGGTCGCTCAAATCTGAAAGGCAGCACATGACAGTTCAGACCCGCATCAACGCGTCCCGCCGCTCTCCCACCGTTCTGGTGGCCGGCGGCGCCGGCTTCATCGGATCCCACCTCTGCGATGCGCTTTTGCAGCGCGGTCATACCGTGATCTGCCTCGACAACCTGTTTACGGGAAGGATCGACAACATCCGCCCGCTGCTCAATCATCCGAATTTTCGCTTCATCGAACACGACGTGCGCGATCCCATCGAGATCGAGGGCGACATCGACCGGATCTACAGCCTTGCCTGCCCAGCCTCACCCAGGCATTACCAGAAGGATCCAGTCGGCACGATGAAGACCTGCGTGCTCGGCACCATCAACATGCTGGAGCTCGCGCAACGGAAAGGCGCCCGGGTGCTGCAGGCATCGACCAGCGAGGTCTACGGCGATCCCGAAGTGCATCCCCAGCCGGAAACCTATCTCGGCAACGTCAATCCGATCGGGCCCCGGGCCTGCTACGACGAGGGCAAGCGGGCCGCGGAAACGCTGATGTTCGATTACCATCGCATGTACGGCGTCGAAATCAAGGTCGCGCGCATCTTCAACACCTACGGACCCCGTATGCTGGAGAATGACGGACGCGTGGTCTCCAACTTCATCGTGCAGGCGCTTCGCGGAGAGCCGATCACGATCTATGGAGGTGGTACGCAGACCAGGAGCTTCTGCTTCGTCGACGATCTCGTGCGCGGCCTCCAGCTGCTCATGGAGAGTCCATCCTCGATTACTGGTCCGTGCAATCTGGGCAATCCCCACGAGGTCACCATCGAGGCTATTGCGCGGGACGTGCTGGCGTATACGGAGTCAATCTCGCCGCTCCGATTCGAGGAGTTGCCGAAGGACGATCCAAAGCGCCGCAAACCGGTGATCGACACAGCCGTTCGAGCGCTGGGATGGCGCCCGCGCGTGGCGCTCAAAGACGGTCTCAAGGCGACGATCGCCTATTTCGCCATGCGCATGGCCGGGGAAGCGCCGGCACTTGTTCCGGCCATTGCACCGCGCAGGAGCGGACGTACCGGGGCACGCGGACAGCTAACGATCGCCGATGGGCAGTAAACGGCAGAACGAGCCGAGGAACGCGCGGAACCCGCGCGAACTCTCAAGCCCGTGTAGCAGCCGCGCCACGGGCCCGCTTGCAGAAGTTCTCGAGATGGTACTGGTATTCGGAGATCGCGCGATTGGCCATCCGGATCCGGTTTTCCTGGCCTTCCTCGACCATCATGGTGATGCGCTGGGCCAGAAACACGCACGCCTCGAACTCATCGTGGATCGCCCCGCTGCGGGCCAGAAAGTCCCACGCGATCTCATAGGCCTGTTCGGCAGCGGGACTACGGTAGTCGCTGAAAATGATGTGCGCCATTACAGCCAAACGTGGATAAGAGGGTTCCGGTCCTGCGAGCCGATATGACCGCAGGCGGACTCGGCGGCCGAAGCCGCCGGTCTCGCCGTGGTGGGTGTGGAGTGCGATCAGGCCGCCTGGCGCTGATGCGCCAGATATTCCATTGTCACCTTCTCGACGTTCGAGTCGATCCAGGCGGCCATGCGCTGCTCCTCCTTCAGCGACGTCTCAAGAGGCTCCTTGGCCTCCGCGAACCCAGCGGCGCCGCAGAGGGCGAGCAAAGACTTGTATGCAGCAATCTCGAAATTCTCGAAGGCATTGTTGGCGAATGTGTTCTTGAGAATCTCGTCGCCGGCGACAGAGTGTGCCATGGCTTGCATGTTCGCCATCATGGATTGCGTCGTATCCTTGAGGCTGGAGGTGCTCTCCCCGCAGGCTTCCAGGCATCTCTCCAGCCGCTTCAGCTGCTCGTTGGTTTCCTGAAGGTGGGCGGCAACCTTGGCCTTGACCTCGGGATATTCGTCCAATCGTTCCGACTGACGTTCCATCAACTCTCGCGCCTGCACTTCCATCGCATGCGCATTGCGTAATCCAACCACGAATGTATCGCGGGCTGCGTTCGTCATTTCATGTTCCTCCATTTCACCGGCCTTGTCGCCGCCAACCGCAGTTTCGGTGGATCGTTCCTAGAGTGATCCGTGACGCCGACGCTGGGTTCCGGCCGCCGGACCCGAGGCTAACCTGCGATAACAGAACACAAATCCTCTACCGCCGCAGGAACGCTGCATACAGCCGACGGGTTTCCGGAGCGTGGTCGCATCGGCAAACGGCCGCAGCGCTCAGGAACAAAATGACAAACAGCTCTCCGCAAATTAGCAACCCAAGCCCTCCGCTTGGCCGGCCTGCACTTGGCCGTCCGGGCGAGAGACGGCCCGACAACACTTCCGATCCGTTCTTCATGACGATCCGCGACGATCTTGCGGACAAGGGCTTCTTCACGGCGAGCGCGGAGGAGCTGATCACCTGGGCGCGAACCGGGTCGCTGATGTGGATGACGTTCGGGCTCGCCTGCTGCGCGGTCGAAATGATGCAGATGTCGATGCCGCGCTACGACGCCGAACGCTTCGGCTTCGCGCCGCGCGCATCGCCGCGCCAGTCGGATGTGATCATCGTCGCGGGCACGCTCACCAACAAGATGGCGCCGGCGTTTCGCAAGATCTACGACCAGATGCCCGAGCCACGCTACGTCATCTCGATGGGGTCGTGCGCTAATGGCGGTGGTTACTACCACTATTCGTATTCGGTCGTGCGCGGCTGCGATCGTGTCGTGCCGGTCGACATCTACGTGCCCGGCTGCCCGCCGACCGCGGAGGCGCTGCTGTACGGCGTGATGCTGCTTCAGAGGAAGATCCGGCGGATCGGCACAATCGAGCGCTAGTGAGCTGACCAACTCGGACTTGAATGGACATGACGCAGATCCCGCTTCCCTCTTCCGCCGACGCGGAGCACGCGCAATCCGACCTCGACCGCAATGACAACACGCGGCAGATCGTCGCTGACGTCGCCTATCGTCAGCTCGCGATCGTCAACGTGATTTTCGTTGGCCTCGAAAACGCCGGCGACGGCAATTGGGTGCTGGTGGACGCCGGCATTCCCGGATCGGCTGGCGCCATCCGCTCCGCCGCGAAAGCCCGGTTTGGAGGAAACGGCCGGCCTTCCTGCATTGTCATGACGCATGGGCACTTCGATCACGTCGGCGTGCTCGAAACGCTACGGAATGAATGGCACGTGCCGGTTTATGCCCATGCGGCCGAGCATCCCTATCTGGACGGAAGCCAATCCTATCCGTCGGCCGATCCCAGCGTCGGTGGCGGGCTGCTCGCTCGGCTCTCTCCGCTCTTCCCGACAAAGCCGGTGGATGTCGCATCGCGCCTTTATGATCTTCCCTGTGATCACAGCGTGCCCTTCATGCCGGAATGGCAGTGGATCCATACCCCCGGCCATACCCCAGGGCATATCTCGCTCTGGCGCGAACGCGACCGCGTGCTGATTGCCGGCGATGCCTTCATCACGACGCGGCAGGAATCCGTCTACGCCGCAGTGACGCAAACGCCGGAGATGCACGGGCCCCCGATGTATTTCACCCCCGATTGGGGAAGCGCCAAGACATCGGTGCGCGCACTTGCCGCACTCGCTCCGGAGATCGTCGTCACGGGGCACGGCGCGGCCATGCAGGGGCCGCAGATGCGCGCGGCTCTCGATGCTCTCGCCCAACGGTTCGACGAAGTTGCCGTGCCTTCGCAATATCGACGCGGAGTCGTCGACGACAGAGCTTGATCACGCTGCACGGCTAGGAACGGTGGATGCTTCACATGATTGATCCGACATCGAAACCTCAAGGAGAAGACAGATGCGTAAGACAATCCTGACGATCTTTACGGCAGCAATGCTTGCAGGCGCTTCAGTCGGCGCAGCGTTCGCGCAAGGTGCTGGCGGTGGCGCCGGTGGTGGCGCAGGCGGCGCCGG
This sequence comes from Bradyrhizobium sp. 17, assembly GCF_023073515.1. Lineage (NCBI taxonomy): Bacteria > Pseudomonadati > Pseudomonadota > Alphaproteobacteria > Hyphomicrobiales > Nitrobacteraceae > Bradyrhizobium > Bradyrhizobium sp. 17. Next base: position 95,455 of record NZ_JADPJQ010000067.1, on the reverse strand, counting down.
TGGTGGGGCCGGAGGCGGTGCTGGCGGCGGCGCGGGCGCTGGTGCCGGGGCTGGCGGCGCAGGCGCAGGCGGTGCTGGAGCTGGAGATGGCGGCTCAGGCGGAACCGGCGGCGGCGGCGGCATCACCCATGTCGAGCGGGGCGGACAAGGTGCTTCCAGTCCTTCCGGCATGCGCAACGAAACGACCCCACCGTCCAACGGCGCCACGCCGCGTCGCTAGCGGTTCGCGGTTAGCAATCCTCCAAAGCGCGCCCTTGCTGTTGCGCGCATGAGAGCGGCCTCGGTGAGATCCTCTCCTCGCCGGGGCCGCATCGCGTTCAGGTCGCAATTAGAGGAGTCGGTAAACGTTGCACTTGGAACGCCGCTTCACGAGGCATGTTCAATGTTGAAATGGAGATTTCCATGAAGCATCGATTGCTCCTGGCCGCCGCCTCTCTCGCGCTCGTGACGGGCCTCGGCTCCCCAACGGCGGCCGTCGCACAAGACCGCTACTGCCTTCAGGGCCGCGTCTGGGGCTATCCGGGCAACTGCCAGTTCGCCAGTTACGCTCAGTGCATGGCGACTGCATCGGGAACGCACGCCTATTGCGGCGTCAATCCTCGCTATGCCTATGCACGGCGATATAGGGGATATCGGTGACCGGCCCAGGTGCAGACTGGTCATCGATCCTCCTTCTGACCGATCCCGCCGCTGAGCCGAGCGGCCCCGCGGCAGCAGAGCAAACGCTCAAGGCGCGCCAGGGACCGCTTTAGCTCTCTCGCTCGATACGCCGGCGGATGTCCAGCAAAAACTGGCTGACACCATCATCTGGGCTGACGCCGTCAGGCGACGCTATGGTGGTGATGCCCCAGTTCGCCAATACAGCCTCCTGCACCGGATTGCGCTGCGTGACGAACGCGAAGGACCTCGGTCGGTCCTGGCGGTGCCCGGACTCATCCCAACTCTGCCAAATCCGATGCAGCAGGAGCCGAATGTTGGGATCGGACATGCTGTATCCGATGAAAAGCAGCGTGCTGCCCAAGGCATCGGCGCGAAACCGGATATCGAGTGGCGAGTCGAACGCGAGCCGGTTGAGGAAGTCGGTCTCGGTCAAGACGAGCGAGGCATCGTCGTCGAAGTCGCCATGAAATTTGATGATGTGCGTGACGCCGGAACGGGCGCTTGCAATGTCCTTTGCGTTGCTGATCTTGGCATAGGGCTTTTCCAGGACCTCGAAGGCCGTCTCGAGGTTGCGGTCGTAGTTCGTGGTGTAAATGGTCGGAAAATCGAGCTCCACGATCAGCCGGTGGAGCCGTGAGGCCGCGATCCTGTCCGGGTCGACGCGCCAGTTGCGGTCGAGCCAGCTGCGGAGCGGGCCGATTCCGCCGCGCTTCAGCCGGTAGTACTCCGCCAGCATCTGATAGCCGCCGTGCATCCCAGCGATCACGTCGCGCTCAAGTCCAAGGTCATCCAGCAGATGGTCGATCAGAGATTGCCAGGACGGCAGGCCGACAGCCATCGAGACGCCGGCGCCGACGAACAGGATCGCGCAGCGTCGCTTGATCGCCGCGGCCAAGACCTCATGAGGCGGTCGCTCCTCGAATGCGAGTCCGGTCGGTTGCTGGTTCATCTACCTTGAATAACTGGACGAGACGCGGGTTCCTGGAGCCATGCCATCGCTCAGCGGTGAGGGGGCGGTCTTCTCCGTCTGCGCCGCGAAGCGGGCGATTAGACGACGAAGCTGCGCCTTGTGCACCAGACGGCCCGCCGTCTTCGGCGAGACCCAGATTGCTTCACGCTCTCCCTTTTCCGGCCACCAGCGCTCCTGCCCGTGGACCCTCATGGGAAAGACGGCAACGTTCATGGTCCGCTTGCGATCACCCTTCCGCTTGCGATGCTTGAAGGAGCCCAGCGCGCGCTTTGCGGTGACGCCGACGAGACCGGCCTCCTCGTACGCCTCGAGCGCAGCCGTACGGTGCGGCTCCGTCTTGCGCATCGGCGATCCCTTCGGGACACTCCACCTGCGCTTGCGCCTGGTCGTGATCAGCATCACGCGCAATTCGGAATTGTTCAGCATGAACGGCAACGCGGCGAATTGTTTCTTGCCCATCAGGCGCCTCCAGTTTGGTCGATAAGCCTACCCCGCAGCCATCGTTCCTTTATGCGCGAGTGTCCGTCCCCGATCAGAACTTCCGTTCGACCATCTTGAGGCGCAATCCGGAAATGGCTTCGCCCGGATTCAAGCCCTTGGGACACGCCTTCGCGCAGTTGAGGATGGTGTGACAGCGATAAATCCTGAAGGGGTCTTCGAGCTTGTCGAGGCGCTCGCCCGTCGCCTCGTCGCGACTGTCATTGACCCAGCGGGCCGCCTGGATCAGGGCCGCTGGGCCGAGGAAACGCTCGGAATTCCACCAGTAGCTTGGACAAGATGTCGAGCAGCAGGCGCAGAGGATGCACTCGTAGAGCCCGTCGAGCTTGGCCCGATCCTCATGGCTCTGTCGCCATTCCTTCGGTGGTGTGGGTGACACGGTTTGCAGCCAAGGTTCGATCAATGCGAGCTGTGCGTAGAAATTCGTCAGGTCGGGAACGAGGTCCTTGACCACTGGCTGATGCGGCAAGGGCAGCACGCGCAGCGGCTCGCCGTTCGGAACGTCCTCGCTCATGGACTTGGTGCAGGCGAGCGTGTTCTGGCCGGCGACATTCATCGAGCAGGAGCCGCACACGCCTTCGCGGCAGGACCGCCTGAATGTCAGCGTGGAGTCGATGTTGTTCTTGATCCAGATCAGACCATCCAGAACCATGGGCCCGCAATCGCTCATATCGACGAAGTAGGTGTCGAGCCGGGGATTGCGTCCGTCGTCGGGATTCCAGCGATAGACCTGGAATTCGCGCAACGATTTGCTGTCCGGCTTGGGCCAGATCCTTCCCTTTTCGACGCGGGAGTGTTTCGGAAGCCTGAACTCGACCATGTTACCTCCGGGAAGACATGAGGCGTGATAACCGCGCATCAGCCGGGATTGAAGCAGCGTAGTTGCAGAAGATCATCCAGCGACACACCCAACAGCACGATGCGAAAGGCCGGTGCTGTAGCGAGCATCAGCAGCAATATAAAAATGGCATAGACCAGAGCTGGCGAGGTCTCTCTAGCGAGGCTGTAGACTGCTTTCCGCATGGACCCTCCCTTGCGTGCCGGCGCGTGTCATGGCGGCGCCGATGACCAACATGGCCGCACCCCATAGCAGGAAGCCGATGTCCCAGAAGATGCGCTGCTCGTGAGGCACGGTCTCATTCACCTGGTGCAGCTTGAAGACCTCATGGTCAACCACGCCTTCAACCAGATTGAAGATGCCCCAACCGAGCAACACCGCGCCGAGACACTGGCCGCGCGACCAGTGGATGTCAGACCCGCGCGCCCGTTGCCACAGCACATACAGGCCGAGGAGCACAACAACATAGGCCGCGCTGTGGAAGATGCCGTCCCAGGTCGTGTTGAGCTTGACGTTGTCGATGGAGTTGAGCGGATACCAGCCGCTTAACATATGATGCCATTGCAGCAGCTGATGAAACACGATGCCGTCAAAAAACCCGCCCAGACCAAGCCCGAGAAGGACGCCCGCGGAAATCGGAAAGCTGCGTGAATTTCTGTGTTGCATGATTTTGCTCGTGCGCCGGTCGGCATCTGGATGATGGACAAACCGTCCTCAGTGCTGCCGTTCCTATGATCATGACGCACTTCCCGTGCCAATAACCTGCGTTAACCTGCGGGCTCGTGCCAGGATGCCGACATCAGGTGGAGCATCGCCCGGCTGCTTACGGCGGCGATAGGAACGTTCGAAACGGTCGCAGCGTCTTGTGAATCCAACATTGGAGATTCCACGTCGTATTTGCGATCAGATGGCACCCCGGCGAACAGCAGGTCGCATAGATGTCGCCGCCGATCATTCAGCGTCACCTGGCGATCCTGAGCAATCTCAGGGAAGTCGGCTAGAGCTTCACCAAGCGACAAAGGAGCGACGGTGGCCGTGTGTGTCCGCCCACGTCAAAGTCTTCGATGATTCCAATCGCGAGGAGCCAATATGGCGTATGCCCTGTTCAAGGACGGCGAAAAACTGAGCCGGACGTTTTCAACCAAAGAGGAAACCCTGAAAAAGGCCGAAGACGCCGGTCTGGTCGAAAGCGGCGGGGGTCAGCCCAGGCTCGAGGATGACCTGAAGATCAAGCCCTGCTCGCCCGACCCCGAACCTCGAAGCGAGGACGACCTCGATTGGACGCCGGAAAACCCGGCGTCCTGATCGCCGATCTAACAGCCTTTGCAGATGCTCTTGATCTTTCGATCGACGTGGGAATCCTGAGAGTTCTCCGAGCGTATTTCGGCGTCGCCCGGGATCGACGGACCGGGTGTCGCAGTTCCGTCAATCCGTCCGCTGCTGGTCCCCCCTGCGGGATTGCCGGCCCGCCCGACGGTGGTCGATCCTCGCGGCCCGCCACCGCTCGATTGGGCCGTTCCAGCGGTGTTCGTGCCGGTAGCCGTCGTGCCACGCGAAGCCGCGGCCGCGTCGCCTGGATTGCCCAGGCTGGGCGATGCACCGCCCGTCTGGTTTGTAGCTCCTGCAGACCCAAGGCCTGCCGACCCAGGGCTTGTGGCACCGCCGGTGCCGCCGCTCGTGCTGCTCGCGCTTGCTCCGCCCGATCCTCCCGAACCGCCGCCACCGCCACTCTGCGCCGAGGCGGCCCCTATCGACGCGGTCGCCAGGAACGCGATCAGCATCAAGCTCGAAGTTGTCTTAGCCATTGCTCAGCTCCTCTCACGATCGTCGTGCGTGTGATGTTGATCGCGCTCACCACCGCCTCCCGAGACGTGTGATTTGCGGTCGTTGGTAGCCGTTCCGGGCGCAGGGCGCTCATGCTCGCGACCTCCCTTTTCGGGGTGCTTGCGATCCTGCCGCGAGGAGCCCGGACCACCGAAGCGTTCACTGTCTGAGTTCTTGTGTGGCATTCATCGGTCCTGCTGGTAGCCTTGGTTTGTCGTGTTCTGCTTGATGTTGCCGTGACGACCCTGGGTGTCGAAGTTCTCGCGGTCGGGGACTCTTTCATCCGTCTCGATCCTGGGATCAGATCCGGGTCCCTTGTCGCTGCGCTGCTCTGGCGGTATGGGGGGCAATTTGGACATTGCATGCTCCTTGTTTCGGTCTCGCGACCTCATGCGCTGGCAATGAGATGGGGCGGCGGTCGTTCCTGATCGATGCTGATGCATGCCCCTAGGAACGAACGATTCCTGCCCGTGTTGACCCCGCAGTTCATACGGAAGGCTTTTTGTTCATGGTCCAGGCTCTATCGCGGGAAACGGAGAAGGACGGCACCCGGAAGCTGATGATGGCGGGATCGCTGGCGTACGTTGATCGCGTGCCACCACACCGACAGATCGCAGAGAGGACAAGTTATGCCGAAAGCGAAAGCGCCTGAAAACGACCCGAGAGAAACACCGGTCGACGATCCGCGACAGCAGACGGATTTGCCAACCCACCGGCAGACGGACCAGCCTTGGCAGGGAAATCCCGAGAAGGAGCAGATCGACCCAAAGCGTCCCCCGATTGATCTGGAGCGATGGCAAAAGTCGAATACCCACTAGCTGCTACGCATGCGCTTCGTTCACGCGTCGAGCTCATGGATGGTGGGCCGCAGGTCGCCGCCCTCATCGAGATCGAGCGTTGCCAGCGTGATCGGCAGCTTGAATCGCCTTGGACCGGCGCTTCCAGGATTCAGGAAAAGCACTCCGTTGATCGTGTTGACCTGCACCCGATGCGAATGTCCTGATATCACCACGTTCACACCGGTTGCCGCGGGGTCGATGGCGAGCGCCTTGAGATCGTGAAGGAGGTAGAAACAACGAGCGCCGAGGTGCACTGTTTCGGTTTCGGGATAGCGCCTCGCCCAACTGCCGACATCGACGTTTCCCCTGATGGCGGTGACGGGCGCTATTCGGCAAAGCCTCTCCAGAACCTCCGGCGCGCCGATATCACCAGCGTGGAGGATATGCGACACCCCTGCAAGACGGCGTCCGGCCTCAGGTCTGAGAAGGCCGTGCGTATCCGAGATCACTCCGATCCTCAACGCCATGTCAGGCCGCGACTTCAGTGCAGGACATCCAGTGGCACTTTCCCGATCTCCTCACCCTGCTGGTTCGTGACCAGGATGGAAAAATGACGATTCCTGAGTTCGGGACGCTCCGCAAGGAGCCTCTTCGCGATCTCCTCGGCAACGTCCAGCGCCACGATGTCGTCGGGCAATTCAGCTCCTCCCTCGTCGGCGACGGTCTCGGAGTCGACCAGATCAAAATGATAGCGCGGCACGTGAACCCTCAATTCGTCGCAGGAACGCGCGATCTCGGGCCTTCGTTCCGGCGCTCGCACGTCAACGCCCGGCGTGTCCGCAGGAACCCTCAGGGTCATCGCGGCATTGCTGCTTTTTGGAGCCGACACATGCTCGGAGAGTTGCGCGTGCTTGCCCAGCCGGGCGCAATCATCGCCAGTCTCGCCGTCCTGTTGCTGATGGCCGCTGGCGATGCGGCGATCGTGATCGCCGTGAAGGGCTGGCCATTCTAGCCCGATGATTGATGTCGGACATCCCTCTTCGGCCCATCGCTCCGATTAGCGGATAGGAACCTTTGTAGGCCTGCCCGGTTCCGCCTGTGAAGCGGAGTGCGACAAGGCGTCAATGCAGGTCTGGGTGCGAAGGGTTCTGGTGTTGTGCACGATCTGGCCGCTCACGGCGTGTGCGGGCCGGCAATCGGCGCTCGATCCGCAAGGGCTGCAATCCGACCAGATCTTGCACACGCTGTTCATCTTCCTCGCTGTGTCGGCGGTCGTCTGGACCGCCGTCGTGATCGCGCTCTGCATCGGAATGATGCGGCGAAAACGTTCGGCTGATCGGCCGCTTGACCTTCACCAAGCCTTCGAGGAATGCTCCGGGCGCGTCATCCTCGCGCTTGGGATTGCGACCACCGCCGTCGTGCTCGGTCTCTCCTTCGTGAGCTATGCCGGACAACGTACCGTCTTTGCCAAGGACGAGAAAGCCCACATCCTCAAGATCATCGGCCACCAATGGTGGTGGGAGGTCCGCTATGAGGCCGACAGTCCGCAGCAGAGTTTCGTGACGGCCAACGAGATCCGGATCCCGACCGGCCAGCCGGTGAAGGTCGAGCTGGAATCGGCGGACGTGATCCACAGCTTCTGGGTGCCGAGCCTGACCGGCAAAATGGACTTGATCCCCGGGCAGAAGAACGAGCTGCAATTCACGGCGAAGAACGCGGGCATCTATCGCGGGCAATGCGCCGAGTTCTGCGGGATCCAGCACGCCCACATGGCATTTGCCGTGATCGCGATGTCACCCGACGAGTTCGGCCGCTGGCGCCACCATGAAAACCAGAGCGCCAACAGCCCTGCCGATCCGCTCGGCAAGCAGGGCGAGGCTCTGTTCCGGGCGCGCGGATGCGCCTTGTGCCACAACATTAGCGGCACGCTGGCCGGCGGGCAGCTCGGCCCGGATCTCACGCATATCGGCAGCCGCACGACCATCGCGGCGGGAACGTTGCCGAATAATTCGGCCACGCTCGGCGCCTGGATCGCCGATCCCCAGCACATCAAGCCCGGCAATCTCATGCCGAGGATGCCGCTGCAATCGGATGAAATGATCGCCATCATTCATTATCTGGAGCAGCTCAAGTGAGCATCGCCGCTGAACCAAATGAGTTGCGGGACGACGTCCTGAACGGCCTTCGACTTTCCACACAGCTGGAGAAAGTGTGGCGCACGCCGTCCGGCTGGATGGGCGCGCTGACGTCGGTCGACCACAAGGTGGTCGGCCGCCGCTACATCATCACGGCGTTCGTATTCCTGCTCCTCGGCGGCCTCCTCGCGGTCCTGATGCGCATTCAGCTGGCCGGGCCGGAGAAGACGTTTCTCTCCGCCGACAAGTACAATCAGGTCTTCACGATGCACGGCTCGACGATGATGTTCCTGTTCGCCGTGCCGGTCATGGAGGCGTTCGCCGTTTATCTGGTGCCGTTGATGGTCGGCACGCGGAACATCGCCTTTCCGCGACTGAACGCCTTCAGCTATTGGATGTTTCTGTTCGGCGGCTGCTTTCTCTGGATTTCCTTTGCGCTGAATGTCGGCCCCGACGTTGGCTGGTTTGCCTATGTCCCGCTCTCCTCGCTGCAATTTACGCCGACAAAGCGCCCGGATGTCTGGGCGCAAATGATCACCTTCACCGAGGTCGCGGCGCTCGCCGTCTCCGTGGAAATCATCGTGACCGTGTTCAAGCTCCGCGCGCCCGGCATGACGCTCGACCGCATTCCCCTGTTCGTCTGGGCCATGCTGGTGACGAGCTTCCTTGTGATGTTCGCGATGCCCTCGATCATGGTCGCATCGACGTCACTGATCCTGGATCGCCTCGTCAACACGCGCTTCTATGATTCCTCCTCGGGCGGACATCCCCTGCTCTGGCAGCATCTGTTCTGGTTCTTCGGCCATCCCGAGGTCTACATCATCTTCATCCCGGGCACGGGAATGGTCTCGGCGATCCTCGCGACGTTCGCACGACGGCCGGTGATCGGCTATCCCGTGGTGATCCTCTCGTTGATCGCGACCGGCTTCCTGTCGTTCGGTCTCTGGGTCCACCACATGTTCGTCACGGGCCTGCCCCAACTCGGCGCGGCCCTGTTCACAGCCTCCAGTATGCTGATCGCGGTGCCGAGCGGGCTGCAGATCTTCTGCTGGCTGGCAACGCTCTGGGACGGGCGTCCGGTCTACCGGACCCCGCTGTTGTTCGTGATCGGCTTCATCGTGATCTTCGTGCTCGGCGGGCTGTCCGGCGTCATGGTCGCCTCGGTCCCGATCGACACCCAGGTGCACGACACCTATTTCGTCGTCGCCCACTTCCATTATGTCCTGATCGGCGGCGCTGTGTTCCCGCTGGTCGGCGCGGTCTACTACTGGTTTCCCAAGATCGCCGGCCGCATGCTCAGCGAGCGACTCGGGCGCTGGAATTTCTGGCTCGCCTTCATCGGCTTCAACGTCGCCTTCTTCCCGATGCACATCCTCGGGCTGATCGGAATGCCGCGCCGGGTCTACACCTACACCGCCGACATGGACTGGGCGCACCTGAATCTCGTGTCCAGCGGTGGTGCTCTCATTTTCGCGCTCAGCTTCGCGTTGCTTTTGGTCAATGTGGTCTACAGCTTGCGTAAGGGCGCGCTCGCAGGCGACAATCCCTGGGATGCCTCCACGCTGGAATGGGCGACGTCATCGCCGCCCCCGCCGCAGAATTTCGACCGCATTCCGGTGGTCAAGCACCGCGATCCGCTGTGGGCCGATAGCGAGAGCCTGCCCGTGGTCGCGGGTCTGAGCGCCGAGCGGCGCGAGGTCCTGCTGACGTCGCTCGCGGAAGCCGAGCCGCAGATCCGCGAGGCTTCGCCCGAACCCAGCATCTGGCCACTGCTCACAGCTATCGCAACGACCGTGTTCTTCATCGGCTCGATCTTCACGCCCTGGGCGGTGCTCTGGGGCACGCCGCCGATGGCCGTCACCTTGATCGGCTGGTTCTGGCCGAGCGGCAGCAAGGAGGACGAGGAGTGAGACAGACCATCGTCCGCAATGTCGCTGAACTGCCGACTTACGGCTACGGCCCGCGCAGCGGACCGTGGTGGGGCGCGATGGGCTTCATGGCGCTGGAAGGTATGGGCTTTGCCATTGCCATCGGTGCCTATCTCTATCTCTACGCCGTCAACCCAAGCTGGCCGATCGGCGCCTCGCCGCCCGATCTCTGGCCAGGCACAGCCGAAGTCGTGGTCTATCTGCTGAGCATCATCCCGAACGAGATCACCAACCGCGCCGCACACCGGCAGGATCTCGCGAAGGTGCGGACCGGACTCATCGTGATGGCCCTGATCGGCATTGCCCTGCTGGTGCTGCGCGGCTTCGAGTTCGCGCATCTCAACACCCGCTGGGACAATTCAGCTTACGGCTCCATTGTTTGGCTCATTCTGGGGCTGCACACGACCCACCTTGCCACCGATGTCGGCGACACGGTCGTGCTGGCGGTATTGATGTTCACGCGCCATGCGAAACCGCGCCGGTTCAGCGACGTGACCGACAACGTGTTCTATTGGAACTTCGTCGTGCTCGCCTGGCTGCCGCTCTATGTCTTGCTCGATTGGGTGCCACGCCTATGACCGCAGCCGATCGACATTCCAGACTGCTTTATTGGGCCGGCGTTGCGCTCGGGCCCATCGCGTGGGGTATCAACTTGCAGGGCGTCTACGTGCTCGCGCACTTCTCCTGCGAACAGACCAGGCTCAGCGGCGCGATCATGAGCGCGGTTCTGGCTGTCGTCGCGCTGGCAGGCACTGTCATTTCGGCCCGCGCCGTTCGGCGCGGCGCGGGGGCTGAATGGGCCGATGCGCGGGGTGGCGGACCACGAACGTTCATGGCCTGGCTCGGCGTCGGCTCCGGCGTGTTATTTGCGCTGGTGATTGCGAACCAGTTCGCCGCCTCGCTCATGATCAGCCCATGCCTGCGCTGAGCTTTGCAGCACTGCTGCTCGCGCTGCTCGCGGCGCCGGCCGATGCGCACGGACTATCGGATGTCGATCCCGGTTCGCTGTGGAGCTACGATCCCTGGCTCATGGCCCCGCTCTATGCCGTCGGTATCGGCTTCTATGTCGGAACGCAGCGGCTCTGGCATCATGCAGGTGGTGGCCGTGGCGTCAGCTTCCGCCAGGTGGCCGCGTTCTGGACCGGATGGCTGGTGGCCGCACTTGCCGTGACCTCGCCGCTGCACTGGCTCGGCGAGCGTCTGTTCACCGCGCACATGGTCGAGCACGAACTGCTGATGGTGGTCGCGGCACCGCTGATGGCGTTCGCCCGGATCAATGGTCCTCTGCTGTGGAGCCTGCCGGCCCGGCTTCGCCCGGCGGCAGGCCGCATGCTCGATCTGCCGATATTGGCGTGGCCCTGGCGTTTTGTAAGCCACCCCATGAGCGCGACCATCCTGCACGGCGCAGCGCTCTGGGTCTGGCATGCACCGCCTTTATATGCGTGGGCGCTCGAGAATACGGCGATCCATCGTCTCCAGCACATCAGCTTCTTCGCGACTGCGCTGTTGTTCTGGTGGGTGCTGCTGCATGGCCGCGGTCAGGGCCGTAGCACTCGAATTCGCGACGGCATCGCTGTCGCGTGCCTTTTCATCACCATTTTGCATTCCGGCGTGCTCGGAGCTCTGCTGACCGTGTCGCCGCGGCTGTGGATCCCAGGCCAGGGCGCCCTCGCCGGGGAATTCGGCCTCTCGGCACTCGAGGACCAGCAGCTCGCCGGCATCCTGATGTGGGTGCCCATGGGCCTACTCTATACCGGCGCCGCGTTGTTCTTTGCTCACCGCTGGCTGACTGCGAACGGCGGTCATTCCCGCCTGCCGCTCCCTTCAACATCCGGGCTGAGCGACGCTGCATAGGAACCGCAACTTCTGTTCGAACGTTCGCCTGCCGACTGCGACACTCCACGGAGGCCACATGGAAAAACGATCCGTCATGGTGCTAACGGCAATCACCGCAGCATTCTTGGTGCCTGCAGTCTTGAGCGCGCAGGACCAACCCAAGTCAGGGATGTCGTGCCCGGTCGACCATGACAAGCTCGCCGATATCCTCAAGAAGAGTGTCAAGCCGGGCGGCGGCCCCAGCAACGGCGGTCTCGACAACAACGAGTGGGCTGCCGTCGTCAATCGGCAGGGCATCGTCTGCGCAGTTGCCTATAGCGGCGGCAAGGTCGACGACCAGTGGCTCGGCAGCCGGGCCATCGCGGCCGAGAAGGCCAATACGGCAAATGCGTTCAGCCTGAAGGACAAGGCGATCGCGACCGCCAATCTCTATGCCGGTGCGCAGCCCGGCGGGTTCCTGTTCGGAGCGGCACTCGGCAACCCGCCGTCTCCGGAAGCCTTGTACGCCGGATCTCCCGACAACTTCGGCACGGCCCAGGATCCGATGGTAGGCAAGCCGATCGGCGGCACCATCGTGTTCGGAGGCGGGTTGGCGCTCTATGACGGCAACGGCATCACGGGCGCGCTGGGCGTCAGCGGCGACAGCTCCTGCGCCGATCACAACGTGGCCTGGCGCGTGCGTCACCAGCTCGGGCTCGACCGCGTGCCGGCCGGCGTCAGCCCCAACATGAAAGACGCAATCATCTATGACATCGGACCCGACGGCAAAAGTCCGTCTGGATTTGGCCACCCCAAGTGTAACGGCAAGGAAGATCAGATCGCAGTTGACCTCGGCGCCGGCGTGTCCGGCAACGTCGTGAGATAGCTCGTCGTCGGTCTCACCTCTTTGGAACCAAGCGAAGTCGGAACGTTTGTAGGTTCGTAAACCGGCCTGCAACGGCGCACGGCCTCATCACTGCCGTGGAGATCTTTACATATGTTAGTGCGTGGTCTCACGCGTTTGCTGGGCCGACTTCCAGGCTTCCTTTGTGCCCTTTGCGCGTCCTGCGCGTTGCTGTCGTCCGCCTCGGCACAGAGCGATCTCGCCAGCCGCATGAAAGATCCCGGCCAGTGGCCGATGGCGGCGCGCGACTACGCCAACACCCGCTATAGCAACCTTGATCAGATCAACACGTCCAATGCATCGCGCCTCCAGCTTGCATGGACGTTCTCGGTCGGTGCCGATCGCGGCCAGGAGGCGGCGCCGCTCGTGGTCGATGGCACCATGTATGTGGTCGGCCCTTATGCTGGCCCCTACCCCAACCGTGTGTTCGCACTCGATGCCACGAGCGGTGAATTGAAATGGTCCTACGCGCCAAAGCCTGAACCGGCAGCCGCGGGCGTTGCCTGCTGCGACGTCGTCAATCGCGGACTCGCCTTCGACAACGGCAAGGTCTTCCTCAACACGCTTGATAACCACACGGTCGCGATCGACGCCAAGACCGGCAAGGAGCTGTGGCATACGAAGCTCGGGGAGATCAACAAGGGCGAGACCATCACGATGGCTCCCGTCGTGGTCAAGGGCAAGGTGCTCGTCGGCAACAGCGGCGGCGAGATGGGCGTGCGCGGCTGGGTCACCGCGCTCGATGAAAACACCGGGGCCATTGCGTGGCGCGCCTACGCCACGGGCCCGGACAAGGACGTGCTGATCGGCGACGACTTCAAGCCGTTCTACGACAGTCTCAAGGGCAAGGATCTCGGCGTGAAGACGTGGCCGGCCGACCGCTGGCAGGTCGGCGGCGGCACGATGTGGGGATGGATCTCCTACGATGCCGAACTCAATCTGATCTACTACGGCACAGCCAATCCGAGCCCATGGAACGCCAACCAGCGCAGCGGCGACAATCTCTGGAGCACCACAATCTTTGCCCGCGACCCCGACACCGGCCGCGCCAAATGGGCTTACCAGATCAACCCGCACGACCTGTTCGACCACGACGAGATCAACGAGAATGTGCTCGTCGATCTCGAACTGAATGGAAAGCCGCGCAAGGTGCTGATCCACCCGGGCCGCAACGGCTATATGTACGTGATGGATCGGGCGACCGGCGAAGTCATCTCGGCGGACGCGTTTGAATTCGTCAATGCCTATAACGGCGTCGATCTCAAGACCGGCAAGATCATCCCCAACGAGGAGAAGACGCCGCTCGCCGGCAAGACCGTCGAGAACATCTGCCCGGCCGCGCCGGGCGCCAAGGACTGGCAGCCAACCGCCTGGTCGCCCCGCACCAAGCTGCTCTACGTGCCGCATCAGCATCTTTGCATGAATTTCAAGGCATCGCAGGTCGGCTATATCGCAGGCACACCTTATGTGGGCGCCGATGTCGACATGTATGCCGGCCCCGGCGGCCACCGCGGCGAATTCATGGCGTGGGATCCCGTCGCGCGCAAGAAGGTCTGGGAGATCCACGAGAAGCTGCCGGTCTGGAGCGGCGCGCTGGTTACGGCAGGCGACGTCGCGTTCTACGGCACCATGGATCGGCTGTTCAAGGCCGTGGATGCCAAGGACGGGCATGTCCTCTGGCAATTCCGCGCCGGCTCCGGATTCATTGGCCAGCCGATCTCCTATCGCGGCTCCGACGGACAGCAATACATCGCGATCCTGTCGGGCGTCGGCGGCTGGCCGGGTGTGGTGGCCAACGCCGAGGTCGATCCGCGGGTGCGCAACGGCGCGCTCGGTTTTGTCGGTGCGACCCAGGATTTGCCGTTCTACACCGCGGGCGGGAGTGAGCTGCTGGTCTTCAAACTCGGCGGCGCGAATGGTGAGGACACCAGCCATGCGCCTTCGAAATAGTTATCCCGGCATCGCTCTTGGTTTTCTGGTCGGGCTTGCAACCACGGCGGCGGCAGCGTCGGATCGCGAGCTTCGCGTCTGTGCCGATCCCAACAATCTGCCTTTCTCGAACAGCGCCGAAGCAGGATTCGAGAACAGGCTCGCGGCCATGGTGGCCGAGCATTTCGGCCTGCAGGTCTCCTACACCTGGTGGGCGCAGCGCCGCGGCTTCATCCGTAACACGCTGAAAGCCGGCAAATGCGACGTCGTCATGGGCGTGCCGTCCGGCTATGATCTCGTCGAGACGACGAAGCCGTATTATCGCTCGAGCTACGTGTTCGTCACGCGGCAGGACCAGCACCTCGACCTTTCGTCCCTGCTCGACCCGCGCCTGCATCACCTCGCGATCGGCGTGCATCTGATCGGCGATGACGGCAACAATCCGCCGCCCGCGCAAGCGCTCGGCGAACAGGGCATCGTTGACAACGTCCGCGGCTACTCCATCTACGGTGATTATCGCCAGGCCGATCCGCCGGCGCGCCTGATCGAAGCCGTCGAAAGCGGCAGCCTCGATGTCGCCGCAGCCTGGGGTCCGCTCGCCGGATATTTCGCCCAGCGCTCTCCCGTCCCCCTGACGGTCACGCCGATCCGGGATTACGAGCGCTTTGCACCTCAGCAGTTCCAGTTCGCCATCGCGATGGGCGTGCGCAAAGGCGACGACGCCTTGCGCGACCGACTGAATGCATTCATCGACGAGCACCGGTCCGAGATCACCTCGCTGCTGCGCAGTTACGGCGTTCCGCTGGTGGACCAACCGGTTACGGTATCGGGAGGACATGAGTGATGTCTGCTCCAGTGCTGCGCGCGAGCGCCCTGTCGTTGCTGCTGGCGGTTGTGCCGAATGGTGCGGGACTGGCCCAGCAGACTTTGCCGCAGTCGCAGGAGGCGCAGATGCCGACGCTGTCTCCGCGCCCGAACTTCGGTGGCAGCGTCGGCAATGGCAGGCCCGGCGTCTTCATGCAGGTCCCCGTCAGTCACCTCCATCCCGGCGCGCAGCCGGACCCGCCGCAGATCAAGAACCCTGTGCAGGGCGATCCCAATGCGGAGCAGCGCGGGATGACCTACTACGTCAACTTCAACTGCGTCGGCTGCCACGCGCCAAATGGCGGCGGCGGCATGGGTCCGGCACTGAGCAACAACAACTTTACTTACGGCTCGCAGCCAGAGAACATTTTTCTCTCGATCTACCAGGGGCGGCCGAATGGAATGCCGGCCTGGGGCGGCGTGCTGCCCGACAGCGTGATCTGGGATCTCGTCACCTATATCGGCAAGATCAGCAACGAGCCGAGCCACCAATGGGGCCGAACCTTTTCCGCGAATCTGCCTTCGCCCGAAGTCGAGCAAGTCCCGAGCGAGCAGGTCTCGACGACCGATCCCTGGTCTGCCACCAAGTCTTTCAATTTCGGCCAGAAGCCCTGATCGCCGGGAAGCAGCGATGGCAAATCCGATCACGAGATTGCTAGTCACCGCGCTGCTGGCTACCACAGGCGCCGCCTGCAAGGCTGCGGGCCCGGACAACTTCACCGGCGACGCGCGTCGTGGCGCCGACCTCGTCAAGCAGTATCACTGCGGCGGCTGTCACGATATTCCCGGCATTGCCGGCGCCGAAGGCAATGTCGGCCCACCCTTGCATCGGATCGGCACGCGGACCTACATCGCCGGCTACATCCAGAACTCGCCGGACAACATGGCTGATTGGATCGAGGATCCACAGCGGGCGTTGCCGGGCAATGCCATGCCGAGAATGGGCATCCCGCAGAAGGACGCGCGGGACATCGCGGCGTTTCTCTATACGCTGAAGTGACCATCATGCCTCCCATGCATCGTTCAATGAATTGGCTCCGTGACGCGCCATTGCTGGCCATCACCATTGTGCTCGTCGCTATCATGGGACTGGGCCTCCTGGCTGGCGGTGCCTGGCTCGAGGCCCTCGGTGGCTCCGTCTACTATCTGATCGCGGGCATCATGCTTCTGCTCACGAGCTGGCTGCTCGGGCGCCGCCGCGCCGAGGCGCTCTGGGTTTATGCCGCGCTGCTGGCCGGAACGATGGCCTGGGCGATCTGGGAGGCCGGCCTCGATTTCTGGTCGCTGGCGCCGCGCGGCGACGTACTCGTGCCGCTTGGCCTGTGGCTGATGCTGCCCTTCATTGCCTCCCGCCTGGCGCCTCGCTTGCGCGCAGCGCGATGGGCGCTTGGCCTTGTGTTGGTCGCCGCAGCCATCGTCGTCGGCATGTCCCTGACGAGCGATCGCCGCGATCTTGCCGGCACGATACCTGAGGGCGAAACAACGGGGGCCATTGCGTCTCCCGAACCGGACCAGCCCGCTGCCGGCCAGAACTGGACGGCCTACGGCGGCAGCGGCTTCGGTACGCGCTTCTCGTCGCTGAGCCAGATCACCAAGGACAACGTCAAGGACCTCAAGCTCGCCTGGGAATTCCGCACCGGCGATCACAAGGGCCCGGACGATCCCGACGAGATCACCAACCAGGCGACGCCGCTCAAGGTGGGCGATCTGCTCTACACCTGCTCGCCGCACCAGATCGTGTTCGCGCTCGAAGCCGCGACCGGAAAACTGCGCTGGAAGTTCGATCCGCAGGTGCAGCACAACAAGGCCTTCCAGCACATGACCTGCCGCGGCGTGTCCTATCACGCGACCAAGCCCGGCGCGATAACTGCCGACGGCACGCCGGCCCCGAGCGATTGTGCGGGGCGCATTTTCATACCGACCAACGACGGACGGATGTTCGCGCTCGATGCGCAGAGCGGCGTGCCTTGCCAGGATTTTGGCAATCAGGGACAGATCGATCTCAAGCAGGGCAGCGAGATCCAGACACTCGGCTTCTACGAGGGCACCTCGCCGCCCGTCGTCACGGACAAGTTGCTGATCGTCGGCGGAGCGGTGATCGACAACTATTCCGATCGCGTGCCGTCGGGCGTGATCCGCGGCTTCGACATCTATTCAGGACGGCTGATCTGGGCATTCGATGCCGGCAATTCCGATCCGAACGAGATGCCCTCGGCCTCGCATCATTTCACGGCCGGCTCACCCAATTCCTGGAGCATTTCCGCGGTCGACGAGAAGCTCGGACTGGTCTATGTGCCGCTCGGCTCGAGTTCTCCGGATATTTGGGGCGGCGGCCGTTCGCCCGAGAACGAGCGCTACGATTCGGCATTGATTGCCCTCGATCTCATGACCGGGAAACTGCGTTGGTCGTTCCAGAACGTGCACCACGATCTCTGGGACATGGATATGCCGTCGCAGCCCAGTCTGGTCGATTTGCGCCTTAACGGCGGCGTGACGCCTGCGATCTACATCCCGGCAAAGACCGGCGACATCTTCGTGCTCGACCGCCGCGACGGGCGTCAGCTGGTGCCCGCACCGGAGAAGCCGGTGCCGCAGGGCGCCGCGAAGGGAGACCGGCTGTCGCCGACCCAGCCCTTCTCGGAGTTGAGCTTTCGCCCGCCCGGCATGCTGACCGACGCGCAGATGTGGGGCAGCACGATGTTCGACCAACTCGCCTGCCGGATCAAGTTCAAGCGCCTGCGCTATGAGGGGCCGTTCACGCCGCCGTCTGAACAAGGCACGCTGGTGTTTCCAGGAGACTTCGGCATGTTCGAATGGGGCGGCATTGCCGTCGATCCGCAACGCCTGATCGCGATCGCGAACCCTCAATCGATTCCCTTCGTCTCGCGTCTCGTGCCGCGCGGGAAAGACAATCCGGCAGCGCCGAACGCGGCGCATCCGCCGGGAACCGAGCTCGGCGTGCAGCCGATGTACGGCGCCCCCTATGGCGTCGACCTCGGCATTTTCCTCTCACCGCTCGGCATCCCCTGCCTTGCCCCGCCATGGGGCAACATCGCCGCGATCGATCTCAAGTCGCACAAGGTGGTCTGGCAGCATCGCATCGGCACGATCCGCGATCAGGCCCCGCTGCCGCTGCCATTCAAGCTCGGCGTTCCCATGCTGGGCGGTCCGATCGTCACCGCGGGCGGCGTCGTCTTCATCACGGGAACGATGGATGACTACATCCGCGCGTTCGACGTTCGCGATGGCAGACGGCTTTGGCAGGACCGCCTTCCTGCCGGCGGCCAGTCGACGCCGATGACCTATGAGGCCAACGGCAAGCAATATGTCGTCACGGTCGATGGCGGCCACGGCTCGTTCGGAACTAAACTCGGCGATTACGTGCGGGCCTACGCGCTGCCGTGATCTGCCTCGGCAGGACATGCTTGTGCTTGGCGACGCCTTGTCCCGATCTGCCAGCGCGACGCGCAACTGCTGAAGCCAGGAGAGCCACGCCCGCAGCTAGTCCCAGCGCCGCGAGCCCCTGACTGATGACCCCGGCAGGTGGGAGCTGCTTGCGTGACAGCCAACCGCCATCGATTGACGTGCCCTGCGGACCAGCTTCGATCATGGTGCCCTCGCTGCTCTTCGCCGGGCGCGCGCGCGACAGCAGGTAGCGGAAGGCAACCCCCAGGATGTTCTCGGTAATCTGCGGAGCCATCGCGTAGGCAATTTGGCCGGCACGCGCCGGCCAGCCCACGGCGACCTCATCTTGGGGTGCGCGGACGAGGCTCACGAACGTCTCGGCAACGTCCTCCGCCTGATACAGCAGCGGACCGGGATCGAGCGTCCGGCCGGACATGTTGGCGCCGTGGACGAAGCCCGGCGTGTCGACCATGGCCGGGAAGACGCCGCAGACATGGATGTTGCGATGAGCCCTGAGCTCCTGACGCAGGCTCGCGGTGAAGCCCCGAAGGCCGAATTTGCTCGCTGTGTAGGCCGCAGCAAAAGGCGTCGGAGCCCAGCCCCCGAGCGAGATGTTGTTGATCAAGATACCGCGGTTCTGGCGCAGGAAGATCGGAAGCACCGCGAAAGCGCCATGCATCGTGCCGAGGAGATTGACCTCGATCGTTCGGCGATGAAGTGCGATATCCGCGTCCTGATAGGCCCCGAAAACGCCGGTGCCGGCGTTGTTGATCCAGACGTCGATGCCACCGAGCGCGTCTTCCGCCTCTCGGGCCAGCCGCTGCACCGCCTCGGCATCGGTGACATCGGTCGGGATTGCCAATGCGCGGCCTCCGAGCGCCTCGCATTCTGCAGCGAGGCTCGTCAGGACTTCGGCACGGCGTGCCGCCAGGACCACGCTTGCGCCCTTTCCGGCGAAGGCCAGCGCCGCAGCACGCCCGATTCCGCTCGAGGCACCGGTTATGACGACGCGCGTGCCAGTCATTTGCCGCGGCTCGGATCCGGAGCCGCCCGCCGGAAGCAGCCAGTGCAGGGATCGCCGGAGACGCTCGGTTCCGTCCGCTTCGAACCAGTCGCCATGCGCGAAGATCACCCGCTCCGGCGACAGCCGTATGAGCCGCTCGGCTGCCGACCGCACGGAACGGCCGCCGAGGCGCAGCAGCAGTC
Organism: Bradyrhizobium sp. 17; assembly: GCF_023073515.1. Taxonomy (NCBI): domain Bacteria; kingdom Pseudomonadati; phylum Pseudomonadota; class Alphaproteobacteria; order Hyphomicrobiales; family Nitrobacteraceae; genus Bradyrhizobium; species Bradyrhizobium sp. 17. Next base: position 75,700 of record NZ_JADPJQ010000067.1, on the reverse strand, counting down.
GGAGATAGACCGGCGCCGTTCCGTTTGGCTTGGAAATGCCGAGGAGGTTTGCCGCGGCCTCGTTTGACGCGCTGAGATCATCGGGATCGAGATTTTGCACCAGATCCGTCAGGATCAGTGTCCGGCTGCGCTTGTCGAACAGCTCGATCTCGGAGAACATCGGAGCGTTCACCGAGACGGCTTCGAGGTCGGCCCTCCATTCCTCAGGCGTCGCCTCTCCAAGCTCGCGGTCGATGTGGATCCGTGCTGCTCGAACTTGCCGACGCGCCGAAAGGCCGCGCGCCGCGAAAGTCGTCACCTGTGGCAGCTCTCTCTGCCAGTCGGACAGGAACATCCAGTGCGCGATATTCGGCGCGAGCAAGTACCTTATCGGCCCTAGCCGCTCCAACTCACCGCGGAGAGTCGGCGAATGTCTCACCGGCGAATGCAGCACAAGATCGCCGTTCGAGAGCCGAATGACGGTCATACGCACCGGAAGTTTCAGACCGGCAGCGCTGATCGGGGCATCGTCCACGACCCAGATATCGTCCGTCGCTCGCGACAAACGGGCCGTCGACAAGGTAGCGTCGGAACTTTGCATGAGCGTCTTCCATCACAAGGCGTTTGCTCAAGCTTCGGGAGCGACGCTCGTTCCTCGCTAGGACGCCCGAGCCTGCATGCGGGCATTGCGTCGGCGACGGCGCGCGGCGAGTCGTCCTCGGATCCTCTCCGCCGGAATGTGCCGCGAGATCGCCGGGGCAAGCTCTGGTTCTGAGGGAGGTTGTTGGGTGGCAATCGGCGCTTGGTCCGGACGAGCTTCCATCAGACCGAGCACGGCGCGGCCCTTGGCCGTGATGCGCCACCCGCCATTTGTCCGGTCGATCAGCCCTTGCGAAAAGATGTCCAGCCCCGGCACCCGCCCGGCGAGCCGCCGGGTGCGCTCGGTCCAGTCGCGACCGCTGGTCGCCAGAATGGCCATATCCCGCTTGAGATCCTCCATGGCCGCGAACCCATCCGGGTAGCTCACCAGGATCTTGAGGACCGTCACGTGGAAATTCACCCCTGCCCCCACATGACCATCATCACATCGTCGGGACTTCTGAAAGGGCATTGCGGGCCGCTAGTTTGAGACGATCCGCAGAGATGTCGCCCCTGCTTGCAGTCTCCAGAAGCTTCGAGGCTACGCGAGTCCTGGCGCCGATCTCACAGCGTGGAACAGCTTCACACACCTCGTCGAGAACGGTGCGCAACAACGCCTTGGTCGCGGTATCGATCATGGAAAGCCCCGGCGGAAAGGTTCACGGTAGGGCAATCGCTCCGGCCAGGGATTCAACATTGTTAATGATCTTAAAATTTCGCTGCCTGGCCACTGCCGGCTTGGCGATGTCTTGGGCCTGCTGTGCGCGACCTTGCGGGCTCCTGCTCGGCATTGCTCGTGAAATCGGGGAACCTCCGTCGTCGGCCAATCGTTCGCATGCCATGGAGATTGTCGTTTTCGCGGTCCTCGTCCTCCTGGTTGCGACTGTAGTTCGGCATGCGTGATGGCGAACCGCGCAGCTTCGCATCCTCGCGGCTGATTCCGCCCGAGCTTTGCTTCGTCGCTTCACCCTCTTGTCCAAGAGGGCGCAGGGAAGGCCGGGTGCCGGCTGGCACCCGCGGTCCGCTGCGCGAAAATGTAGCGCAAGGGAACCGCACAGCAGCATACAGGTGTAGCCAATCACTCGGCCTTCCCTGCGCGATGGTTGGACGGCTTATGCCGTGCTCTCCCGGGAGCCGAGTTCGTTCTGGCCTCCCTCGTCCCAGCGAAAGTCACCGGCACCGGGCAGATGCCGCATTCGCCAGGGCTTGACCGTAGCAACGATGGCCAGGACCACACGGTTTTTGCCGTACGCACGGCTCGCCATTTCGCCGCAGTTTTTCCAGCCCTGTCGACGGAGCCGGAAACTTACAGACGAGACGAAGCCTAGCAGCGCCGCTCGTCGGAACGCAGCCTTGGGCTCACGGAGAGCAATCCGCCCTGCCCTTGGCCTCTCGCACCCGAACGCTGCCGCGTCCACCGCAAGCCCGGCTCGCGAACATGACGACCACAAGATCGCCCCTCAAGGATGAGCCGGGATGGCCAACACATACGCCGTTTCCGAATTTCGGTAAAGCGGAATATATTTGTGGAGAGGGGTTGACGGGATGGCGGGTGTTTTGCCCGACGGGCAGTCCTCCCATTCAACCTGCCACGGCCTTCTAGTCAAGCGACGCGCCTGCTCCGATGGAGAAGGCGAGTTCACCCTCTATCCACCACGCACTCCGCACCATCAATAACATAGGCTGCGTGACGAAAATCCCTGATGGTGGCGAGCTTGCCGGCGGACCAGTCGAGAAGCATGAAATATTTCGCCCGCCCGGCCGGCTTATTCGGATCGAACACGAGGATCGCGGGACGTCCCTCGACCTGCCCCGTCACCAGGTGCCAGTCGCTGTTCTTCGAATAATTGCCGAAATAGTTCGACACCTCGGCCTTGCCTTTCAGCCTGGTACGGTTGACGAGCTCGAGCCTGACGTCGTCGGCGATCATGGCGCGGATCGCGTCGAAGTCGCGGGCATTGAAATGGCCGACATAGGCGTTGAGTCGCGTGCGATCTGCTTCCGACAGGCCCGGCTGCGGCACATCGTCGGGCTCTCCGGCGAACTCCCGCAGCTGCGTGCGTCCGCGATGCAGCGCGGCCTTCACCGCCGGCAGGCTGAAATCCATGATGTCGCAGACCTCGGCAAGCGAGCAGCCGAGCACGTCCATCAGGATCACGCTGGAGCGCTGCGCCACCGGCAGCCGCATGAAGGTGCGAAGGCTGGTCGCGGCGATCTGGCGGCTTTCCACATCATCGAGCTGGTCGGCAATCATCTCCACCTCTTCAGCCGAGTGCAGCGCCTCCTGCCGGTTGCGGCGACGCAGGAAATCCAGCGCGGTGTTGTGCGCGATGCGAAACAGCCAGCCCTCCGTATTGACGGGCGTGACCGATTGCAGCGCTTCCATCGCCTTGATCAGCGCATCCTGCAACACATCCTCACCGTCGATGACCGAGCCGACCATGCGGGCGCAGTAGCGATGCAGTTTCGGCCGCATCCGCGCCAGCAGGGCCTCGGTATCGATGGTGGCCAGCGGGTCTGGCGCCATTGCTCCTCCGCTTCGCTTGTTCAGGACTCGTCCAGCATACGATAGTTGCCGACGATCCTCACATCACGAACCAGCGGCGGCTCCGCGCAGCGGTCGCGGATGCCGTCCTGGAACGTCTGAAATGCCTTGAGTTTCGGAATCGGGCTCGAGCCGTTTTCGGCCGCGGCCTCGACAAGATGGATGAAGGTGTCGTCCTCCAGCCGTAGCGTCAGGTAGCGCACGCCGTCCGGGCCGGCCGCCTTCAATTCGGCAAATACGGCCGAAACCAGCTCGGCATTCCGATCGGCCAGCTCCGGCCTGGCCTTGTACCTGATCAACGTCCTTCTCATCGCGCGCTCCTTGCTGATGTCGCGACCTGGTTCGCTCAAAATCGGGCAAATGGCCGCATCACCCCTAGGACGTTTGCCGGCAGGCGAAGGATGCGGCCCGGAACAAATTATTATTGGGCGCATCCTTTGCCGCTCAGCCCTCGTCTAGCCCGCAGAACGCGCCGCGACAGGCTGGCGCGACACACGGAGACAGGGCGATGCAGACCCCGATCAATCGCGCCGCGCAGAACTGGGTGCTCGGCGTCACCGCGCTGGCATCCTTCATGATGGCGCTCGATGCCATGATCATCACGACAGCATTCGCGACCATCCGCGCCGAATTCGGCAGCCCGGTCGAGACGCTGCAATGGACCGTCAACGCCTTCAATCTGACCTTTGCCGTGCTGCTCCTGACCGGCTCCGCACTCGGCGACCGCTTCGGTCGCCGCCGGATGTTCGCGGCCGGGCTCGCCCTGTTCGTCGTTGCATCGGCGGCCTGTGCGCTCGCAGGCAATGCCACCGCGCTGATCGCCGCCCGCGCGCTGCAGGGCGCCGGCGCCGCGCTGGTGATGCCGCTGGCAATGGCGATCCTGAGCGGCACGTTCGGCCGCGAGGAGCGCGCTCGCGCGCTCGGCATTTTCGCCAGCATCACCGGCTGCGCGCTGATCATCGGTCCCGCCATCGGCGGCTTCATTACCGAACATTTCGGCTGGCGCTGGGTGTTCTGGATCAACCTGCCGATCGGCCTGATCGCGATCGCCCTGGTACTGGCACGCTTGCGCGAAAGCTTCGGCCCGGCCGCCGCATTGGACATCCCCGGACTGGCGCTTGTCGCGCTTGCGGCGCTGGCGTGGGTGTGGAGTCTGTTGCGCGGCAACGCCGTGGGTTGGGCGAGCGCCGAAATCATGGCCGCGCTGATGGCAGGCCTGGTGTTCACAGCCGGCTTCGTTCTCTGGGAATTGCGCGCGACCGCGCCAATGGTGCCGATGCGGCTGTTTGCATCGCGGGCGCTTGCCTCCGGCATGTCCGCCAGCGTGCTGTTCTACGCCGCGATGTACGGCGTCTTGTTCCTGCTGCCGCAGTTCCTCCAGACCGCGCTGGGCTTCGACGCCTTCGGCGCCGGACTTCGCCTGCTGCCCTGGACCGCGACGCTGTTCGTCACCGCCCCGATCGCCGGCGCGGTCGTCAACAGGTTCGGCGAGCGGCCGCTAGTGGTGACGGGATTGCTGATGCAGGCGATCGGACTTGGCTGGATCGCGGAGCTCGTGAGCTCTGCGGTTACCTACTCCGCCCTGGTCGCGCCGCTGGTGCTGGCCGGCGTCGGCGTCTCGATGGCGATGCCGGCAGCACAGAACGCCATCCTGAGCTCGGTCGCGGTGGCCGAAATGGGCAAGGCGTCCGGCATCTTCAACATGGGCCGCTTCCTCGGCGGCATGTTCGGTATCGCCGCGCTGGTGGCGAACTTCTCGGCGCATGGCGGGGTCGATTCGGCCGCGCATTTCGAGAGCGGATTTGCCGCGGCGATGAGCCTCGCCGCGACGCTGTCACTGGCCGGCGCGATTGCGGGGTGTTTCCTGCCGGCACGGCGGCGGACCGCCGGAGCAGCCGCGCCGCAAGATGCGTGACACTGACAGCCATCAAAGCCGGAGGCGAGATGATCGCTTCGCGACCAAGTGCTGGCCTTCAATGATCGGCTAGCAGGTAGAATACCGGTTGCAGTTTCGACCACGCCGCCGCCGCGCCCAAGGCACTGTCAGGGCGCGGCGGCCTTGCGGACGATGCCGGCTGCGCGATCGGACTCGCGCTGGAGCTCTTCGCGGGTAACGATCCCGGTTGGCCCTGTGGCCGCGTCGACATCGACCGCGGCGACGCCCCCCGGCAGCGCCTTGACGTCGCTCCTCGATCACCTGCCCCGGCGAACAAGCGAATGCGCACGGGGCCGCGACGCCTTGGAGAAATTCTCTGGTTGGCGAAGCTATCGAGGCACGAAACCGAGAGATACTCGGTGATCTTCTCGGGCTCCAGGAGCCCGAGCTGGAACGAATGCGCAAAGACGGGGTCATCTAGCCCGTTGGGCAGCATCCTGTGACGATACCAACCGATTCTGCAGCAGCGGTCCCCTGCGGCGACGGGGCAGAAACAAAGGAAAGTCTCGCAGCAATCCGACCGCAAAAACGCCGACAACAAAACGTCGCACGAGACCCGTTTTGTTCTCAGCGACCCTTCTCGTCAGTTCTTGAAGAAGAGGGCTTATGCTTGGTGGGCGCACCAGGGCTCGAACCTGGAACCCGCAGATTAAGAGTCTCATCTTTCACAATAACTTTCAGCTACTTAGCTGTAAAACGCCGTCACAACAGCACTATCGAAATCAACAGGTTACAGACGAAATGTAAATTGCTCGGCGGCGCCTTCTGTACCTGCGACCGCTGCGTCCCGAACGCAGTGAACATCTTCTAAGTTGTTGATCTTTCTCTCATCGGCAGGTGCTTCCGTCCCGTTTTTGTTCACGCTCGTTTCACCCAATTCGTTGCGATTTCGTTGCGGCGGCGGCGAGGGAGAACGGCGCTCGGCGCGTCAGTGGGATCTTGGACTTGCGGCGGAGCAGCCGAGGCCTGCGAGGGTAAGCGTATTAGATTATGCGGTGATCTGTCGGGGGTTCGAGTCACTAGGGTGCTACCGTCTTTCCCCACACCAACCAGACCTGCGATATCTGATCCGATCCTTCGCGTGAGGCAGTTCATGGGCCTCGCACGATGGTCTGCACGGGTTGAACCATAATGGGCACGCACAGCAAACGGTCGCTGCCGTAGATGCTCGACACCCGGGCGCCACCGAAGTGCCGCCTACCGCTCGACACACGACACAACGACCCGGCAGAAATTGAAGGTGAAGCGTCCGTAGAGAAAGCCGCTTCCTGGCTCCAGTGCAGCCAGGCGATACGAATTGCCGAGAGCGCGGATAATCTCGACCATTTCCATGAATTCATGGTGCGTCAGCGCCGGGTGACGAAGCATGACATCGCGACACTCTCGAATGACATCGTCGCGGGCAAGTTCGGCAAGCCCTCCGTCAGCAACGCACGTCATATGCGCAAGGCCGCCTCGGGGTTGTTCAACTGGGCGGCTGAAGCGGGCCGCGACCATGTGACGGCCAGCCCCTGCGGACAAACTAAAACACCTGCACTAAGCCGACGTGCCCGAAATCCAACGTCGGTCGATCTGAATCGCGACGATTACGAGGAACGGTCGAAACAGAGTGCCACGATCACGTGGCAGAGCGGACGCTGAATCGGTAAACCGCCGAGGTCTGCTTAGGCCGGCGGCTCCTCCACCGCGTCTTCAATTAGCTTGGCGGGCCTCGATCTCACCTCTTTCAATGGTAAGCGTCACGTCGGCAAAGGTTTCGAGCAGCTTTGGATTCGACTCGGTGATCAGCAGCGTAATGTCCTTATCCTGCAAACGAAGCCGCCGGAGTGCTTCCGCATATCGCTGCGCTAACACAGGCGCGAGACCCTGAAATGGCTCATCCAGGATAAGCAGCCGGGTACCAAGCATAAGCGCCCTCCCAAGCGCCACCATCTTGCCTTGGCCGCCCGAGACCGATCCCGCCGGACGTTTGGCAAGCTCTTTGAGTTCCGGCAGCACCGAATACGCTCGCTCCAGCCGCCGCCGCGTCTCGTCCGGATTCAGCTTGGCGACACGACCGGGAAGCAAAATATTTTCTTCGACGGTGAAGGCGGAAAACAGACGCCGGTCCTCAGGCGCGTAGCCAAGACCCAGCGACGGCCGGCGATGCGGCGCGATCGCTCCAAGATCTTCGCCGCCCAGACGAACGGTGCCGCTCGCTTTTGTGAAGCCCATGATAGTGCGCACGGTCGTGGTCTTGCCGGCGCCGTTTCGCCCGATAAGCGCTGCGCTCACACCCGGCAGCAGCGAGAAACTCACATTTCGCAACACAGGCGCGTCAGCAATCGCGACGTTGACATTCTCGAAACTCAGCATCGGTGTCATATCCCGATCACCTGTTCCCGGACCTTCGGGTCCGCCAGAACCTCAGCCGGCGTCCCAACCATCTGGATCTTGCCGACATTCCACACGGCGACGCGGTTGGCATAGCGCTCCACCATATCCATGTCGTGCTCGACGAAGACCGAGGTGACTTTCTCCTTTGCCAGCGCCGTGGTTAGAATGTCCATGATGGTGAGTTTCTCTGATGACGCGACGCCCGAAGTCGGCTCATCCATCAGGAGGAGCTTTGGCTTCAGCGCGAGCGCGAGTGCAATATCGACCAGCTTGCGTTGCCCTTCGGGCAGTTCGCGCGCCGTTCGTTCCGCATACGATTTGACACCGACGAGATCCAGCAGCCGCTTCATTTCCGGCACTTCCGGCATGAGAGAAAGAGCCTGGAAACCAGACGGACGGCCTCGCAGGGAGGCGGCCGCGATCAACATGTTCTCCATCACGGTCTGGTCGAGGAACAGCTGTGGTATCTGGAAGGCGCGGGCAATGCCGAGCCTGGTGATCGTACGTGGCAGCTGCGCGGTGATGTCGTGGCCGAGAAAGGTAACGGTGCCGGCTTGCGGCCGAAGATAACCGGTCGAGATGTTGAGGAACGTCGTCTTGCCGGCCCCGTTCGGCCCGATGATGGCAAGGTTTTCGCCTTCCAGGACGTCGAGGTCGATGCCATCGGCGGCGATGACGCCGCCGAACCGGATCTTGATGTTCTTGGCAGAAAGCAGGACGTTGGCCATTAATGCCCTCCCCGCCCGGATTGACCGTAGCGCTGGCGGAGGCCGATAAGGCCGTTCGGCGCGTAAAGAATGATGACGACCAGCACGACGCCGAGAATGAGCTGCCAAGAATCCGCCAGATGCGCCGCGGCATAGAACCGTACGCATTCGAACATCGCCGCGCCTGCAAACGCACCGAAAGCATGGGCGCTGCCACCGAGGATCGCGATGAACACGAACTCGCCGGACTTGGTCCAGAAGCCGAATTCGGGGGTCGCGATCTGCTGAATGATCGATACCAGAGTGCCGCCTATGCCGCCGAGAAATGCGGAGAACACGTAGCCGATGAGCAGCACGCGCCGCGCCGACATGCCAAGATATTCGAGCCTGGTTTCGTTAGATTTCATTGCCCGCAACATGTGACCGAGCGGGCTGTCGAGATAGCGTTGCACGCCGTAGAAGGCAGCAATCGCGACCAAAAGGCTCACGTAGAGAATAACGTATTGGAACGTCTCCGGCGTGAACGAAAACCCAAACAAGCCAGGACGGGCGACCCGGATGCCGTCCGCGCCGTTAGTGTAGTGGAACATTTTCTCGAGCAGCGACCACAAGACCATGGAGAATGCCAGGTTCAGCATTCCAAAGAAAATTTCCCTGTAGCGAACCACGAACAGGCCGACGATCAGGCCAAAAACGGTAGAGGTTATGCCTCCCAGCGCGAGAAAGATCAGGATATCGCCGCCGCCGATGTACTTGCCCCAGAACGCCGCGGTATAGGCGCCGGTGGCGAAGAACATCGCGTGTCCGAACGATACTTGTCCCGCCTGCAGCAACAGGACGATGCCGAGCACCACGATGCCCTTGGCGAGGATGAGCGCGAATAACGTCGCCCAGCTCGCGACGAAGAGCGGCAGTACCGCGCTGGCCAGAAACAAGATGATTGCGACTGCCGTGATCGGCTTGATACGGCCCGCCATCAGATTTTTCTCATCTGCACCGTACCGAACAGTCCGAACGGACGCACCAGAAGCACCAGTACCATCAGCAGATAGGGTACGAGAACTTCGAACTCCGGCTGCAGATAGATGACGAAGGCGCGCGTCAAACCGATCATAAGGGCCGTAAGGGCGGTGCCCTCGATCTGCCCCAGACCCGCAGTGGCTGCCACCGCGAACGAGAGCACGATCATGTCCGCGCCCATGCCGGGCACCAGCGACGTGGTCGGCGAAGCAAGCGCGCCGCCGAGCGCCGCCAGGCTCGCCCCGATGATGAACGTAATAGAGTAGACGCGTTGGGCGTCGATGCCGATGGCGGTTGACGCCTCCCGATCCTCGGTTACTGCTAGAATCACGGCTCCCGCAAGAGTTTTCCGCAAGAAGTAACGCAGTCCGAACAGCGTCGCGACTGCCACGCCTGGAAGCAGGACGACCTGGTAGGACGTATAGTTCACGCCGAATACGCTGATGTTCGGCAACAGCTTCAAGGGCTCAGCAGCGAAGATGGGCTGCACGCCCCAGATCAGACGCTGCAGATTGTCCATGATCATGAAGGCCGCGAAGGTGATCAGGAGCTGCAACACGTCGTCTCGTCCGTAAAGCGGCCGCAACAGGAAGCGCTCGATGAAACCGCCGCACACAAACCCTATGACGATGGAGGCAACCAGCAATGCGGGATAGGTAAGCCACGGCGACACCTGCGCAATCACGAGGCTCAACGTCGCGGCGAGATAGGCGCCAAAGGCATAAAGCGACCCGTGCGCGACATTCACCACGCGAAGCACACCGAAAATCAGGCTCAGCCCGACGGAAACCAGGAACACCAAGGCGGCGTAACTGATCCCGTCAAGGACGGCCAATATGGCGAGAGTCGAATTCATGGAGACCTTCAGGAAAGCCGTCCTGCGGTTTTTGCCCGGAGGACGATGATCTGGCCTACTGCTTGAAGGTCGGAACGTCCATTTTAACGAATTCCGGCTTGAGCGTCTTCAGCCACTCGACCGAGCGCACGCCCGCCGGATTGGTGATCACCTTCGGATCAAAGATCATCATGTTGTCGAGCAGTTTGAAGTCATAGCCCGGGAAAGACTTGGTGACGCCGACGAGCTGCGCTTCCAGACCTTGGTTGTCCTCGGGCCTCAGCGTGATCGGCCGGCCGAAACCGGTCGCGAACTCGGTGCCGGAGGTTGCGTCTACGACCTGCTCCCGTGTCGGCCAGTTGCCGCCATTGGCCTTGATCGCCTTGTCATAGGCAGCTTGCAGCGCCGTGAAAGCCTGCGCCATGTGGTAGACGGGGTAAATCGGCCAGGCGCCGGTCTTTGCCTTGAATGCCTCGGCAAACGCCTTGAAGGCCGGATCGTTCTTCTTTTCAGGATGCAGGAACCAATGATCGCCACGCGCGCCGACGATCAGGCCTTCCGGCAGATCCTTGCCCAGTCGCTGGATCGAGGATTCGCCGATGCCCAACACGAAGGTCGACTGTTGCAGCAGGCCGCGTTGACCGGCCTGACGGACCAGCGTGTCGAGATCGCCGCCCCAGGAGGTGGTTAGAACGACATCCGGCCGCAATGCCAGTAAGCGCGAAACTTCGGTGGAATAGTCCGGCGCACCGAACTTCGGAAAAAGCTCCGCCAACACCTGAACGTCGGGCTTCAGCGCCTTCAATGCGGTGGAGAAGATTTCCCAGCTTTCGCGGCCCCACGCGTAGTCCTGATTGACGACCGCGATGGTCTTAAAGTCGGGCTTTGTCTTAAGGAGATAGACGAGCACCGCCAGCATCTCCGGCGTGCCGTTAGCCTGCGTGCGGAAATTGTAGCGGTATTTCTTCGTCTCCAGAATAGAAGCCGCACCGCAATCCCACATAAAGTTCATGACTTTGAGGTCTTCGGCGACCGGGACAAGCTGATTGCAGCTGCCCGAGGAGATGGAGGCGAAAGTCACGTCGACCTTTTCGTCTTGCACCATGCGCCGGTAGTTCGAGACCAATGCCTCGCCGCCGGCGCCTTCATCGATGAAAGACAGTTTTACCGGTACACCGCCGATTCCGCCCTTCTTGTTGAGGTCTTCTGCAATCATCTCGGCCGCGGCCTTTGCCGGTACGCCGAATACGGAAGCCGGTCCCGACAGGAAAGTGGTGATACCGATCTTGATTTCCGGCGGCTTGCTCTGCGCAAGCGCAGCGCCCGTAAAAGCTGTGATGACTAGACCGGCTGCAACTGCGGCTTTCAGCAAAAGCATTTGAATCTCCCCATTTTTAACTTGCGTTGACCGGGCGGCCATCGCGATTTTTCTTGCCGCGACGCTACTTATAATTCTGAAATATTGCCAGCACTTACTAGTTGCTGGGGTCGTGTCCCCGGTGGTGGTGTAGCTCGGTAGAGCAAAGCCGCCCGGATGCGCGCCTTCAAATAGCGCCGTAGCGGGCGGGCAGCTTTGCGGTGGTCACCGGCAGTTCTCCGGTAGGATCGGGTTGCGACACGCCAACGCAACCGAGGAACCACCGATGACCGAAGACATGATGAACCTGCGCACGCTCGTAGAGAAGACCCCCGACGCCGATCTGCTGCGCGAGATGATCGGCTTTGCCGCCCAGCGCCTGATGGAGCTGTGGAAGGCCAGACCGGGGCGGCCTACGAAGAGAAGAGCCCCGAACGCCTGGCCCAGCGCAACGGCTACCGCGACCGGATCTGGGAGACCCGCGCCGGCGCGGTTGAGCTGCACATTCCCAAGCTGCGCGAGGCTCCTACTTCCCGGGCTTCCTGGAGCCGCGACGCATGGCCGAGAAGGCGCTCACCGCCGTGGTGCAGGAAGCCTATGTGCAGGGCGTCTCGACCCGCTCGGTGGACGACCTCGTCCAGGCCATGGGCATGACCGGCATCTCCAAGAGCGAGGTCAGCCGGCTGTGCGGCGAGATCGATGACAAGGTGAAGGCCTTCCTCGCCCGTCCGATCGAGGGCGACTGGCCGTATCTGTGGATCGACGCCACCTACGTGAAGGTGCGCCAGAATGGCCGCATCGTCTCAGTCGCGGTGATTGTCGCGGTTGGCGTCAATAGCGACGGCCGACGCGAGGTCCTCCGCATTGGCATCGGCCCTTCCGAGGCCGAGACGTTCTGGACGGCGTTCCTGCGCCAGCTCGCCCGCCGCGGCCTGCGCGGCGTCAAGCTGGTCGTGTCCGACGCCCACGAAGGCATCAAGCCCACCGTGGCCAAGGTGCTCGATGCCAGCTGGCAGCGTTGCCGCGTCCACTTCATGCGCAACGCGCTGGCGCATGCCGGCAAGAGCGGGCGGCGCGTCGTCTCCGCCTTCATCGCCACAGCGTTTGCCCAGGACGACGCCGAGGCCGCGCGAACACAGTGGCGCAAGGTCGCCGACCAGCTCCGCCCCAAGCTGCCCAAACTTGCCGGCTTCCTCGACGAGGCCGAGACCGATGTGCTCGCCTACATGACCTTTCCGCACAGCATCGGACCAAGCTGCACTCGACGGATGAGATGGACAAGCTATTTTTTTCAGGACCGAGATGACGATTGCAGAAATCGCGTACGTCCATTCTTTTGTTCGGCTGCGCCGCGGGCCATTCTTCCGTCCCGGCCATCGATCTCGCAGGGGCGGTCAAGGCTGGCCGCGTTTGCGGCCACCGCAAGGCTTGGCCTTGACCGGCCCGAGCACGGCGGCATGCTGGCGTGGAACGGGACTGCATTCCTGGCTGGCACTTGCCCTCAGGCGGGATTATCCTTGGCGGGCGCGGGCGACCTCGTGGCGAAGCGTGGCGCATCGGCTGCAAGCGCCACCAGGCTGCCCTATTTTGTCTTGCCGAGCTGAGGCGCCCGCGCGCCGGTTTTTGGCCGCCGTGGTTTCCATTGCGTCACCAGGCGCTCGTAGCTTTGCTCCGCCTGTGCGGCAATCAACATCTCGCGGTCGCGCAATGCCTTGATGTTGTAGGCATACGCTGGCCCACGCCGGCTGCCTTTCTGTTGCGGATGTCCGGCTTGAAGCTGCATCGCGCGGGTCTTGATGGCGACCAGTGCCGGGCGCGCCCACAGGTAATCCTCGCCCTTCGTCAACAAATGCCAGCAAAGCACGGTGAGCTTCCGGGCCACGGCCACCGCGGCGATCTGATGGCCGCGCCGGGCGCGGATGCGCACGAAAAACGCATGCAGCGGACCGGGCGCCTTGGCCGCTGCCCAGGCCGCCTCGACCAGCATGGCGCGCGCGTGACTGCGGCCGATCTTGCTGATGCGGCCGTGATGGGCGGCGCCCAGTCCGGACTGCCGCACCCGCGGATTCAGCCCAAAATAGCTCACCAGCTTCTGCGGGCTGTTGAACCGGCTGATGTCGCCGATCGCCGCCATGATGCCGGCAGCGACCGCCAAGTTGACGCCGGTGATCGTCATCAATCTGTTGACCGCGGAATCGTCGATGGCGTCCTGCGCGATCTCGCGGTCGAGCAGGGCCAGATCTTCCGCCAGCCGGTCAAGCTCCCGGACGTGCCGATCGATCGCCGCGCGCTCATCGTCCGGCAACGCTTGGGCGGCCAACCACGCCCGGCCGCGGCCGTTGAAAAGATCGGCATGCGGGCACTTCGGGATCAGGTGCGCGTGCAGGATCGAATGCACCTCGTTCTTGAGCCGCGTGCGATGCCGCACGACCTGGTAGCGCCGCGCCACCAGCCGACGCTTGCGTTCCGTCTCCGCGTCAGGCGTCCAGATCTGCGGCAGGTACCCAGCCGCCTGCAGACTGGCGAGCGTGCCGGCATCGATCTTGTCGGTCTTGACGTGAGCCTGGGCGATCGCCTTCACCTGGAGCGGATTGGCGATAATCACCCGTGCCACGAACGGTGCCAGAACCCGCGATACCGCCATGCTGTTGCCGGTCGCTTCGACCACCACCTCATCACTGGCCAGCAGGGTCTTGCCAAATCCCTCCAACGCAGTCCGCGTCATATCAACCCGGCCCGCATGTCGGAGCCTGCCATCCTCCCAAATCACCACCTCCCCGAAAGTTCGGTGGACGTCGATGCCAATCACCCGTCGCATTCGCACCTCCTGCCAATCAGACCATATGACGGGAGCTACGGGCGACACGACAACTACGGATTCGCGCTCTCAGCGCAACCGGGCGAGTCGCAGAGGCGGCCAGCTACTAACTCGAGCTCGCGGCTCATCAAATGCATCGGCCTGCCCGCACCTTCGTGCTCCCGGTGCCTCTGTCCCGATGGTCGCACCATAAGCTACGATCTTGAATATCGCAGCGGAACATCGGCACCGAGAAACTCTCATACCGGTTACCAACCCGATCGAGCGTCTCAACGGCGAGATCAAACGGCGGACCGAGGTGGTCGGCATCTTCCCCAACGATGACGCCATCACTCGCCTCATCGGCGCGATCCTGCTCGAACAGAATGATGAATGGGCCGTCCAGCGTGCCCGCTACATGGCACTGGAAACCATCGCGCCGTTGAGCGATGATCCGAGCGTCAGCATCACGGCTATCGCCAGCTGACCAGCCCGGCTCTCCAGCCGGCGAACGCGGTGACCCGCCGCCAGCTACACCACGCCACGGGACACGATCGGTGCTGGTGGGAAGGGCTTCCGCGGCTCGACAGTATATAATGAGATTGGTTCAGTATGCTCATGAACCTTACCGACCGTCCCACTTGCCCCCACTCGGAGCGGTTATCGACTGCGAAGCGTGAATGCGCGCTTGGCTACGTATGCCTCTGGAGAGAGAAGTGATCAATTTAAAGGGTGTGGTTGCACTCGCTTTCAAAGCGAACGCGCTGTCGCATCACCACTGTCCCCTGTGAGCCCTGCCGCGCATGCGATAGCAATCGTTCGACAGAGCCGTTTAGCAATTTCGAGTTCCGTTTTCCGCTTCTGCAGAATAGCTATCGCCATCGCAGAGCCAATAGTCGTCGAGCGGTTTGAAACCGTCAAAATTCACTGCCACCCCCACTGTCCAGTGGTGATCGAACCGGTCTCTGCCAATCGTCTCCACGGAAAAAGGTAATTTCTGCGGTTTGGGCTGGAGACTTTCGACGACTTCTCGCCAAGGTTGCCGGTTTCAGAGGAGCAGAGACTTTAGAGAGCCGCACAAAAATCCCGTAAAATGCGGCACTTTCAGCCAATACGGTCCCACTCTCTATAATTGAGTGACTGCTTGGCTGCGGCGGGAGAGATCGAACCTCCGAATGGCGGAATCAAAATCGCCGATGCACAAATCGGTCTATCGGCGCTTCGAGACCGGATCGGTTCTCCTCTATGACCGCATGGCGGCTTATTGGCCAGACAACATAAGAGTTCACATCGACTTCAAGCACTATTTCGGTGGAGGCGCTGCGCGGCTACCCAATGCGTCGCTGATGAAATTGAACAGAAGTGGAAAAATGCCGGCTATGTCGGGCGGCTCTGATCTACATACAACATCAAGGAAGTGGTTCTGCCGGACGGCCTTCGAGTCGCCTTGGCCTCCGTCGAGACGGACAGAGTAGATCACAATGCCGAGAGTGGACTCGCCGGCTGGCCGTCAAGAACACCGTTTGAAAAACCGTTTTAGTCCGTCGGTCTCAAACGGTTTCTCTTGCTAAGGTCTTGATTTATTTGGTGGGCGCACCAGGGCTCGAACCTGGGACCCGCTGATTAAGAGATAGCGACGGGTAGAGAACAATCAATGACTTACCAATCGCACCACTGGGTTTATCCGGCCGAAAACGGGCCTTCGTCGCAGGATCATAGTGCTCCCAGCATTGTCTATCAGCGGCACCTTGATGGTTCGCCAAATAAAATATCGATACTTCAGCGTAGACACCTGTGCTTACCAGAGTCAAAACGACACGAGATCTCCGGTTTCCGCTGCGCGCTTGACCGCGTCGATCACCCTGAGCGTTTTTAGCCCTTCGCGCCCGCTCACCACAGGCGTGGCCGTGCCGCGGATAACGCCACAGAAATTTGCGATCTGCAGGCCAAGCGGGTCTTCTTTCTCGAACCTCAGCCGCTCGCGCTCGATCGGCGCCCACCAGCTGGCCTTGCTCGGGTGATGCCACAGATCGAGTTGCGGAATGGCCAGCGATGCCCTCGTGCCGCCGATCTGGTAGCAGGTCTCCAGCGTATGCTGTAGGCCGGATTCTCTCCGGTGGTGAATTCCCAGCTCCAAGGCGACTGGATGGTATCGGAGACATTGACCGTTCCCAGCGCGCCGGACGCGAAGTGCAGGATGATCACCGCGGTCTCTTCGACCGCATTTCCACGCAGCCGATTGGATTGGGCAGCCTGTACCGCCACGATATCCCCGCACAGGTACCGCAGCAGGTCGACATCGTGGATGAGATTCACGAAAGCGGGACCCGCTCCTTTCTCGCCGCGCCAGGGCACTTCAAAATAATCGTCCGGCTTGATCAGCCAGAACATGCCATGCACTGACACGATCTGACCGAGCCTGCCGCTGTCGATCTCCGCCTTGGCGCGCTGGATCATCGGGTTGTGGCGACGGTGGTGGCCGGTTAGCAGCGGCACGCCCGCCCGCTCGGATGCTTCGACCAACGTCTGTGCCGCCACGATATCATCCGCTAACGGCTTCTCGATCAGCGCCGGGATGCCCGCAGCGATACAATCCATGCCGTTGGCCACGTGCATCTGGTTGGGGGTGGCGACAACCACCCCCTCCGGCCGGTTTTCAGAGATCATGTCCTGAACGGACGAAAACCAGTCCACCTTGAGCGATACCGCCAACTCCCGTGCAACCGGCATCGGATCGACGATTGACGATAAGACCGCCTCCGGCCGCGCGAGAATATGTTCAATGTGTCGCTTGCCGATGAGACCCGCTCCCATGACCGTCAGGCGGACGGGTGCACTCATACGATTCTATCCCTTCTCATCGAGCAGCTTGGCCAACCGACGCAAACCGAGCAGATAACCCTGAGTGCCGAAGCCTGCAATAACGCCATCAGCTCGTTTGGAAACGAACGAGCGGTGGCGGAATTCCTCGCGCTTGTGCACATTGGAAATGTGCACCTCGATTACTGTCCCCTCGAACGTGTTCAAAGCGTCTAGGATGGCGACCGAGGTATGGGTGAAAGCCGCGGGATTCATGACGATGCCGACAGCCGTCTCGCGCGCCTCGTGGATCCAGTCGATCAGCTCGTATTCCCTGTTCGACTGGTGAAAGCGCATCTCCAGAGCCAGCTCCGTGGCTAGCCCCCGACAATCTCGCTCCACATCCGCAAGCGTCTCGTGGCCATAGATGTGGGGCTGACGCTTGCCAAGCAAATTGAGATTTGGCCCGTTGAGGACGTAGACAAGACGGCTCATGGAATAACTCCGTTCAGTGATGGGCGAGGATCTCGCCAAGGAACTGCTTGGTGCGAGCGTGCTGCGGATTGCGGAAGAAAGCGTCGGGCACACCTTCTTCGATGATCTGCCCTTCAGCCATGAAGATGACACGGTCGGCAACCTGGCGGGCAAAACCCATTTCATGGGTGACGCAAATCATGGTCATGCCGTCGTTGGCGAGGCCAATCATCGTGTCGAGCACTTCCTTGACCATTTCCGGATCGAGAGCCGAAGTCGGTTCATCAAACAACATGACCTTGGGCTGCATGCAGAGAGCACGCGCGATCGCGACACGTTGCTGCTGACCGCCCGAGAGTTGCGCCGGATACTTCTCGGCCTGCTCGCCAATGCGCACCCGCTCGAGATATTTTCGCGCGCTCGCCTCCGCTTCGGTCTTGCTGATGCGGCGCGCGCGAATGGGCGCGAGCATGCAGTTCTGCAAGACCGTCATATGCGGAAAAAGGTTGAAGCTCTGAAAGACCATGCCGACGTCCTGGCGTACGACATCGATGGCTTTGATGCTGTCGTCAAACCGATGACCGTTCACCACGATACTGCCCTGCTGGATTGCCTCCAGGCGGTTGATACAGCGTATCAGCGTCGACTTGCCCGAACCGGACGGACCGCAAAGCACGATCTTTTCCCCTCTGCGCACAGTGAGGTCAACGTTGCGGAGAGCCTGATACCCGCCGTACCATTTCTGCACGCCCTTCATTTCGATCAGGATCTGGTCCTGCATGGATTCGGCCTCCGTTATCGGACGGCGGCCAACGCGCCCAACGCGTCGGCCGCTTGCAGTGACTATTGAACTGTGAACGGAACGCCGGGGACCGAGTCGGGGAAGACCGGCACGGGCGCCTTCATCCACTTGGCGTAGAAAGCGGCCAATTTGCCATTGGACTTGATCTGGTCGACGAATTTGTTCGCCGTCTCGTTCCACTCCTTCTCTCCGAGGCGCGTGCAGGCCCCGTTGTACAAGGCGGTGAAGTGAAGCTTGGGCTCGAACCCAAGTTCCGGCTTTGCAGCGTTCAGACGCTGCGGGTAGAAGCTGTTTGCCCCGACCGCCTGCACCTGACCCGAGAGCAGTGCCTGGATCGTGGCCGCGTCATCATCAAACCTGCGGATTTCGGCGCCCGCAGGAGCATTATTGGTTACCTGGGTGTCCTGCGTGGAGGAGCGTGGGACGCCGATAACGTACTTCCCCATATCGGCGTTACTGTTGATCGGCGTTGCCTGGGCAGCGACAAGTGTAATCTCATTGGCAACATAGGGTTTGGAATATTGTACCACCTTCGCACGCTCGGGCAGCATGGCCATGGTCGCGAACAGAATGTCTACGCGGCCTGTGGTCAGCGCCGGAATACGATTGGCCACCGCCAGCGGGACGAACTCGGCCTTCACGCCGAGATATTCAGCGAAGGCACGCCCCATGTCGGCATCGATCCCATCCTGCTTTCCTGAGCTATCGACATAGCCCCAGGGCGGATTATCGCCCTGAATGCCGATGACGACGACGCCCTTCTTCTTCACGTCCTCCAGAGTGCCCGCCTGCGAGCCGCCTGCGACAACGATGGCCGACAGCGTCAGCAGCGTAACGCCGAGTTGGCGGCGATTGAGCGAAAACAACATGAGTATCTCCTCCTGGTGATGGCTGTGTTTGATTGAGTAGGTGCGCCGAACCTACCTTTGACCGGCCAGGGCGAGCCTGGCCTCCATCCGACTGCCCCACCACGAGAGTGGCCAGCAGAGGATGAAATACATCGCGCCGACCACACCGAAGACGAGCAACGGCTGGTAGGTCTGGTTCGACACGATTTGACCGGCGCGGGCGAGTTCGATGAAGCCGACGATGGCAGCGAGCGAGGTACCCTTGATGAGCTGCACGAGATAGCCAATGGTCGCCGGCAGCGCGATGCGAATGGCTTGCGGCAGCACGATGTCGCGCATGCGCGCGGAATAGTGTAGACCGAGCGCCATCGCGGCCTCGGTCTGACCGCGAGGCACGGCCTGGATTGCGCCGCGCCAGATCTCGCCCAGAAAAGCCGAGGCGTTGACGGTGAACCCAATCGCGACCGCAACGAATGCTGACAGCTTCAATCCGAGGAGCGCCAAGCCGTAATACACCACGAACAGTTGCAGCAGCAGCGGTGTCCCCTGGAAGATTCCGATATAGATCCGAACTATCCATTCCACGGTCGTGCGACCGCAGGTGCGCAACAATGCGACGACCAGGCCGGCGGTACAGCCACCGACGAATGCAACCAGCGTCAGGAGTACCGTCCATTGCAGACCACGCAGGAGGAAGCCGAACTCGGGAACGCCGAAATGCGGTGTCATGATCTGTGCTCCTCAGCGCGTCGGATATGAGAAGAAGCGGTGAGAGATGATTGCGAAGCCCGCCATCAGCAGCCAGGAGATCGCGAGGTAGAGGAAAGTGACGAAAAAATAGACCTCGAAGCTGCGGAATGTGTCGCTTTCGATTCGCTGCGCGACCGACGTCAATTCGTAAGCCGACACAGCCGAACAGATCGACGAGGTCAGCGTCAGCATGATGAACTGTCCCGTGAGCGAGGGATAGATCGCGCGAAGCGCGGGCTTGAGTACGATGGAACGGAATACCTGCCCTTTGTGCAGTCCGAGCGCGTAGCCAGCCTCGATTTGCCCTTTGTGAATCGATTGCACGCCGCCGCGGATGATCTCGATGGCGTACGCGCCTCCGTTGACGCCGAGTGCGATAATGGCCGTGGCGGTCGGATTGAGCTTTACCCCGACGAGCGGCAGTGCAAAGAACAGAAAGAAGATCTGCACCAGGAACGGCGTGTTGCGCACGATTTCGACGAAGCCGATCACGATGGCGCGCAACCAGGCCGCCTTCGCATCGCGGGCCGCGACGCCCGCGACGCCGATGATCATTGCGAGCGTCATGCCAGCAAGCGCCAAACCCAACGTCCCCACGCAACCCCACAGCAACGCGGGCATTGCGTGCCAAACCACCGAGAAATCGAGCGTGTAGCCCATCTTGCGTTTCCTCTCGGGCGTTGTGCGTGCCGCTCGCCCATCGGCCGGGTGTCACCCTCCCAGGGATGCGAAAGTTGCGAAGAAGACGTCTGGATCAGGCGAGACGCCCGTGAACAGGCGGAACGCTTCGGTGCCCTGGAAGATAGCCATTCCGCCACCATCGACCGTGCGGCAGCCGAGGGCCCGCGCCGCGCGCAGCAGCGCGGTCTCCAGCGGGAAGTAGATGATCTCGGCAACCCAGAGACCGGAACACAGCATCGCCAGCGGCAGCGGCGTTCCCGGATATTTGTCCATGCCGATCGGCGTCGCGTTGACAATTCCGTCTGCGGCCGCCACGGCGGCGGCAACATCCTGGCCGACCCTCAAGCGCCCTTCTACAAATCGAGAGGACAAGCCGTCGACCACGCTCTGCGCCTTGGCCAGGTCGACGTCTATGATGGTCAGTTCCTGCACGCCAAGCTTCATCAGCGCGAAAGCAACCGCCGCACCGGCGCCGCCTGCGCCGAATTGCACGACGCGACCAAGTGGTGCACCTTGCATGTTGCGGCGGAAATTCTCCGCGAAGCCGAACCAGTCGGTGTTGTGGCCGGTCATTCGGCCGTTCCTGACGACCACGGTGTTCACCGCACCAAGCGCCTCGGCGTCGGGCGAAAGCTCGTCCAGCAGTGGAAGGATCGCCTGCTTGCAGGGATGGGTTACGTTCAAACCGTCAAAGCCCATCCGCCTTGCGGCCGTGAGCAATTCCGGCAATGCTTCGACGCCGAGGTTCAACTCGGTCAGATCGATCTTCTTGTAGAGATAGCGGATGCCAGCGGCGTCGGCGGCCGCTTCGTGCATGGGCGGCGTGCGAGACGCCGAGATGCCGCTGCCGATCAGGCCGACGAGAAAGCCGGGTTTGCGATGCATTGTCGGCGTCGTCCGTCAGCTCAATGGAACAGTCAATTCGGCGATGACCTGGGCCGTGCTCGGTCGCACGCCGCGCCACCAGACGAAGGCTTCCGCCGCCTGCTCGACCAGCATGCCGACGCCGTCAGCCAGTTTGGCCACGCCTTCGGCGCGGGCCGCTTGCAGAAAGCGAGTCAATCCTTTGCCATAGGCAAGTTCGTACGCCAGCTCCGCGCCCTGGAAGACATTCCCCGGAAGCGGCGGCATTTCACCTCGCAGGCTGGCAGAGGTCGCGTTGACCACGACGTCATAGCCCTCGGCAAGGTCCGCCAGTTCAGCGTAGCCGCTCACCATCAGGGGACCACAGCCGGCAAACTCTTCGGCCAATGCCACGGCTTTGGACAGCGTTCGATTGACGAGAACCAACTCGGACGGTTGCTGGCGCAGGAAAGGCAGCAACGCGCCACGCGCCGCTCCCCCGGCGCCGAGCATCAGGACGCGCCGACCGGCCATTTTGACGCCGAGATTGGCAGTGATGTCCTGCACCAGCCCTACCCCGTCGAAATTTTCGGCGATGATCCGGTCGCCCTCGAATTTCAGGCAGTTTGCGGCACCTGCCCGTCTGGCGCTCTCTGAAAGCTCATTTGCATAAGCGAAGGCATCGAGCTTGAAAGGGGCGGTGATGTTCAGCCCCTTGGCACCCTCTGTCCGGAATTGGTCGACCCGTCGGCTGAAGCCATCGATAGGTCCCTCGATCGCCTCATAGACGAGATCCTGTCCCGTCATTCTGGCGAAAGTGCCATGGATCAAGGGTGATTTGCTGAAGCCGATCGGATTGCCAATCACCGCATAACGATCGCTCATCGCTCACTCCCGCACTGCAGCTTCGTTGTAAAGCACGCCGTCGCGCACCATCGCGTCGACGGCTTCGGCCGACAGTCCCAGCGATGCGGCAATGCGGCGATTGTCCTGCCCAAGCAGTGGCGCCGGAGTACGCACCGTAGTGTCGCAATCGGAGAACCGGAACGGCAGGTTCGGCAGCGTTACCTTGCCGAGCACCGGATGCTCCTGCTCGACCAGCATGCCGCGCGCATGGATCTGCGGATCCCTCGCGACCTCTTCGATGGTCTGCACGGGAGCGGACGGCACACCTGCTTCCTCGAGTGCCGCAAGACACGCATCCCGAGACGGCTGTGATAGCGTCCAGTTGCGCACAATCTCCATGGCTTCAGCATAATGGGCGTTCCGCGCGGCGGGCTTGGCGAAACGCTCGTCCAATGCCAGCGTGTCTCCTCCAATCAGGCTCGCCAATCGTCGCCACGCATCATCGACTTGCGCAGCGATGACAAGATTGCCGTCCTTGGCCGGAAAGACCCCGTAAACGGTCGAGTCCGGCTGTCCGCTGCCGGTTTGCTTCGGCAGGTCAGCGCCGCCCGAGAGGAAGTAACGCTGAACCGCATAGTCGTGCATCGAGACCATGCAATCGTACAGCGCCAGATCGATATGTTGGCCGCGCCCGGACGACGCACGGCCAACCAGCGCCGCATTGATAGCAGCGACGCCATGAATGCCAGTGTACATATCGGCCAGCGGCATCCGCAGCAGTGGCGGCGCTTCGCCGGGATTGCCCAATTGCGCCAGGGCCCCCGACATCGCCTCTGCGATCAGGCCGAAGCCCGGACGATCGGCATAGGGACCGGTGTGACCATAGGCGGAGACCGAGCAATAGATCAGCTTCGGATTCCGCCCCGATAGCGCTTTGTAACCAAGCCCGAGACGTTCGAGTGCGCCGGGTCGGTAATTCTCGATGAAGACATCGGCTGTGTCGACCAGCTTCATCATCATGTCGAGACCACGCTTGTCGCGCAGGTCGATGCAAAGTCCCTGCTTCCCCATATTCTGCTGTAGGAAGTAGCCGGATTGTTCGTCCTTGAAATATCCATGGGCCCGGCCTGCGTCGCCGCCCTTTGGACGCTCCACCTTGATGACCTCCGCGCCCATCGCGGCGAGGCAACGGCCCATGAACGGGCCGGCCAGGAAATGGCTGTAGTCGATGACGCGGACGCCTTTGAGCGGCAGATCTTGCGCGGTCATGCGCGCTCTCCCGCGACGCCGGTCTTCGGGCGCATCGGAATCATCAGCCGATGCTCACCGAGCTGCACCACTTCGCCGCGCTGATTAATCAGCTCCGAGGGCAGCACCACGATGCCCCACCCGTCCCGCTTTGTCTCGCGCATTGAACCCACGCGGAACTTCACGTGCACGGTGTCCCCGAGCTTGATCGGCAGCTTGAAATCCCACGTCCAGCCCAGCGACATTCCCGGGAGGAAGCGGTAGTAGGCACGGGTCTTCAAACCGTCGGCCAGCGACAGACCAAACAGCCCGTGCGCGACGCGCGTGCCGAACGGCGTTGTCTTCGCGTACTCCTCGTCGACATGGACCGGCGTGAAATCGCCCGTCAGTTCGGCGTAGGCATTTACCATTCCTTCTGTGACCGTCACCGGTGGCGTAACGCATTCATCGCCGACCTTGGCATCGTCCCAGTAGCGCTCATCTGTCATATCGCGTCTTCCTCTAGGCACGGGGATTGATCGCCAGGGCGGCTTCCACGGCGCCTGCGCTGGCTTGCAAGATTTCGACGTTGAGCCCGCCCGGCAGCTCGAGCCAGTTCGGCCCGGCGGGCAACGCCTTGGCGCCCCAGGCGGCGGCACGGGTGAGTACACCTTCGTAATCGTCGACCATGATGCCGAGATGGGCGAGACGCCCCTCTGGTCCGACGAAATTCGGATCTTCAATGAGTTGCACGCTTCCGAGCACCCAAACCTGACGCGGGCGCGTACCATCGGCGGGTTGCTCATCGCGATTGGCGAGACCAAGCACCTCACGAAAGAAGTCGACGTGACGATCAACGTCCGGCACACGGATCGCGACGTGTTCGACATAAGCGCGGGGCAATGACATTGTCTCAAGACCTTCCAGGATAGTCGCTGCGGGCGTATTCGATGCCTTTGACCAGCGCGACGAGGGTGGAATTGACGGGGGTCGGCACGTTGAGCCTGGCGCCCCAACGCACGACGGAGCCGTGGATGTAGTCAACCTCGGTCAGATTGCCGGACTGCAAGCTCTGCAGCATCGACGTCTTGAACTCGGGCGGAAGTCCGGCGGACGCCATCGTCCAGGCGCGTCGCGGATCGGTAATCGAGATCTTCACGCCGGCAGCTTGCGCAACCGCGATGCCCTCCGAGATTGCGGCCAGCGCGCAATCTTCCAGAACTGGCAGCGAATACAGGCCGCCATAAGTCAGCCCGGTAACGGCGGTAATTCCTCCTCCGGCGACGTTGATGAACAACTTGTCCCACATCGTGCCCAAGATGTTGTCGCTGAGCCGCGTGAGAATTCCGGCGCGATTAAAAGTCCCGGAGATTAGCTGCGCACGTTCCGTCAAGCGACCGTCAAGCTCGCCGATGATGGTCTCCTTGCCGAGGACCCCGGAACGAACATGACCAGGGCCGAGCAGCACACCGCCGACGTAGGTCTTGCCCGCCATGACCCGGTCACGACCAACCTCCTCCGACAGGATGTCCTCGTGACCAAGACCGTTCTGAAGCGACATCACGACCGTCCGCGGCCCGATGATCGGCGCCGCGGCACGGATGGCATCCCGCGTGTGGTAGGATTTGACGAGGACAATGACGAGGTCTGCCTCTACGCCAACCTGGGTCGCGGAAGTGCACGCAGTGACCTTCACAACGGTCTCGGCGCCAACTTCGAGCACCCGTAGGCCGCCGGCATTGATAGCGTCGACATGAGCCTGGAACGGATCGATCAGCCAGACCTCGGCCCCGCCGCGCGCCAGCGTACCGCCGATGGTCGAGCCCAAGGCTCCCGCTCCGATAAAGCAGATCCTCATCCGAACGCTTCTCCCGCGCCATTCTCGGCGTTGGAAGCACGGTAGCCGGCCGCTCGATATTTAGATATATTATGATCTTTATAGCAATTATTGTGAATCGCAATGAAGCACCAGGATCCCATCGAGACCAACCTGCTGGACCCGCGCCTGCTCAGGCTGTTCGACGCATTGTTCGCAACGGGTAGCGTCACCAAGGCAGCCGAGAAGCTCGGTCAAAGTCAGCCGACCATTTCGATCTGGCTGGCCCGTCTGCGAAAGGAATTAGACGATCCGCTCTTCGTCCGGTCAGCAGACGGCATGCTGCCGACGCCGCGCGCGGAGGCTCTGATCGGCACGGCGAGGCAGGCGCTGGAGATGCTGCGTCGCCTGGCCGAGCTTCGCAGCGACTTCGATCCGACAACCGCGAAACGCCGTTTCGCCATTTGCATGACGGATGGAAGTCACGTCACGCTGCTTCCCTCCATTCTCGCTCAGGTCCGTCGCGTTGCGCCTGGCGTTCGTATCGAGGCGACACAGATCGGCCCCGACACCCCAAGAATGCTGCAGTCCGGAAAGGCCGATCTGGCGCTCGGCTACATCTCGGATCTCGACGCGGGACACTTCCAACAGGCACTGTTTCCGCAGGATTGGGTCTGCCTGGCGAGCGCGAAACATGCCCGGATCCGCGACCGCATCACGGCAAAGGATTTCAGGCGTGAGGCACACGTCCTCATTCGCTCCGGCACCGGGCATCAGTTGCTCGCCGCTGCGCTGCAGGAGCAGAAATTAGTCCTAGACGTTGGGCTGGAGCTACCCGGCTTTTTGGGGTTGCCTGCAATCGTCGGGACGACTGACCTGATCGCCACCCTTCCAAGGCACATTGGTGAAACGCTGGCTCACTATTACGGACTGCGCGTGCTCGACTGCCCGCTGGCAATCGCCGGATTTACGGTGAAGCAATACTGGCACGCCCGCTTCCATCATGACCCGGCAAGCCAATGGCTGCGTGGCGTCTGCGCGGAGCTCTTTCAACAGCAGGAAGTGCGGGGTCTATATCGTTCCGGTCGGCCAAGGAAACGAAGGCCACGCGATTTGCAGTCGTAATGGTCCCCGGTAGCGGGGCAACGACCGCGCCCGAGGCCACCGGCCGGGCCGACTGCGGCACGGCTGCAATTCCGCACATGCGCATCTGGACCGGTTGTCCGCTTCGTTCGCCGTAGCACCCTATTCTACGATGAGGGCAAAACACCTGCCCGCCCAGCTTCCACGGTATATGTTCGGATGGAAGCCTCGGAGATAAGCCAGCATGGCCACGCCGTTTAGTTCGATTCTGGACCGAGCCTTAAAATCTGTGTTTCCAAACGCGCCCAAAGTGAAACTGCTTACCGAATGAACTCAACAGCTTGACATCTGGCTGGGGCGGGAGGGTACTGAGCCAGATTTCGCCCCGTCGCCGCTATAGCTACACACCTGAAAACACTGAAGAAAATTCGGGCGACACTGGGGATGTGTAGCACCCACGTGCTTCATCATCAAGTGCGCCAATGAGCTGAGGACAGCGCGTCGTCAGACAATGCGTTCGTTGTACGCGCCACGATGGTCAGGAACACGCGGTCGAGACGATCGCGAATCGGTATATGGCGGGCAGCAGGCTCCGGGTTTGCGGCCTCGGCAATGGCCTCGACGTCGACGGAAACGACGGCTAGAAGGGCGGGGGCCCGCCGCTCTCACAGAGCGGGACCAGTACGCACACGAACGCGTGCCGCTCCTTTGAGTGTTGGGCGTCCGTTTGCAGGCGACCCAGCGCATTGCTACTCGAAGATCGTGCCGCGGAAGGCGGCGGCCTGCGCCGGCGTCAGATGGACGCGCAGCTCGGCCCGGATCAGATCAATCACGGCATCGCCCAGCTCGGCCTGTTCGATCAGATGCCACACCGCTCGCCCCACCTCGCCGTCGCGAATACCCTGCTCTCGCACCGAGGCGTTGCGCAGCTGACGCCGGCCAATAGCGAGCCGGCGGCGCGCAGCGTTAAGGCGCTCCTCCGCAATCTCGACCCGGCTGCGCGGCAGCTCGCGCGGGTTCGGATCCGTTTTGACGGCCACATAGCAGGGCGCGAGCCGGGGGAAGGACATGGAGAGCTCCTGTTCGATCGATTACTGGAGCGGTTCATTATCCAGTTTGCGCAGCAAGGCGCCACCCCTCTCGCGAGGGTTTCTGGGCGACGATGCCGCGGCCATTTTCCGGAAGGGGCGACTGAAACGGAAACCCGTTCGGAGGCGGCGACGTCGCGACCTCCTGGTAGCGGTCGGTCCTGTCAACCACTCGGCCGCTTCCCACGGGCTTCGACGCAAGGACCAAGGGTCAGTCTCTTGGGAGCGGCTCGAGCCGAAGTCCGAGCCCATGACCCGCGCCCTGCTCTTGAAAGTTTTCTCGCCGCCCTCTGGCTTGGTCTCTTTGCGCTTGCGGCGTGCGGGCTTAGCTTGCCAGGCGTCAAGAAGCAGAACGACCCGCATCGGATTCGACATGGGATTGGTGCAACGCTCGCGAGGCGGCGATGCGCTGCGGCATTCCGCCTACGTGTGCGGCGGTTCGGCGCGCCTCGCCGACGGATCGGTGGTCGACTTTTCAACGCGGAATGACGTTGTCGCCGCTTTCGTCGTGAAGCCGCAAGGTTCGCCGGCCTGGGCTGCCGACTGTGCGCAACTGTGGAAGCGGGCGGTTGCGGCGGAGAAACGGGCGGATGCTCAAGAAGCCCGCCTCTTCGAGTTGACGATCCCACGCTCCATTCCAAAAAAGTATTGGATGGAGCTTGCGCGGCACGTAGCCCGCGCCTTCGTCGTTCACGGAATGACGGTGCAAGTAGGCATCCACTGCCCGATGGCGTCCGACGGCGACATCAATCCTCACATTCACTTTATGACCACGATGCGCGAGATCGTAGACGGACAGTTTTCGCGCCAGAAGGCGCGCCATTGGAACAAGATTTTCTACGGGGCTGCCAAAACCTTCCGCTACAAAATGGCGGAGATGTTGAACGAGTTTTGCCGAAGGAAGGGCGTGGACTGTCAGGTCGACCCCCGCTCGAATGTCGAGCGCGGGTTGCCCGCGGCCGAAATCCGCTTACCGCACTGGCACGTCCTGCACTACAAGCGCACGGGTCAGAAGACCCCCGCGATGGAACAACGGGACAAGGAACGCGCGGCGCGCTCGGAAGTCGCTCGCCTGGAGGCTGAATACGCTGAACTCGAGCGTGAACTCGAGGCAGCTCGTGCCGAGGCGAGAATGACCATTGCTGAAGAACCTTGCTTGGCCGACCCGCCGCAGTCGACCCGTTATTCCGCCAAGAATGCGCTGCCAGGAAAGCTCGGCGGCTACCCGAAGTTGGTTGCAGCTACGGCCGTTGCCGAGATCGCGACGGACCTTGATCTCCCAATTTCGAGGTACGGACCGTGACCATCGAAGTCGGCGAGCCGCGGCGAAAGTACAAAAGAAGCTCCTGGCGTGCAGAAAGGCCCAATCTTACGTGACCCGAAGGCGATACCAGCGGGTCGCGCCGTCGGGGTCAGGCCACGGCCGGGTGCGGGTACCTCAAATCCATCTTCTTCCGAAGCGACTATCAGTGTGCAACAAACGCCCACGATCGACCAAGCCGTGAATGGCCGCCAGGTCCGGCGCGGCGAGATGTTTGCGGCATTCCTTGCCGCAGCGAACTGCGACCCGGCAAGGTTCGAGCAGCCCCACACGTTCGACATTACGCGCCACCCAAATCCGCACCTTTCGTTCGGCAAAGACATACCACACGACCAGCATCCGGATCATCAGTTCCGGTTCAATCGACGGGCGCCCCATCGACGAATAGTGAGATGCTAGTTCGCCGCGAAGCCAGGACAGATCGAGAGCAGCATCGATCTTCCGCACCAGATGATCTTCAGGAACCGCGTTGCCAAGATGAAACTCGTAGAACAGGTGACCTTGGTCACTCTTCAGACGGCCCATCATGGATCGACCTCACCGAGATTCGCGTCAGCACAACGGAATCACGCTTCGTGACTTGTCTCAACCGACTTTTGCAACAAAATCGGCCAGACCCGGACATCGGTAAGGCAATCAGGACAAGCGCCCTGCGGCGCGCCGTTGCTCGAAAGCCTTGACGTTAGTGTAGGCAAGTAACAGCGTGTTGCTCGGTATTCTCGCCTTCGCCGCCTTGTCCAGCATGAAGCCGAGGATGTGCTCCACCTCCGTCTGCCCGCCCCTTTCGATGTCGCGTAGCATCGACGTCGAATACTGCGAGTCCTGCTGGGAGAACGTTTCCTCCCACGATTTCATAAAGGCCGCGCTGGGCGCGTGGCCGTTCGCCGCAGCGATCGCAGCGCCACAGCGAAGTTGATCCAGAAAAAGCTCACGGCCATGAGGGGTGCGGACAATCTCGCCGACATTTGCCCGCATCAGGCAAGTCATGGCGGCTGCGGTCGAGAGGTGAACCAGCTTTTCCCACATTCGCTGAACGATATCGGCGACCGCAAAGACTTCAACGCCCTTCGCAGCCTCGAACTGCGCGGCCAATTCTCTCACGCGCTCCGTCATCTCCCCCGATTGCTCGCCAAAGGTAAGCGTTCGCCAGTCGTTAAACTGCCGGATTGCGCCATCCGGCAGGATCGTCGCCTGTATCTTTGCCGTGCCACCGAGCACCCGGTGCCAGCCAAAT
Source organism: Bradyrhizobium sp. 17 (assembly GCF_023073515.1). Taxonomy (NCBI): domain Bacteria; kingdom Pseudomonadati; phylum Pseudomonadota; class Alphaproteobacteria; order Hyphomicrobiales; family Nitrobacteraceae; genus Bradyrhizobium; species Bradyrhizobium sp. 17. The sequence continues at coordinate 45,697 of NZ_JADPJQ010000067.1, read as the reverse complement.
TTCTCATTCAGGACGTCGATATGGGCAATGCCGTTTAGGAATGGCAGGACATAGCCGTTCGGGGCCATGGCGGGCGCGATTGCCGCGACTGCAGCGTCGAGATCATATGCCTTGCAGGTCAGGATTACCGCGTCATAGAGCGGGGTCACCTCCGCCGCGACCACTGTTTTGACTGCTATTTTTGCGTCCCCGAACGGGCTCTGGATCCGCAAACCTTGCTCGGAAAGACTTTTGCGCCGTCCGTCGCGGACGAGAAACGTAACATCGGCTCCGCTCTCGGCAAGGCGACCGCCGAAATAGCCCCCGGTGCCGCCCGGCCCAACACTAGGTACCGCATTTGGTTGCCCCGACTGTTCGCTTTTGGCAGATGCATCAAAGCATGCTGAGCAACCCTTAGGCTAGGGGCGACGTCCGCGTTGGGTCAAAATGCGAAGAACTCAACCTGAGCAAATCTGGTCCGCCATGCCTCAATGAGCAGACCTCAATGAACCGGATCGCTACTTCGCTGATGAGCCAACAAGCGACATTCTGAAATAACTCGGTTCGCAAGCAGAGCGCGCATGCAGCCAATCCACTTAATCAAGATGGCGCAGGTATCAGGCCGTGGCGTTTCATGATCTCGCCCATCCGGGCAGGATCAGGAGGCGCAGGGCCGCCGATGGCTACGGCCATTTCCCGGAAGAATTCCGGCCCGAGAATGCCTGGCGTGAGAACGCAAAGCATTTTCGCAATCGCCTGCGTCTGGTTGACGAACCCGTGCACAACACCGCGCGGAATGAAGAGATCGTCTCCGGGGTTGATCTCAATACGCTTGCCGGCGACGGTCCACGTGATGACGCCCTCAAGACCATAGATCGTTTCTTCCCAGTCACGGTGATGGTGCGGCACCGGCATACGAGAGTTTGGCGGGATCACTACCTCAAACATATCAAGCGCCCCGCTGGTATCATACTTGGTGCGCAAAAACCGTAATTGCATTGCGCCAACCTTAATAAGTTCAGCCATTGTCGTGCCTTCCGTTAGGCCATAGAAAGATCGCGGGACGGCTCAGCTCATCCGCACCGAGATCAGCAGAAAGCCTATGGCCGGACTTTGGGCATGTCTATTGGGCAATGATGTCTGGGATGGGTCCAAAAGCGGCGGCCCGGCGCTCGCATACGGCAGGTCTGATCTACTCTTGACAGCGGACCTGTCTACACCCATCTCGCGAACGCCACGGCCTCCTCACCGCTGAGCCTCGTGGCGGGCAGGCACCACCCTTAAATTTCCCAAGTGTCGGCAACCGGGCTCACTGGTAGGCAGGGCGGCAGGTTGAGGTGCCGCTCAGTCAGATTTCGCTCGCGCAGCAATCTCTTTGACCTTCGTCAGCGTTCGTTCGAATTCCGACCGAAGATACTGCTCGTGCGCGAGGTCTCTTGGCTCCGCCAGAAATGCGATTTTCACGAGGAAGCGGTTCAACAGCGATGTAATCGGAAGGTTGCCCGAGTGTTTCGACCGGAGCGCCGTAAGTTGGCGACGCATCTCGATAAGATCAAGCGTTGCGTGGTGCGGCTGCTCTTTCAAGTGAAGCTCGCGCGACTATCCAGTGACGAAGTCGCTGCACCAAGTATGATGGTGCGGCGACTTCGCTGGGGTGGACCGGACAAGGGCAATGTCCGGTGTGCGCAAACCTAATCCTCTGGAGCGCGGCCGCAATCACCGTCTGGAATTAAGATTGATGTTCGTGTTGCAAGTTAATTCTGGAACTGTTGAACTTCTCGATTGAGGGGATGCATTTGATGCGCTGCCCGGCGCGGGTCAATGTTGTGCGCAGCGTGGACACTCCCCGTCCGCTGCTACGCTGAGCTGCCGTGCGATTTCTTCCCTGAGGTCTTGCGTCTCCCAATTCGTGCCATCGCTCCTAACCATCCTCTTGGCGCGCTCGAAGGCGTGGCTTTCGGCTGCATCGTCGCCTACGCCGATGGTGACTTCGGAGTGGAACGGACAGACCGCGACGGCACGGGTTGTCGCCAGCGCGTAGTGCACAGTTGCGCTGAGATCATCGGCGTAGTCTTTGGTGGACATGTCGGGCGCCCTTCGCGGTTGACAGCGCAAGCAAAAAAATGGCCCCGAATGTCGGGGCCATTTTCCTTAATCGTCGTAGTCCCAGTGATGGTGACGCCTAATAACTACCGTGCGGTCTCGATCATGGTTGTACCAGCCGTGGTGCCATCCGCGATCATACCCACGGTCATATCCGTAGTCCCTGTCGCGATAGTATCCGTGGTCGCCACCGATCCGGAAACCGAACTCCTGAGCACTGGCGAGCGTAGGTGCTGCCACACTGAGTGCCGTCACTGCGGCGAGGACATAACAAGCCTTCCTCATTGTGCTTCTCCCTTCGCTGGTTACGATTGGCAAACGCGTAAGAAATGTCGCCGTTCCGGGAACAGCCGCGAAACTTTATTGAATAGGTGTTCACCATCATTGCAATGTGGAAGTACAAGTTCCAGCCGAGATCTACAGGCCCGCAGCAAAGAGATCCCATCGGCCCGGAAGGCCCTTAAGCTCGTGCGATCCGCGATCGGAGAATTTCAAACCTGCTTCTGCCACAAGATCGGTTACGACCCTCGAAACAAGGACCTCGTCAGCGTTGGATTGCGCCATGACGCGAGCTGCGGCGTGCACGGCAATACCGCCGATATCCCGGCCTCTGATTTCGATCTCACCAGTGTGAAGGCCCGCGCGTAACGGCAGGCCAATTTGTCTTGAAGCGGTCTCAAAGGCAAGCGCGCATCGAACAGCGCGACCCGGCCCGTCGAACATTGCGAGAATCCCATCGCCAGTGTTTTTGATGAGCGTGCCGCGATGCTTTTCCACCACCTGCTTCGCCAATTGATCGTGGGTATCCAGTAGCTGTCGCCATTTCTGATCACCCATACGAGCGGCGCTGTGAGTGGAGTCCACGATATCTGTAAAAAGAACCGTCGCCAGGACACGCTCAGTATCAGTCGACAAGCTATCGCGGTGTCCAGTTATGAACTCTTCTACATCCCCCAACAGAGATTCGACGTCGCCGGACGCCGTCATGATGTGATCGCCTTCAGGATATTCTATATATTTGGCTCCGGGAATCTGGGCGGCCAAGTCGCGTCCCATCTCGACTGGAATCAAGGTGTCCGTTCGTCGATGAAGAACCAACGTGGGCACTCGCACCGCCGACAAAATGGGTCTGACGTCGATGGATGCATTTAGCAACATGAACGATTTAATCGCACCTGGACTTGCTGAGAGCCGTTCATATTTAGCAAAACGACTTACTTCTTCAGGATTATTGGATTGACTGGGATTGATAAGGTGAATCAGCTTGCCGCTTCCCCAGTTCTTCACGCGTTCAGACACTATTTCTTCATAATTATCCAACTTTGCGGCAGGGGAGCGTGCGAAGCCGGAATATAGAATAAGTTGGGACACACGCTCGGGATATGTAGCGGCAAACATTATGCTCATCGCCGAGCCTTCGGAAATCCCCAGAACCGCCGTTCGCTGCAGCCCAATGTCACCCATAATCGCCCGAACGTCGTCCATTCGCTGTTCAAGCGAAGGCGCGTCTGACACCCTGTCGGATAATCCCTGGCCTCGCTTATCGAATGTGACGACCCGGGCGAAATTGGACAGGCGCCGCAAACTAGCTGTGTAGCCTGGTCCCTCATGCATGAACTCAACATGCGATACCATTCCGGGAACGATGATGAGATTGAACGGTCCGTCGCCCATGGTTTGGAATGCGATGCTTACATCGCCGCTCTTCGCATAGCGGGTTACAGGCAACATAAAGTCACTCATCGCCCGTCGAGCCTTCCTTAAAGATCTAGAATCTTGTTGTCGATTCAGGCGGCCTTTTGCCATCGCGCAGGGCCAGAATTTAGCTATAGAAATGTTCACCAGAGCTTATCGCTCATCCGGCCTCCAGAGAAGCCAAAACCTAACGGCTGCCGCCATCAATGTCCGAATTGGGTCTAGCAGTCTGCTGAAAAACTATGAAGTTGAGAGTTTTTCTTTGTTCGGTCGCTGACGGGGCGGAGCGCTGGAGGTTGGATGCCGTGTTCGGCCCGGCGCCGGGTTACCCCGGCGCGGGGTGGCTAAGCGGCAAGCAGTTTGGGAATGCGGATCAGGTTGTAGGCGATCAGATTGAGCAGGAAGTCGGCGGCGACCCGAGCAATGCCACGATGTTTGGTCTTGCGCATGGTGCCATGCTGCTTGCCCCATCCGAAGATGCACTCGACCATCGCCCGGCGTGATTGCGACATGCCATAGCCCTGATGCCGCGTGGTGCGTTCGTCGATGGCGCTGTTGCGGATCTTGCCGGTTTTGGTGACGGCCTGGTTCTGTGTCACATGCGGCGTCACGCCGATGGCGCGAAGATTGGCCACGTGATCGGCGGCATCGTAGGCCTTGTCCTCTCCGGCCGTGATGCGGCGGCCTGCAGCTTTGCGTCTCGCCTTCAGCATGGTCTCCGAAGCCCGGCGTTCGGCGGTGCCATTGGCATGCGTGACCCTGCCGGCCACCGCCAGCCCATGCCGGTTCTCCATGGTGGCATGGCCCATATAGCAAAGCTTGGCCTCCCGCCCGGCCGCCTTGCGATAAAGCCTGCTGTCCGGGTCGCTGGTACTCGCATGGGTGTCGTTCTTGCGCTTCTTGCCGTGGAAGTTGGCGCCATCATCATCGTCGCCACTGCCGTCCTTGGGGCGAAAGCTCTTCTGCGACGCCCAGGCTTCGATCAGCGTTCCATCCACCGAGAAGTGCTCGTCCGACAATAGTGGCTTGACCTGAGAATGATTCAGAAGCCTGGTCATGAACTTCGTGAACACATCGCCATTTTGCAGTCGCTCCCGGTTCTTGGTGAAGGTGCTAGGGTCCCAGACCGGATCGTCCGGCGACAGCCCCACGAACCAGCGATATAAAAGATTGTAGTCCAGTTGCTCCATCAACTGGCGTTCCGAGCGGATGCCGTAGAACACTTGCAGCAGCAAGGCGCTTAGCAATTGCTCTGGAGGGATCGAAGGACGCCCCTCGCTGGCGTAAAGCCTCCCAAGGCTGCGGTTCAAATCACTCAAAACATCCCGGACAAGTTCCCGGACCTTCCGCAGCGGATGGTTCGCTGGCACACGCTTATCCGCTGCGATGTACGAAAACAGGCCGCCCTGGTCCGTAAACCTGCCGCGCATGATCGTCTCCACCGATTCGAGATGATAAAGTGAATCATCAAGCACCCTCCGTGGCGAGGGGGTTCTTCAGCAGACTGCTAGGCTGTGTGAAAACGCCAGGACGCTACGCGGCGATAGAATAAGTCATTCGCTCAAGACCGTCTTCGTGGTCAAACGCGCAAGCGCATTGAACTTAGAGAACGAACTGAAGAATGTAATTCTAGCCGAGTTTCGATCTTTCGCGTTCTTACAGACCCAGGGTCACAGGCTGACTTCCGCGGCCACTTGACCTGGGGTCGGCTTATCTCCTGAAGGCAGACATAGCGGCTGTGTAAGCGGCGATCGGCAACGGGCCAACAGCGGGAGTGGGAAACGTTTGGAAGCGCGGGAGGCGTTTACCGCCGGCAGGTTGACCCGTCGGATCAACCGGGATCCATGCCCTTGGATTTGATGATTGCAACGGCCGCCGGACCTTTGAGGTATTCAATGAGGGTCTTGGCAGCGGCGGTTTCTTTCGCTTCCGATCCAACCGCCGCCGTAAAAACTACGTTTTGTTGCAGTTCGGCCGGAAATGGACCGACGACTTCCAAACCCGGAGCGGTGAGAACGTTGATAAGGAATATGCCCAACTCGACTTCACCCGTGGCAACAACGGCGACGACCTGCGCAGGGTTGGGCTGCGCCCTCATCTTCGCCTTCATCGGTTCGGTGATCCCAAGACGATCAAACACCTTTGCGATTGAATAGCCAGTGGCGCTCTCCGGGATCGAGGCAATGGACTGAGCTTTGAGCAGCGTTGCTTTGAGCGCGTCAGCGTTGCCGATTTCAGGCTTTTGAGCGCCGGAGCGGACGGCGACGCCGAGGCCGACGTGGGCAATATCAATTGTAGGACTTGGCACGAATTTAGCTCTGGCTAACGCATCCTGCATAACCTCGACAGGTACAACCCCAACATCGAACGGCTTGCCGGACGTAGCCTCCTTTATGAGGTTCGGAGTTGTGCCAAAGAATATTTCGAGCTTGTGACCAGAGGCTCGCTCGAACTCAGGTTTAATATCTGCCCAAACGCTCGACATTGCTCCACCCGCCAGAAGTTTGAGTTCGGCAGCCTGCACATTCGTGGACGGCGACAGCACGAGCGCCAAGCCCAGCACTGAGGCGGCCACGGTGAGCGAATACGTCTTCATGACACAACACCTCGTTGATTGCAGCGCTCTATTATGGATTTGACCGATCACGCGAACGAGCCCGGAATATTCACGGTTCTCGATGTTTCTGCAAGACGCGCGGCGGGAGCCCATGTCTCAGTTGGGTCACAAGCCGCTCCGGTCTGTCCCTGTGAGTCGACATGCAGCGACACCCCGCCAACGGAAGCGATGGGCCATCAACAGACGTCACCGAAGAAGCTGCGCCCTATAAGTTCGGTAGATCAAACGCGAAAATTCGGCCGTAGCTGGTAACTGGCGCTCGCGCGCCTGATAAGCGCAGAGCGCACCAAAACGCTACTTGATTTGCGGTCAAAACAGGACGGCCCATACTATCCTCCAGCGCCTTAATCACGCTAATGGCCCGAAAGCCATTACCACCAATGAAAACAGCTTCAGCTTCGGCAGGCACATGGGTGCGGACCCAGTCGAAGAGTTGCTCCGGCTGGATAGCTTGCTGATCCGACGGCAGTCCTGCGGGTCCGCTGTAAACAGTTTCGAACCCTTGGCTCTGGAAATAGCGGGCACCTTGCTGATCCATTTCAGCTGAAAACCACGGCGGACTGATTAGAGCAACCCGTTTAGCCGAGAGTGCAACCAGTGCAGTCGCCGCCGCCGTGCACGGGATGACAACCGGGATGCCTCGCGTGCGAGCTTCCAAACGAGATTTGAGTGCCGCGTCATCGGCTGCACCGCGCACATAACTGCTACTAGTGAACCCGAAAACCGTTGCATGTAGTGGGGCCATCGCCAGCATCTCGGCGGCATCGTCCACCGCAGGCGGGTCGACGATAGCGCGTACCGGGTCATCGGCGATGGTCGGATCCATCTTTCCACCTGGCCTATAGCCACCAAACGGAATGCGGGCTGCGTGGATCGAAATTCCATCAGGAGCAAGCGCGCTAAATTCCGCTTCTGGAACGATGTCAGCGTGAGGCGTAAGAATACCGATCCGTGTTTGTGCCCATCCATCGGGTTGCCACATCGCCACCTCCAGCCAGAAGTTGATCCGCGAACGGTATCTGAGATTAGCGTGCTGGTCGATATGTCCGATGTCCGCGTCAAAACCAGACCTCCCGACCGCCAGTGGCAAAATAGGCGACATAGAAACAAGCGGATAGCGCACCATTGTTCCGTCCGAAATTTGATTTAGCGCAAAGAGCTGAGGCGACTTGGGACTAAACTTTCTACGCCTCTCAATCGGTCACCTTTGTGGATCGCAGCAATGATCATTGAGCGCTTAAGCCAAGAGCACCGCAATATTGAGAAACTGCTTACCGTCCTTGAGCGGGAGCTTCAGATTTTCGACCGCGGCGACCGCCCCGACTATGAGGTTATTGGTGCGGTTATTAGCTACTTCGAACTTTACCCGGAGGTTTATCATCATCCTCAGGAAGACCCGGTCTTCGCTAAGTTGAAAATTCGCGATCCCGGTGCGGCTGCGAAGGTCGGTGATCTCGCGCTCGAACACCAAAGAGGGGCCGAACGTTTGCGCCGCGTCGCTCACGCGGTCGACGGTGTCCTCGCGGATCGCGAACTCCTTCGGCAAGATGTGCATGCCATTATTCATGATTTCATAGAGCACGAGCGGCGCCACATCATGATGGAAGATCGCGATTTCTTTCCTGCCGCCCTAAAAGCTCTCGAGCCTCAAGATTGGACGGAGGTCGCTTCGGCTATGACCAATCCTGAGGATCCGCTGTTCAGCGAGGCAGCCGAAGAGACGTTCGACGCGCTGCGCGAGCGCATCTTGCAGTTGGAACATGAAGCCGAGGCCGAACGACACCAGTCGAGCTCATCCGCATCGCGCTGATCGGACTCAATGTCCGAAAGGAATCAAAAGCGTCGCTCTAATCGCCGCTAGTCACTACCGGTGTGCCAGCCGGACGATTGCTCGGGGCCGGCCCGCCCATGCGCGTGGGGTTGGATCTTGGGGCAGTCAATCGCGTACCGCCCGATTTTCATGGGTGCTACCTGGTTGGAATAGCAAAATGGAGCAGGAGACGCCGATCATGACTGACGATCAGGTCAATCTCGTCGTTCAGCACCTTTGCGAGCAATTGCACTTGGCGCTCCGATTGAAGGACAGCGAGGCACATCCACCAAACGCCAAGAATATTGGATTTGATCCTGCCTCTGTAAGAACTGTGTTGCTAACCGGGTTGCGTTCGGCGCGTGTCACGATCAACCACGAGGCAGCCGCGGCGGGCGACGAGCCGCCGTGGTCTTAAACAAAAATGCGGCTTCTTGTTCACCGGCCATCGCCGACCTGACCGCGGCATGACAGCCCGCCAGTATGCCTGCCCGCCCGCCCTCTAACCGCCGGTTTGGGCCCAACAGGCGACATGGCACACCACAACAAAGAAATCCCGGCACTTGGCCGGGATGATATTTCACGCCTTGTTCGTAAACCAAATCGTTGGAGCTCCTGCCACTCCCGCGTTCTGCATGGCATCCTTCAATTCAGCACTCTCCGCGAAGGCTTGCGCAGCTTCATTCGTGGCAAACTCGTGAGTTACTGTGATGTCATTGGGATTTTCGACTGCTCGGTAGACAGCCTCGGCTGTTACGCCCTTCGCCTTCTGGACCGGGGCAAAATCGTCGTAAGCCTTCCGCCAGGTCTTGTAGTCGGAAACCGTGTGTCTAACAAACATAGTCGTCATCGGATGTTCCTCCCTGACTGATCGTAACAATGTTTCCACGAACGCTTGAAACAGCGCTTGCAGCAGCACCAGTATAGTGCTGGCCACGGCGTGGAGCTATTTCATTTCCGGGTTGCACTGATGTCATCGGACCGTTTGCCCTTTGTCCGATAGAACGGCCTGATCAGTCGGATGTCCGCTGGGGGCCAACAGGACCATTCACGACCCCGGATGAGAAGACGTCCACAGGACCAATCGTTGAGGGGGCGATCAAGCCTCGAATGTAACAGGTTGCACGCAGCCTATTTGCTCGAACGTCGCCAAGTGGCTGGCGCAGTCCCGAACGCCTTCTTGAAGGCGCGGGAAAAAGCCGCCTCGGAACTGTAGCCGACCATATCGGCAACTTGTGCAAGGGATGCGTTCGTATTGCGGAGCTTCTGGGTCGCAACTTGCATGCGCCAACTGGCGACATAGTGCATTGGCGGCATGCCGATCAAGCCGATGAAGCGATCGGCGAGCGCCGAACGGGAGAGACCAACCTCCCGACTGAGGTCATCCACGCTCCAGGGCCGCGCGATGTCCCCGTGCAGCAGCGCCAGTGCCCGCGCAACGTGTGGGTCGCGTAAACCGGCGAGCCAACCGATTTGGCCCTCGGGCAGGTTTTCTGCGTAGCGCCGCACGGCTTCAACGAACAACAGTTCCGATAGCTTCGCCAGCACGGTCTCCGAACCCGGGCGGCCGGCGGCGACCTCATCTGCGGCATATTGGAAGGTCGAACGGATCCATTCTGCTGCCCCACCTTGCTCAGCATCGAGCTTTAGCAGCCGCGGCAAGGTGGAGATGACCGGATTGTCTTCGGCTCTATCGCAGCCGAGGTATCCGCAGATCATCCGTGTGCGTTTTCCTCCGCCACCGTGATGGATCGTGAACAGCCCACCTCCTTTTGGGGGCTGGATAATTTCACTGCCCGCGACCGGCGGTAGGTTCAGGTCGCTACCCACCAGATGCAAGTCGTTGCGCGGCAGCAGAACGACGTCACCGATTCCAAGCACGAGGCCTTCACCATCCTCGCCGTCAACCCGGATATGGAGCTCGCCCTCGACGACGTAGTGATAAAGAATCATGTGCGACGTTGGCCCGAGCGCCGGCGCGCAGTGCTCTGGAGCCACGCGGGCAGCCATACACCATGGCGCAGTGAAATCGGCGTGCAGGAACACGCCGCCGGTCAAATGCGCCACTCTGAGAACGTCGGATAATGCATCCATACCGACCTCACTATCAGAAGCCGGCGTTCCAGTCATGTCTCAAGGTAGGCCGGTCATAGACCCTCGCGCGTCCATCGAACTACGATCGCTGCATCAGCCGATCAACTGTATGTGCCATCGGCGCCCCGATACGCGAAGGGAGTTCGAAATGAACGTGGTAAGCAATATCGCTGACAGCAGCGAACGGTACGCACGCTGTATTCAAACGTCGAAGCGGGTGCGCTGGGACATCGACAAGGATGTGATACGTGGGCGCAACTTCGATACTGCGCAGAAGTTTCTCCCGGACCGTCTTTCTCTGGCGGAAGCGTTCTCGAGCCTGTCGACAGATGAAAAGCGCTACGTCAGCCAGATCCAGGGCCGGACCTACGCCAATATCTTTGGTTTGGTCGAGCGCTTCATCAACGCCAAGGTCCTTGAGTTGAGCGAGGACCACTGGTTCGGCGATCAGGTCGCGCTCGAGGCGCTGGTACGGTTCAGCGACGAAGAGTTGAAGCACCAGGCGCTGTTCCGTCTTGTCGACGCCATGGTCGGCGACGTGCTGCCCGGCGGCTATCGTTTCGATGTCGATCACAACGCCGTCGCCCATGTCGTCCTCGGCAAAAGCACCTGGGCAGTGCTGGCATTGACGCTGGATATCGAGCTGTTCACCCAGCTCCACTATCGCCAGAGCATCGACGCCGATCCGCAACTCTCCGAGCTGTTCAGGGACGTCTTCCTGTTTCACTGGAAAGAGGAAAGCCAGCACGCGATCCTCGACGAGCTCGAATGGGTGCGCCACGACGCCGGGGTGACGGTGGAGGAGCGCGATGCCGCGGTCGACGAATTCATTGAATTGGTCGCCGCGGTCGACGGCATCCTGCAGGCCCAGGCCAAGGCCGACGCCGGTTATTTTGCGGCAACATGCGGCCGCGCGGTCGACGACGCGGAGACGCAAGCGATCCACGCCGCATTCCTCAAGGCCTATCGCTGGCAATACATCCATTCGGGCGCGCAGCACCCGCATTTCGGCAAGGTGCTCTCGAGCCTGATCACCGAAGCCCAAGGCCAGCGTATCCAGTCAGCTCTTGCGACGCTGAACTAGTCCAAATCTGAAATCAGCCTAAACCGAGGCAAGGAAGTCTCATCATGAGTGCACAAATCAAGACTGTCCAACCCACCGTCGTCAACGGCATCAATGTCGACGACCTGTTTGCCCTGATCGACAGCGTCAAGCGCGATCCGGCCAAAGGCAAGACAAACTGGCGCGTCACCACGACCTGGCAGGGCCAGGCGCGGAGCCGCGCGGAAATCGAGAGTTTCGAGATCGGCGGAGATAACGTGCCGCGCCGGTTCTTGATCGACATCGACGAGCCGCTCCAGCTCGGCGGATCGAACAGCTTCGCCAATCCGCAGGAGCATCTGATTGCGGCGCTCAACGCCTGCATGACAATCGGATACGCGGCCCAGTGCGCGGTGCGCGGAATCACCCTCGAAAGCCTCGCGATCGAGACCGACGGCGAGATCGATCTGCGCGGTTTCCTCGGGATCGATCCTGCGGTGCCGCAGGGCTATGAGAATCTGAACTACACGGTTCGCATCAAGGGTAACGGCACCGCGGAGCAGTTCGCCGAAATCCATCAGGCAGTGATGGCGACGTCGCCGAACTTCTACAACATGTCGAAACCGGTGAAATTGAAGCCGGCCCTCGTGGTGGAGTGAACCTCCGGCGCTGCGTCCGTTCAAGCCGCGCCGCGGTTGCGCCGACAAGCAATTTGTTTCGCGATTCCAATTTCGACAATTCACTTGCAACGAGCAGGAGTTTTATGATGCGAACGATCAAGACAGTTCCCACAGTAATGCTCCCGTGTCGCTCGGGACCGGAATCCTGATGTTGATGTCAGGGGCTGCGTTTGCCCGCGATGGCGGTCATCAGGACCACAACGATCATCAAGACCATGGTGACAGGCGAGGCGGGAACCAGCGCTTCGCTCCCCACTCCGCGCATTTGGGCGGGACCGGCAAAAGGGACAGCGGCAAGGTGACCGTGACCAAGACCGGCGCCGGGACCGGTCCGGCTTCCACGATCAACCCGCCGATCCACGCCGGCAATCCGCCGCGAGGCCCGGTGGCCACCAAGAACGCGCCGTCACCTGCTCCCGGTACCGGCGGCACGAATACGATCCACCCGATCCCTGGTCCGGCGCCAACCACGAACCTGCCGCCGCCGACCCATGGAGGCACTCCTCCCAGGGCTCCGGTAGCGGAAGCCCCGGGTGGCCCCGCGGTCGTGTCCAACGCCACTTACTAGTCGCTGGTGGGAAGGGCTTCCGGGGCTCGACAGCACACAATGAGATTGGTTAAGCATGCTCATGAACCTTATCGGTGGTCTCGCTTGCCCCAACTCGGAGCGGTTATCGACTGCGAAGCGTGAAATGCGTCGCTTGGCTACGTATGCCTCTGGAAGAGAAGCGATGAATTTAAAGGGTGTGGTTGCACTCGCTTTCAAAGCGAATGCGCTGTCGCATCACCACTGTCCCCTGTGAGCCCTGCCGCCCATCCGATGGCAATCGTTGACAGAGCCATTTAGCAATTTCGAGTTCCGTGCTCCGCTTCTGCAGAACAGCTGTCGCGAGCGCTGAACACGGCGATGCGTCGAAAAGGCGACCCAGTTTCTCCGCGCCGATGTTGATCGTTCACAGCGAGAATTGATCCGCGACCATCCAGATGTATCAATGAGACCTCCCTCGCGTCGAAACATTGATCGGCCAAGTCTGGAAGATCAAAGTGTTACGCTGGATTTGGTAGCGGGAGAGCGCTACGGACGGTCCCCCACACAGTTTGAGCCTTTGTTTTCAAAGACTTATCCGGCAGCATAAGCAGGCGTTTGCAGATCGACTGTACGACGACAGCGCCGATGGTACATCGGCAGGACGCTTCTCCACCGGGATACTGCTAAGCCCGCCTAACCGGGGATAGCTCCCGCTCGGCGCGCAGCCAGAACTCCAGGTCCCGGCCCTCGGGCCGCCCCGCCTCCTCCCAAAGCTCGTGCGCCCGTCTCCGGGTCTCCTCCTCGAGGCGGGCCGTTTTGAGGATGCTCAGTCTCTCGCCGATCTCGCGGGCGAACTCTTGAAGGCGCTGCACAGTCTCCCTGTCGCCGATCCGTCCGATTGCTCGCCGAGCCAATTCAAGCTGATGGTCCAGTCGCTGAAACTCGGGTAGGTAATCCATCACGCACTCCGCACCTAACCGAGGATGCGAGCAAACGAAATACCCCAGGTCTAGGGCATGGGAGAGCTGGGGCTATGCTAGGTCTCTTTGCGCCCGGGAGCGCGCCGAGAACTACTTGGCACGGAAGCAATTGTTCCGCGGCTGCAAACCCGCAAGCGGTTTCGGGACTACAAACTAGGCCGTTTCGACGCCCATCGCCTCGCAAGCCGCGCGAAACGGCTCCAAGCACTTCTTGGATTCAAAGCAGAACCGGGTACCGGCGCTCTCTTTCTCCGCCCACCAAACAATCTTTTCGGCCCGCGCTACTCGCGAAGCCTCGGCTCGCAACCGATCAATTACCCGCGACTCTCCGCGAACAATAATGCTGTGCTGCATTTAACAATCCCATTTGACCGAGCAGCATGGTCACCCCACAATGCTTAACGGAGGGTTGGCACGATGGACTGGAAAAAAGAATTAGAAGCGCCGGTTAAAGAATCCGGGGCACTCGCCGAAAGTGCGGGAGGAGCAGCGCCTATCGAGAAGCCGACAGAATCCACCGAGTCGAATGCCCCCGCCATCGCGTCCACATCGGCACGGTTATACGCCGCCGCAACTGTCCGAACGCCCCTCTTGACGACCCAATAAGCTGAAATTCGAGAGCTACGTCGCTCCGGTGTTGCTTGCGGCCGCCTGCTTCGAAAGGCTCCGACGGGAAGCCGCCAGTCGGCTCCAGCCATCTCTTCCGGCCGCTGAACTGGCGGAAGGCACGAGCCAGAAGGCGCAGTCCCGTATCCGCTTTTTGACGGAGTGTAAGCCGGCGGCCGTTCCCCGTTCTCGCTCGACAAGGATCAGTCCCTCCCATTTGCGAAGCCAAACCAGGCGAATGGGAGCGCGACGACGCAGAGCGCCGCCATAGGGAAAAAGGCCGCCCCAGCATAGGAAGCATACACTGCGCCGGACAAGAAGGTCAGTCCCCCCGTTAGCAACCCTGAGCCAAACGCATAGAGAGCTTGCGCAGTTGCGGCGACGCTTGGTGCGACCAGCGTCCCCATCATCCGCATGCAAGCGAGATGAAGCAGAGCGAACGTTAATCCGTGCAACGGCTGTATCAGCGAGAGCAGCAACACGGAGGTGGTCACGCCCGCTACAGACCAGCGAACGATTCCGGCCGTAGCTGCCAAGACAGCCGCGCCGCGCACGCCAAACCTGTCTAGGAGTTCTGGACCGACCAACATGAACACGAACACTTCAGCAACCACTGCTTCCGACCACAGGAAGCTAATCGTCGACGTGCTGATGTCCGCATCACTCCACCTAATAACTGCAAATGCATCGTGCACCGCATGGCTGCCATAGATCAAAGCTGATGCGATAATCATGACGCGAAACTGCGATACGCTGATCAGGGCTTTCATTTCTGATACAGCAAAGGAGGGTGATCTCTGTGGCCGGGCTTGCCCAGGTAGCAATGCAGTGGCGCCACTGGCGGTGATCAGGAACGCTGCATTCATCCAGATAACGGCAGTAAGATCCGCTGGGCCTACGAGTTGTCCGGTGATCAGTGTTCCCAAGACGAAAGCCGCGGAGGCAGCCCCCCGTATCCAGCCGTACTCGAATGGCCTTCCCGCGAACCGAGGCCTCGCTGTATTGACCGATAAGGCATCGGCGACGGAGGTGGTGGGGGCGAGAGCGGCAGCCTGAACAAGCGCGACAAGAAGCAACAACCAGAATCTGTCGGCAAAGAGCAATGCGACGGCTGCTGAGGCCGCGACGGCAGCAGAGCCTGCGAGCACGAGGCGCAATGATCCGAGCCGATCCGCCAGCATAGCAACCAGCGGTCCGGAAACGAGCCGCGTCAACATTGCGGCTGCGAGGATCAGACTGATCTGCTGTGCCGCCAGAGCTCTCGTTTCGAAAAATTTCGGCCAGAATGGAGATGCGGCGCCGAACGCCGCATAGAGGGCGACATAGAGGACTATATAGGCGATTGATGCGGGAATGCGCACAGGGGCCCTATATCGGTTACTGCATCGCCTGCACGCCTTGGCAGGCCAAGCCGCAAATGAATCGAAGAACCGGATCAGGTCGATCTGCGCTGCTCGGTTCGCGAACTGAAGGCCGCCTTCTCACTTGTACAGCAAAAATGAAACCTGATCCTTCGCAAATACGTTCGGTGATCGGGGCTCGCATGACATGAAGGAGCGAGCCAGATGACATTAAGCGAGATGTTTGTCCCCGCGATCACAGCGCTCGCTCTGTTGATCGAAATCGGCCTTTTCATCGCACTCGGACTGATTTTGATTAGCGCTTTCTACCCCCACTATGAGACGTTTTTGCCGGCTTGTAGCTCGGCGATCTGATCCAGTTCCATCGGAACGATAGACGGCGACTCTAGCTCTCGAAGTCGCTGCATCTGTCTCTCAATACTGGATGGCAACTCGTCCTGGTCTTTCAGCATCAGGCGCAGGCGTGACCGATGTCGACGGCGATTGCAGGGCTGTGTATCTGGTCACTGTCGAGCTTTCGCATGCCGTGCTCCAGCGACATAGCGTGAGCGGGCGCCCGCTGCACCACTGGCAGATCCCTAGCCAACTCTCGATTAAATTGGCGGAGACCGGCGCCTTTGTTCTGCGCAGGCGCTAGTGGCTAAACAGCGGGCCCTTCGCCAACGACTGTGCGCTGCTGTCTCAGGCCGCGGGGCGAGGCCTCAACCAATCGGGCCGACCTCATGGCAGGACAAGGTCGGCGGCCGTGTCAATTGCATTGCACAAAAAGGCGGAACCGCGCCCCGGTCAATTTTTTTGGCACGTTCGCGTGCGATGGGCGTGCACAGCCGCGGTAGATTATGGTAAGGTACCTTCATCCGCTCAAGAAAAGTGCGTCGAACAGGGAGGACGACATGCGGGTGATTGCGTCGAAAGTCCTTGGCTCGCTGGCTGCAGGACTTTTTTTCATGTCGGCTACCGCGATGGCCGGGGACCCGCCGAAAGAGATGAAGCTTTACGTCTTCTCTTCAGGGGCGCTCAATCTCGACAAGTCGATCATTCAGAACGGCAGTAGCGGCAAGGTCCAGATCCCCGTCGGCTTTTTCCTGATCCGGCACCCCAAGGGTGACGTCCTGTTCGACTGCGGCAACAACGACCGGATCATTAAGGATCCGGACTATTGGGGCCCGTTCGTGAAGGCGCTCGACCCCGGCCGTGATCCTGACATCGCCATCGATGCCCAGCTCGCCAAGATCAACGTCAAGCCGTCGGACATCAAATACCTTGTGCTTGGCCATTTCCACGTCGACCACGCTGGCAACATTGGCAAGTTCTTGGACTCGACCTTGGTTTTTCAGCGTGACGAGATCAGGAATGCGTTCTGGCCGGCGCCGGGCTACGCCACCTTCTTCATCACCGACGACTTCGCCATGCTGCGCAACAGCGTCGGCGGCGGCATGCCGGCCAAGTACAAAACCATCGAGCTCGACGGCGATCTCGATCTGTTCGGCGACAACAGCGTCTTCATTCACCGCACCGTCTCGCACACTCCCGGAAGCCAGATTCTGGTGGTTCGTCTACCCAAGACGGGCACGGTGGTGCTGACCAGCGACGCCGTCTATCTCCAGGAGAATTTGGACAAGAACATCCTGCCGAGCATCGGCAGCGTCTATGATCCGGTCGGCATGCTCGACGCTTATGCCTGGGTGAAGCGGGTGCGCGACACCGAGGGCGCCGACATTATTTATGCCCATGATCCCGATACGTTCAAGGCGCACAAGCACTCGCCTGAATTCTACGAGTGATCGGCGGCGGATCGCATCGTCGCACAAATAGTTATCCCGGGCCGTCGCGCCCGGGATTGTTCGATGCTCCCCGCGGAGCATCCGTAGATGGGTGTCCAGTATCGCCATGCCCCCGGCTGTCTCACCGGTCGTTCTGGTCGAGCACGTGACGAAGTGGTACGGGCCCAGGCGCGCCGTCGCCGATGTCTCATTCGCCATCGAGCCCGGCGAGATCGTCGGCCTGCTCGGGCCCAACGGCTCCGGCAAGAGCACGATCTTCCGCATGCTCACGGGCTATCTGGTGCCGACGAACGGACGGATCACGGTTGCCGGCCATGACGTCGTCGAAAATTCCATCGGCGTGCGCCAGGCCATCAGCTACGTCCCAGAAGATGCGCCGCTCTACGATCACATGCGGGTCGGGGAGTTCCTGCTTTTCATGGCCGGCATCAAGGGGCTCCACGGTGCCAAGGCGAGAGCGGCGGTCGACGAGGCCGCCGAGCGCCTCGACCTTGGCCTTGTCATGAACCTTACCGCTGCCAAGCTGTCGCGCGGCTTTCGCCAGCGCGTCTCGATCGCACAGGCGTTGCTGGGGGATTCCAGGGTTCTGGTCCTCGACGAGCCGACCAGTGGACTCGATCCCCATCAGGTGATCGCCGTGCGCGACCTGATCAAGTCACTCGCCGGGCGCCACACTGTGCTGATGGCTTCGCACATCCTGCCCGAGATCGAAAAGATAGCTTCGCGCGTGATGATCCTGCTCGATGGTATGCTGCTGACGTCCGATGCGCTGAGGGATGCAGCGCCGTATCTCAGACTCTGCCTATCGGCGGACACACCGATCGACGCTGTTCGCGGCGTGGCCGGCTCCCTTGTCGGCGTGCGCGGGATCGTTGCCGATCCCGAAGTCGGCGGGCGTTTCGTCGTGACGGCGGAGCGCCGCCCTGGGCTTGCGGCGGACCTCGTATCCGCACTGGTCGCAGCCCGGATTCCGGTGCGGGAGCTGACTGAGCTGCGGCCCGATCTCGAGCGGGTGTTTCTCGACCTCACGCGCCGGCCGGATGTGGCCGCATGAGAAGCTTTGGGGTGCTCCTGGGCAAGGAAACGACGGCGCTGTTCTCCTCGCCGATTGCCTACGTGCTGATGACCGTGTTCTTGCTGATCATGGGCTACAGCTTCACGCTGACGCTGTTTCTCAGCCACCAGCCCAGCATGGTGCACGTCTTCTTCCAGATGTTCGTGCTGTTTTTGCTGACGGCGCCGCTGATCACCATGCGACTGTTTGCGGAGGAGCGGAAGCTTAAGACACTGGAGGTGCTGCTCACCTCGCCGGTCTCCGAAGTCGCCATCGTGCTTGCGAAATTCATGGCGGCGATGAGTCTGGTCGTGGTTATGCTGCTGCTGTCGGGCGCCTATGCGGCTGCCCTCGCCTGGTTCGGTGATCCCGATTTCGGCCCGATCTATAGCGGTTATCTGGGCCTCCTGTTGCTCGGCGCGGCGCTGGTCGGGACCGGCCTGTTGGCTTCGGCGCTCACGGCCAACCAGGTCATTGCGGCGCTGATTTCGCTCAGCGTATTTCTCCTGCTTTGGATCATCGATAATTTCGGCTGGCTGCTGCCGAGCCCTTTCGATACGCTGGTGGTGAATTTGTCGCTGTCGGTGCATTTCCGTCCCTTTGCGATCGGTTCGATCTACCTGTCCGACGTGGGCTTCTTCCTCAGCGTCACGCTGTTGATGCTGTTGTTGACAGTCCGCGCGCTGGCGCGACGGTGAGAGGGGATGAATGTCCGGCCCCGTCAGATTCAACGTTGCCCTTCTTGCCGTCGTAGCCAGCGCCCTGGTCTGCGGTGTGCTCAGTTTTTCCGGCCTTGGTAAGACGGTTGCGAACGGCCTGCTGTTCGGCACCTGCATTCTCGTTCTGCTCGCACTTTTCATGCTCGCGATCCGGCTTCCCCTGCGCAGCGCGGGCGCACGCTGGTCCGCATGGCTTGCTAACGCGTCGATCGTCGCCGCCGCGATTGCGGTCGTGACGGGTGCGAACGTCGCGTTCTATCGGCACGATGTGCATCTCGACGTCAGCCGCGAAGGACGCAACACGCCGCCACAACAGCTGACTGACGTGATTGCGCAATTGCGTACGCCCCTGGCGCTAACCTATTTCTACAATGCCGGCGATGCCAATGCGGTCAACGTCAAGGAGCTGGTTCAGACCGCCGCACGGAATCATCCGCTGCTCGCGTTCCGTGCCATCGATCTCGACAAGGAACCCGGCCTCGCCCGCGACCTCGGAGTGCGTGCCTACAACACGGCAGTGCTCCAGGCCGACGATCGCAAGGTCATGGTCGAGAACCTGACCGATCCCGCGCGTCTCGGTTACGCGGCGCTGCGCGTGCTGCGCAAGCGGGTGGAGACAGTCTGCTTCGTCACGGGTCATGGCGAGACGTTCCGGCCGCTGCCCTCACATTTCCATTTCAGTCATGTCGAGACTCTGAAGGGGCACGAGATGCCGGGCGCCAGCGACGTGCTGGAGGCGGCGCCTGAGCAGCTCGACCGTCTCCAGCTTGCCCTCGATCAGATTGGCTTCCAGATGCGCGAGGTCGTCGCCGCGACGGCCTCCGGCATTCCGCCGGACTGCTCGGTCGTCGCGGATGTCGGTCCGCGTACCGCGATCGCCGCGGACGAGGCGATGCTCCTCGCGAATTATGTAAAGGGCGGTGGCAGGCTTCTTCTCCTTCTTGATCCGCTGTCCCAGGTCGACGGTGATTTCGAACAATTGCTGCTGAAGCCCGTCGGCTTGTCGAGCGACGCCGCGGTCGTGATCGATCCCCTCAATCATTTTCGCACCGATGCTGACAAGGTCGCGGTGCCCTATTATCCGCCGCATCCGATCACAAGGCGCCTGGCGCTCACCGTGTTTCCGCAGGCAAGACCGATCGCGACGACGCAACCGCCATCCGGCGTCAGTTCGATCGTGCTCGCGGCGAGCAGTCAGGACAGCTACGTGCGCTCGCCCAAGTCCGTTGCCGCTGCGACGGACGGCACGGCACCCGGCGCTCGCGGCGCCCGGCCGCTTGCGGTCGCCCTCGAGGGCGTTTGGCCGGGCGGATCGCCCGACAAGCGCTTCCGCATGGTCGTTGTCGGTACCAGTAAGGTCGCCAGCAACGAATATTTTCCTTATGTCTCCAATGGCGAGTTGTCGCTCGCCACGCTGCGTTGGCTCGCCGATGACGATGCCACGCCGAGCGTTGCTCCGCAGAGCTTCAGGCTCCCGGAGATCGTGCTGACCAGCAGCCAGATGCGTGACACTTTCATCGTGTTGGAAGTGCTGCTGCCGCTCAGCACCGCATTGTTCGGAGTTGGGACGTGGTGGAGGCGGCGGTGAGGGCGCGGCTCGCCAGCGGCGGCGTGTCTCAATGGCTGATGCCGCTCGTCGCTGCAATTCTGGTGACGCTGCTTGGGCTGCTCATCCTCAGCGGAGAATGGCCGGAGCTGCGCAGCAAGGTCGCCTTCGCGCCAAAGGGCATCGTCACCATCGCGTCGGCCGATGTGAGGAGAGTGGAGATCCGTGCGGGCGTCCATGGCATCGTTCTGCTGCGCAAGGCCGGCGCGTGGACGTTCGAAGGGCGGGATGGCGTCGTGCCGACCGAGCTCGGGACGCATCTCGAGACGGCGCTGCGGCTCGTCACGGTCAGCGAGCCTGCTCGCGAAATCCCGGCGACCGAGCTCACCCCGGCGAGCTTTGCTGCGTTCGGTCTGGATCCGCCGGCAACCGTTGCAATGATCGAAGCGGCCGATGGTTCGGCGACCTCTGTGAATATCGGGGCACTCAATCCGGCGAGCACGTCTTATTATATTCGCATTGCCGGCCGTCCCGCGGTGTATTTGATGCCGCGCCATGTCGGCGAGGAGTGGCGTGTCACCCTCGATATGGCACGCCGTCTGCGTGGTCCGGTCGGTGCGGATGCGGTCAACCGCGGCAAAAGCCTGTTGCTGCCGGTATCGATGGCGCAGGTGTGGGCGCTCGAGATCGTCTTCGGGGGCAAGCTCACCCGCTTCGAGCGTGATCCTGGCGGCAATTGGTTCCGTCACCTCGGCCAGCACAATCATGCCTTCGGCAACCTCTTACATGTCGCTGATCCCGAGCAGGCCCGGATCATCGATGCGGCACTGAGTGCGTTCGATGCCGCCGCGGTCGAGACGCGCGTCGGACCGGCTGATCCGTCGCAGCTCGCGCGCTACGGGCTTACTCTCCCTGATCTGATCGTGCTGCTGTTCGCGCGCGATGGGGCTGCGCCACTGGCAAAGCTGGAGTTCGGCGCGTCGGCGGACAGTCTCGATCGTTACGCCCGGCTCATGCCCGGCGGCGCGGTGGTGACGGTGGCCGAGTTCGAGATGCGCCGGCTGACGGAGCTGCTGCGTGCGGTCGGAGCAGGATCATGAGGTGGCAACGCCTGATGTTGCCCGGCATAGTCCTCCTCGGCATCTGCCAACCGGCATGGGCGCATCAGGTCAACCTCTCGACGGCACGCCTGGCCTTGAGCGCCGAACGCTCGGTGAAGGTCGAGGTAGCGCTCAAGGGCAGCGACGTCGACCGGCTCGTCGGTATCAAAGTCTATGACGCGAAGGAGGATGCGGTCGACCCGGCTGCGGTCGATGCAGCCAGCACGTCGATTCTGGCCTATATGAGATCGCATCTCGCCGTGACCGGCGCGGACGGCGCGGCATGTCCGGCCGGGACGGCTGCGATCCTGGCGGACGGCGATGGCGTCGTCTATCGCAGCAATTTCAACTGCGCCGGCGTGGCCGGGGACATCGTCTACCGCTCGACGGTGCTGACCGGGAAGGATTCCAGCGCGCGCCAGGTGGTGCTGGTCGCGCAGGGCGGGAAAGAGGCGCAGGCGCTGCTCGACGCCGGCAACACGACCATCACGCTGTCTGCTCCCGCGCCGTCGCTGTGGTCGACGATGCAGCGCTATCTTCTCACCGGTATCGAGCACATCTTTTTCGGCTACGATCACATCGCCTTCCTCGTCGCGGTCGTTTTGTGGGGGCGCGAGCTCATTCCCGTCATCAAGATCGTCACCGCTTTCACGATCGCTCATTCGATCACCCTGTCGCTGGCCGCCTTACACGTCCTTGTCATCCCCAGCCGGGTCGTGGAACCCGCAATCGCCGCCTCTATTGCGTTCGTGGCCGTGGAGAACTTCTTCTCGCGCGACATCGATAGGCGCTGGCGCGTGACCTTCCTGTTCGGCCTGATCCATGGTCTTGGCTTCGCGGGTGCGCTTCAGGAGATCGGCCTGCCGTCCGGCGCGGTGGTGCCGGCGCTTGCCTCCTTCAACATCGGCGTCGAGATCGGGCAGGCCGGGATCGTCGCGATCATGCTGCCGGTGCTCGGCCTGATCGATCGCCTCTTCGCTACCGACCGGACCCAGCCGGTGAGAGCGACCAGGCTGGTCTATGCGGTATCTGCTGTGATCAGCCTTCTCGGCGGCTATTGGCTGCTGACCCGCGTTTTTGAGGCATGATCCGATACTGCTTGCGCAACAGCTTGAGCCGGCAACGCAATGCTTCGCGGATGCGAGCGCGGGCGAGCTGTTGCGCCTTGTGGCGGTCTCTGTCCACGTTCAAGGCAACCGGGCCGGAGTTCGGCGCGGAATTGCACGAAAGCGGCACCTATGTGCGGCTGCTCGCGCCTGAAGGCCTACTCGCGCGCTAAGTCGTATCCTTCGGCAGCGACTCGCTCGTTTGGTCTGCTGCTTCCGCAGTTGCTCCTCCGCGTAAACCACGATCATTGCCCGGAAAGTCACCGTTCTACCGTCAAGTACGGGCGCCTGTTCAATCGCGTCGGCCACCTCGCCGGACGGCCCCAATCAGCCAGAACACGACCCTTACGAAACCGATCGCAGCCGCATCCAGAGGAAACCGCCGAGCGTCGGCCGGCGGCTGGGTTTCCGGCTTTTGTCGTGGGGCCGCATCTCACTGGGGCTGATCGCGCCTCTAGCAGCCCGCCGGACAGGCCCGCAGCATGGAGGCGATCGCCTCGCGTCCCGGCACGCCCCGGCGCCTCTGCTTCCCTAGATTCCGGGCGCGTTTTCCCTAAAAATTAGCATGCCTGAGTTCCCCGCCCGGGAAAACCAGCCTAGGATGGGATTTTCCCGCCTGGGGGCACTCATGTTTAACAAGGCAACCACCCCGCTTTTGCGCGCGGTCCTCGGTGAAGTCCGCGAAAGCGTCTCGCAGGACGAGATCGGAGCACGTACTCGCGTGGCATCGAAGATCCTGGAGGCTGCTACCGAAGGCCAGGTTTCTCCCGATGGTCTTAGGCAGATCGGGCATGAAGCCCTTTCCCGCGCACCCACGATGTGGTCCTGATCGCGCGGGGGCCGGTGTGAACTTCCAGGTGACTGTCCTCAAGATCCTGGTGAGCTATCCGGATGGCTTCGCCGTCATGGAGGACCTGAAACGCGACATGGCCATCCTGGCGACCAGTGGCCGCGAATGGGCGGACCGGACCAAGCGCCTCGCCGCGCGGGTGCCCGATCTCGACATCTTTTCCCACGGGTTGGTCGAACGCGTCAGCGGCGGATGGCAGGTCACGTCCAAGGGACGGGCAGTGCTCGAGTTCATGGAAGCTCCCCCCGCTGCGCCCGAATTGGCCCAGGCACCTTTGATCCCGGAGACTACGGCGGCAGTCGCTGCGACGCAGTTTCCTGCGCTGCGGCAGCCCGTTGACCGCGCCAAGCGGCGGCGCGAACGCCGCGAACGTCGCCGCGATGCGCGCGAGCGAGCGAGGGCGAACGCGTCCTGATCAAGAAAAAAGCCGCCAGCTGGGCGCGGCGGCTTGATTAGTCCCGGACTGTCGATTGCCTCCCCAGCCCCAAGCGTACCGCCGTTACCTTGTTTGCGGCCATGCCAGCGCGATCTACCGAGCGCGTTTCGATTCGGCCATCGCGTTGCTCACTTGTGCACGGGGTCCTTACAGAGCCGGCAGCGCGCGAAAAGAGGAGGACGGGAGCCGAACCCGCGCCCTATCGTTAGCCGCGACCGCTCCCCCGGCCCGCACCACGCCAAGCACCCCGCATTTGAATGGAGGGCCCGTTTCCGCCGACGAGAGCACCTGCCGCTTCAAGCCGGCCTGGAAGCGGTCGATGAGGACACAGGGGGTCCGGAGGCCGGTCAGCTCCACGATCGCCGTGGGGCCAAGCTCGATGAGCGTCCCGAGCGGCATCCGCTCAAGGTCCAGGCCGGCGGTGGTAATGTTCTCGCCGAGGCCACCCGCTGCGACCTCGAAGCCCGCTTCCAGAAGGGACGCGAAGAGCTCGGACGGGATCAGGTGACTGCGAAGAGCGGACCTCGAGCGGCCTTAAACCAAAGTGCTAGAGAATCCTTCAGCACCGTGAAGTTTGGAAACATGTCGTAGTCCTGCCAGACGCAAGTTTGCGGCAAGCAGCAACGATCCGGACGGCGAGAGAGAGAGAGAGAAGCCAAACATCGTGGCCGAAGCCCTTGCGCCCCAGTGTCATAAGTGTAAAGAGCGGTTAGCACTCGCGCATTGTGACTGCCAATCCTAGAAAATTACAAAGCCAAGGAGGATCGCATGAAATTCCGTCCGCTTCACGACCGCGTCGTGGTCAAGCGCATCGACGCAGAAGAGAAGACCGCTGGCGGCATCATCATTCCCGACACGGCGAAGGAAAAGCCCTCGCAGGGCGAGATCGTCGCCGTCGGCCCGGGTGGCCGTGACGAAGCTGGCAAGCTGATCCCGATCGACCTGAAGGTCGGCGACCGCGTGCTGTTCGGCAAATGGTCCGGCACTGAAGTGAAGATCGACAACGTCGATCTGCTGATCATGAAGGAAAGCGACATCATGGGCGTCCTCGACGTCCCCGCTTCCAAGAAGAAGGCGGCCTAAGAGGCCCCCTCTTACGCAGCTAAACCCCTCAAGGAAAAATCCAGATGGCAGCTAAAGAAGTCAAATTCGGCGTCGATGCACGCGACAAGATGCTGCGTGGCGTCGACATCCTCGCCAACGCCGTCAAGGTGACGCTCGGCCCCAAGGGCCGCAACGTCGTGCTCGACAAGTCGTTCGGCGCTCCCCGCATCACCAAGGACGGCGTCACCGTCGCCAAGGAGATCGAGCTCGAGGACAAGTTCGAGAACATGGGCGCGCAGATGGTGCGCGAAGTCGCTTCGAAGTCCGCTGACGCGGCCGGCGACGGCACCACCACTGCGACCGTGCTCGCGGCTGCGATCGTGCGTGAAGGCGCCAAGTCGGTTGCCGCCGGCATGAACCCGATGGATCTGAAGCGTGGTATTGACTTGGCCGTGGAAGCCGTGGTCGCCGACCTCGTCAAGAACTCCAAGAAAGTTACCTCGAACGAGGAAATCGCCCAGGTCGGCACCATTTCCTCCAACGGGGACGAGGAAATCGGCAAGTTCCTCGCCGACGCCATGAAGAAGGTCGGCAACGAGGGTGTCATCACCGTCGAGGAAGCCAAGTCGCTCGAGACCGAACTCGAGGTCGTCGAGGGGATGCAGTTCGACCGCGGTTACATTTCGCCCTACTTCGTCACCAACGCCGACAAGATGCGCGTTGAAATGGAAGACGCCTACGTCCTAATCAACGAGAAGAAGCTCTCCTCGCTGAACGAACTGCTTCCACTACTAGAAGCCGTGGTCCAGAGCGGTAAACCGCTTGTGATCATAGCTGAAGACGTCGAAGGCGAAGCTCTCGCTACGCTAGTCGTCAACCGTCTGCGAGGTGGTCTGAAGGTCGCCGCCGTCAAGGCTCCGGGGTTCGGAGATCGCCGCAAGGCCATGCTGCAGGACATCGCAGTGCTGACCGGCGGCCAGGCGATTTCCGAGGATCTCGGTATCAAGATGGAGAACGTGACACTCGCCATGCTTGGCCGCGCAAAGAAGGTGATGATCGACAAGGAGAACACCACGATCGTCAGCGGCGCCGGCAAAAAGGCCGACATCGAGGCGCGCGTGTCGCAGATCAAGGCGCAGATCGAGGAAACCACCTCCGACTACGACCGCGAGAAGCTGCAGGAGCGTCTGGCCAAACTTGCA
>NZ_JADPJQ010000067.1:0-19184 GCF_023073515.1 Bradyrhizobium sp. 17 | reverse complement strand
CTGTGGAAGAAGGAATCGTGCCGGGCGGCGGCGTCGCCCTGCTCCGCGCCTCCGAGCAGCTCAAGCGCATTAAGACCCAGAACGACGACCAGAAGACCGGCGTCGAGATTGTGCGCAAGGCGCTTTCATGGCCCGCTCGCCAGATCGCGATCAACGCAGGCGAAGACGGTTCAGTGATCATCGGCAAAATCCTCGAAAAGGAGCAGTATTCCTACGGCTTCGACTCCCAAACCGGCGAATACGTCAACCTGATCTCGAAGGGCATCATCGACCCGACCAAAGTGGTGCGTGTGGCCATCCAGAACGCAGCTTCCGTCGCGGCCCTCCTGATCACCACCGAAGCCATGGTGGCCGAATTGCCGAAGAAGAACGCTGGCGGCGGCATGCCTCCGAGTGGCGGTGGCATGGGTGGTATGGATTTCTGAGTTCAACCGTTCCGAGGTCAACCGTAAGAGAGGCCCGGCAGCAATGTCGGGCCTTCACGTTGGAAGGGGTTCAAACGGCGACACTGAAACTGCTGCGGTTGCACAGCTCTCCATGGCACTAAAGACGTGCTATCGCCTTTTCTTCTTCCCAAATATTGCGTTCCAGTTGTCCTTATAGGCTTTGGATACCGCCTTCTGACCCTCGCCCATATCTTGCTTTTTCGGTGTAGCGTCCGGTTTGTCTTCAGTCTTGGTTGAAGATTCCGGCTTGGCTTGGACAACCTTGTTCTCGGCGTTCGGCGTTTTGGGCAAAGTGTCTTTGGACTTATTAACTGACATTGTTTTTCCTTACGGGCGTAGGGGCGACACGCCAGCACCCGTCTGGCTATGTAAGACGAAGCAACATGCGTTGCTATGACGGAGAATGCGACAGACCGTGGCCGGCCAAAGCTTGTTAGCAGCGGGGCAACTGCTAACGGCAGCCCGGGGCACCATTTTGTACGGCAATCATTGTGGCGGCAAGAACTCAGCCCCCAGCTTCAGCCACTTCCGGACGGTGTCTACGTCCAAAACGAGGCCGTGCTTGGCTAGATCGTCCGCAATTTGTTGCGGTACGGTGCTCCGGCTCAGCTTTGGCTCGTACTTGTAGCTGTCGAGCGCCATGCCAATGACGCTCTTGAGCAAGCTATCCCGCTCTTTGGCTTCCAGCGGCCTTTCGGGGGCGGCCGGCGTTTGCTCCGCTTCCAGTTGCCGGACCCGGGTTTCCAGTTCAGCCAAGGTTTGATCTTTTCGAGGGCGTCGCCGTCGGCACTGAGATCGTGCAGCCTGGCGAAGAAGGCTCGGGAGCAGATGAAGCCGCCCAACGCCGACGCTTCGAATCGGACTTAGAAAGCTGGCGTAGGGAGACGGACCGGATCCGTCATGGGATCGACCTGCTGCACCGCTCCCAGCGTGCATGGAGAGCCTCGGCCAGCTCGGCGGCCGCGTTGCCCTATCGCGCTTGGCTGCTGCTCAACCGTACTTTTGCTCGCGCTAATCCTCCGAGAGAAGGGGTTGCATCGGCTGGATGGCGCCTATTCCAGCTGGCCTTCATTCTCGCCTACATACCGACCTTGGCCTCGCGCCTCGAAGCGTACGCGACTGACTTTGACGCCGGTTTCGACGAGGAATCAGCCAGCCTCCTCTACATGGCTACAGGCGGCGGCAAGACGGAGGCGTTCTGTAGCCATCACCTTCAAGGTCATCGGAGTGGCGAACGGCATTCTTGCAAAAGCGGGACGACCGCCCTGCTTCGACATCAGAATTTCCGGGTCCGGGGCACAATGGGCCAGGAGACTCGCGAGACTTTCCGCCAAGGAAGTGCCCCGCAGACCTGCAAACGTGATGATCGTCCCGGGGCTGGCCTGGACGGATGAGCAACTCATCCGCGAAGGATTGCAGCGTCGAGATGCCGAAAAGGCAAGAAAGGCTCTGCAAGCGGCCTTCAGATCCGGAGCCGAAATCGCAAGTTCCTGTTCGGCCGTATTTCTGATCGCGAGCGCCGGACTTCTGGATGGCCGCCGTGCAACGACGACCTGGTGGCTTGCGCCCCTATTCCGGAATCTGTTTCCAAAAGTGATGCTTGAGGCGGAGGCGATGGTGCTGACCGACGGCAAGGTACTGACTGCAGGAGCCGCGATGGCTCAGCTGGACCTCATGCTCTCGATAGTTGCGCGCCATGCCGGACCTGAGCTCGCGGAGAGTTGCGCACGGTTTCTGTTGCTGGACCACAGGCAGTCGCAATCCCGCTACATGGCACTGTCCTATCTCGTCGCCGCAGACGAACGGATTTCTCGCGCAGAGCGGTGGGCCCGCAGTCGACTGGACCGGACCTTTTCGATCTCTGAACTCGCGACAGCCGTCGGACTGGGCGCGCGGACTTTCGCGCGCCGTTGCGAGCGTGCCACCGGACTTTCAGCGGTGAAATTTGTCCAAAAGTTGCGCGTCGACAAGGCAATGGAGTTGCTGGACACGACGCGGCTCGGCCTCGATGAAATTGCGGAGAGGGTAGGGTATGCCGACCCCTCTACGCTACGCAAGCTCCTGCATCGCGAGAGGACGACGGGTGCGCGAGCTTGGGCGAGCCAGCCACGAGAATGATGGTCGATCCAACGAAGCTCCGGTCGCGAAGGTGCGGAGAGTTATTCTGCCAGATTGTGCTGCTGCCAGCGAAGCAGGTAGGCCTGCAATCGCCAGATCAATGCGGATAGCGCAACACCGACCAGCATCAGCACGACGACCGCGACCATCATTCCCGAGGCCTCCGCGCGCGCCTCGGATTCGATGATGAGGCGGCCGATCCCCCGTTCCGCACCGATGAACTCGCCGACAATCACCCCAATCAGGGCGAACGAAATCGCAGGTGTCAGCGACGCGAAGACCCAGGCCATGGTCGAGGGGATGACCACCGTGCGGGTGATCTGCCACTCGCTGGCGCCGAGCAGCCGGGATGCGTTGACAAAGCCCTCGTCAATCGAGCGGGCGCCCTCGAACGTGTTGAAGAACACGAGAAAGACGACCACGATCCAGGACGTGACGACCTTCGACGTGTCGCCGATGCCGAAGGCCAGCACGATGATGGGTGCCAGCGCGATGCGGGGAATGGAATTCACCGCGGTGATGAACGGCTGGAAGATCGCGCTCAACTTATCCGAACGTCCGAGCACGAGGCCGGCCGCAAAGCCGCTGCTGACGCCGGTCACGAAGCCGAAGAAGGTGTTCTTCAGCGTGACGGCGGTCGCGATCCAGAGATTGTTCTCGGAGCGCGCCATGCAGCGGGCGAATTCGCCGTTGAACCAGCCGTTGAAGACACCGAGCTTGGACTTGAGGCAACTCAGGATCAGAAAATGCTCGAAGATGTCGGACGGTTTTGAGACGAAATACGGGTCGAGCAGATCCGGTACCAGCCCGGGAAGGTAGGCATGCAGGGCGTATCCCCACTGCCAGATCGACAAGAAGCAGACGCAGATCAGCATCTGCCAGGCCAGCGTCTTGCCTGGTTGGCGCGCGCGTCTCATGGCTTGCGGCCCTTGATGAACTCCTCACCTAGCGAGTGCCAGATCAGCTGGAACAGCTCGGCATAACGCGGCGTCTCCCGGATCTTCACGGCGTTACGCGGGCGATCGAAATCCACCTCGAAGGTTTCCTTGATCCGGCCGGGCCGCGCGGAAAACAGAATGATGCGGTCTGCCAGCGTCAGGGCCTCGCCGAGATCATGGGTCACGAACAGCACGGTCTGCTGCTCGCGCTCCCAGATACGAAGCAGCACATCGTGCATGTCGATCTTGGTGTGGGTGTCGAGCGCGCCGAACGGCTCGTCCATCAGCAGGACCTGCGGTTCGACGACTAGCGTTCGCATCAAGGCGGCGCGCTGGCGCATGCCGCCCGACAATGCGGAGGGGTAGGCATCGCCGAAACCCCCCAGTCCGGCTTGCGCGAGGCAAGCACGGACACGATCCTTTCGCTCCGCCGCCGGGACCCCGGCCAGCTCCAGGCCGTAGCCGATGTTGTCGGCGACGGTGCGCCAGGGAAACAGGGTATCGCGCTGGAACACATAGC
This sequence comes from Bradyrhizobium sp. 17, assembly GCF_023073515.1. Taxonomy (NCBI): domain Bacteria; kingdom Pseudomonadati; phylum Pseudomonadota; class Alphaproteobacteria; order Hyphomicrobiales; family Nitrobacteraceae; genus Bradyrhizobium; species Bradyrhizobium sp. 17. The sequence goes on along the minus strand of NZ_JADPJQ010000067.1, from coordinate 15,162 downwards.
CGACGTCAGGTGTCGCCCGTCCGGGCACGACGGGCACACCGTCGATCAGGATCTGGCCGCTGGTCGGCTTGACCAGTGTCGCGATCATGTTGAGGACGGTGCTCTTGCCCGAGCCGGATGGGCCCAGCAGCGCGACGAATTCGCCGCGCGGGACATTGAAGGAGACGTCGCGCACCGCCTCGATGGCCGCGCCCGCCAATTGAAAGGTCTTGCACAATCCGCGCACATCGATGCGCCGCATCTCGGGGGGCGTATCCATTTGGGGTACGTGTAAGACCTGCACCGTCAAGCCGGATAGGCCTTGCGTGCCGCTTCGATGAAGCTGGTGTTGACGACATCGGCCATCGGGAGCGGCTTGATGCCAGTCATTTCACGGAACCAGACCTTCTCGCCGCGCGCGAAGCTGGCCGCATCGATAATACATTCGTAGTCGGTGACCTTCTTCATGATCGCGATGTCGACAAGGTTCGCGTCGCGCGACGTGCTGCCGACATACGGCTCGATCGCATCATAGATCTCTTCGGGAGAATGCCCCTTGATCCACTGGGTTGCGCGCCACAGCGCCGTGACGAACGCCTGCATCTTCTGCGGGTCCTTGTCGATCGTCGACTGCAGAGTGAAGTGAGACGTCACGGGGACCTTGCCGCCGATGTACTTGACCCAGACCGTCTCGTCGGTTCCATCGAACAACAGCGCGCCCCAGCCCTGCTCGATCGAATCCTTCAGGATCGACGGCGAGTTGATGAGAACATCCACCTGCTTCGTCTTCAACGTGCCCATCATGGTGTCGACATTGCCGGTGCCGATCCAGGTCACCTTGTCGTCAAGTCCCATGGTTTCCATGTAATAGGAGGCCCAGACGTGATTGGTGCCGCCCAACGATGATACCGAGACGATCGGCTTGCGTCCGTCAGGCCGTTTCCACTTCGCCAGCGCCTGCAGGCTGGTGATGCCCTGGTCGAACAGATCCTTGCGGATGATGAAGATGGCGGCGTTGCTGCGGGTATCGACCGGCATCAGGACCCGCGCGCTGCGGCCGTGATTGCTGAGCTGCATCGGGTGGGTGATATCGCCGATGCCGATATCTCCTTGCGACGAGGCGATGATCTCGCGCGTCTTCACGCCGCTGCCGCCCTGAATCAGCTTGCAGTCGAGGCCGGCCTCCTTGAAGAACCCGGCCCGATCCGCGACGAATTGAGACTGATAGATCGGAATGGCCACCGGATAGATCACGCGGCCCGACGGGGCATCCGCCCACGCTCGCCCTGCCGCCATTGAGGCACCGGCGCCGGCGACGATCGTCAACGCGGCCCGTCTGCTGACCCGAGTTCTCATCACGCGTGCTCCCTCTCTCTGCCGACCACCTTGTCAAGCGCGTTCAAAACCGCATCGCCCATCTCCTTGGTCGAAAGTCTTTTTGCGCCGGGTTCGGCAATATCGGCCGTTCTTGCGCCCGCAGCCAGCGCCGTGTCCACGGCCTGCTCCAGCAGCGTGGCATCATCGGGCCGATTGAGGGTGATGCGCAACATCATCGCGACGCTGAGGATCGAGCCGAGCGGATTGGCGATGCCCTTGCCCGCAATGTCGGGCGCGCTGCCGTGGACCGGTTCATAGAGTGCCTTGCGCCGGCCCAGCCGGTCCGGCGGCCCGAGCGAGACTGACGGCAGCATGCCGAGCGAGCCTGACGCCATCGCGGCGCAATCGGAGAGAATGTCGCCGAAAATGTTACAGGTCACCATGACGTCGAACTGCGACGGCGCCCGCACGATCTGCATGGCGGCATTGTCGACATAGAGGTGGGTGAGCTCCACATCGGAGAATTCTGCTTCGTGCAGCGCGGTGACCTCCTCGCGCCACAGCACGCTGGTTTCCAGCACGTTGGCCTTGTCGACGGAGCAGACCCGGCCCTTGCGCGTCCGCGCCAGCTCAAACGCGGTGCGCGCCACCCGGCGGATCTGGCTGGTGGTGTATTGCTGGGTGTTGAAGCCGCGGCGCTGGCCGTCGGGCAGGGTTTCGATGCCGCGCGGCTCGCCGAAATAGATGCCGCTGGTAAGCTCGCGGATGATGATGAAATCGACATCCTTCAGCACCGCGGCCTTGAGCGGCGCCGAATCCGCCAGCGCCGGATTGGCGACGATCGGCCGGAGATTGGCATAGAGGTCGTATTTGCTGCGCAGCGACAGCAGGCTTCCCGTCTTGCGCGCGGCCGGAGGCACCTCCGTGGTTTCCGGGCCACCGGTCGCGCCCCAGAGAATGGCGTCGGCCTCCTCCATCGCCTCGGCGGTGTCATCCGGCAGCACCTTGCCGGTCGCGAGATAGGGGATGAGACCGTATTGCGCCTCGCGCAGCGCCACGGGAATACCGCGCCGCGCCGAAAACCATTTGAGGATGCGGTGGGACTGGTCGGTCACCTCAGGACCGATGCCTTCGCCGCCGACCACGGCGACCTTGATCATGTTCGAGAGCGTGTTCATGCCTGATGTGTCCTGACGATGATCTTGCCGATTATCCTGCAAAGTGAATCCATGGCCGCGCGTCGCGGTCGGATGACTGGAATGCGCGAATCTCCTGGTCGCGCCGCAACGTTAGCGAAATCTCATCCAGGCCTTCGAGCAGACCCGCACGCCGGCGCGGATCGATCTCGAACGCGTGGCGCACGCCCGAGGGCGAGGTGACCGTCTGCTCCTGAAGATCGACGCTGACTCGTCCCGCGCCCTGGCTCGCTTCGATCTCTGCAGCGAGGCTGTCGATCACGGGTTTATCCAGCACCACCGGCAGGATGCCGTTCTGGAAGCAATTGGCGAAAAAGATGTCGCCGAAGCCGGAGCCGATGATGGCGCGGATGCCCATTTCCTGCAGCGACCACACCGCCGCTTCGCGTGACGAGCCGCAGCCGAAATTCGGTCCCGTGACCAAGATTTCCGCCCCGCGGTAAGGGTCGCGATTGAGGATGAACTCCGGATTGTCCGATCCGTCGGGCAAATAGCGGAGCGAGCCGAAGGCCCATTTGCCGAGGCTGCCGCGGACCGAATTTCCGATCATGCGGTTGATGCTGATGATGACGTCGGTATCGACATTGGTGCGCATGATCGGCGCCGCCGTCGCGGTCATCTTGGTGAAAGCTTGCGCCATCTAGCGCTCCATGGTTCGGACATCGGCGATGGCGCCGGACACCGCCGCCGCCACGGCCATGGCAGGGCTCGCCAGGTGGGTGCGGGCGCGGGGCCCTTGCCGGCCGATGAAATTCCGGTTCGACGTCGACACCGAGCGCTGGCCGGGCGGCACCGTCTCGCCGTTGGCGGCGAGGCACATCGAGCAACCGGGCTCGCGCCATTCGAAGCCCGCCTCGAGAAAAATCTTGTCGAGCCCCTCGGCCACCGCCTCGCGCTTCACGGTCTCCGAACCCGGCACGACCCAGGCGCGCACGCCCGGCGCGACCTTGCGGCCGCGCGCGACTTCGGCCGCGGCGCGCAGATCGCTGAGGCGGCTGTTTGTGCAGGAGCCGATGAAGACCCAATCGACCTTCGTGCCGGCGATCGGCGCGCCCGGCTTCAGGCCCATATAGTCGAGCGCGATCTCGATCGCGCTGCGGCGGGCCGGATCGGCGATATCAGCGGGATCCGGGATACGGCCATCGACGCCGAGGACATGCTCGGGACTGGTGCCCCAGGTGATCTGCGGGATGATGGCCCCGACGTCGATCGTGATCTCGCGATCGAACACCGCGTCGCTGTCGCTGCGAAGCGTCCGCCACGCCCCGACGGCGCGGTCCCACATCTCGCCTTGCGGCGCGTAAGGACGGCCGCGGATATAGGCGAACGTCGTCTCGTCCGGCGCGATCAGCCCCATCTTGGCGCCGAGCTCGACCGAGAGATTGCAGATGGTGAGCCGTCCTTCGACCGGCAGGTCCCGGACCGCACTGCCGGCATATTCGACGGCATAGCCGGAGCCGCCGGCGGCGCCGACATGGCCGATCAAGGCGAGGATGAGATCTTTCGCGGTGACGCCGAACGGTAGCCGCCCGTCGAAATTCACGCGCATGGTTTTCGGCCGGCGCTGGATGATGGTCTGGGTCGCCAGCACATGGATAAGCTCGCTGGAGCCGATGCCGAAGGCGAGCGCGCCGAGCCCGCCATGGGTGCAGGTGTGGCTGTCGCCGCAGACGATGAGGCAGCCGGGCAGGCTGAGACCGAGCTCGGGGCCGATGACATGGACGATGCCCTGCCCGGGCTGGTCGAGGTCGAACAGCCGGATGTTGCTGGCAGACGTCTCGGTTCGCAACGCCGCCAGCAGATCCCACCCGGTCTTGATCGTGCCGGCCCGCCCGGACGCCGTCGAAATCGCATGATCGGGCGTGGCGAAGGTCAGTTCGGGATTGTGGACCGGAGTGTTGCGGCTTTTGAGATCGAGCAGGCCGCGGGAGCCGCCGAGGTCGTGCAGCAGATGGCGATCCACATGAAGCAGATCGGTATCGTCGCTGAGCTGAGCAACGACATGCTGATCCCAGATTTTGGCCAGCAGCGTGCGACCGCGCGTGTCCACGATCCGTCCTCCCAAGTTCGGCATCTGATGTGCCGTATGTGCTGCCGATCATGCCGACCGACGGCCATTCGGGAAGAAGGATAGAAGAGCGTCCCGCAAATGTGCAGTGACGGTTTGGCAGGGTGCCATCGCGGCCGGCGATGGCCGGCGTTGGCGCGAGCGGCGTCAGCTTCGGCCGCGCGCGACCGTCAGCCGGTCGGAGACGCCGCCCGTGGTGAGACGCGCCTCATCCGGGGTCCGCAAATGGTCCACCAGCAGCTTCGTGACCGGGGGCAGCGACTTGTAATCGCGCACGCCCATGACGAGCTCGCGCCGGGCCCAGGGCTCGTCGAGCGGGACGGTGACGAGGCTGTCGATGCCGTACCGGCCGCGGACGATCTCGAGCGGCACCACGCCGACCCCCATTTTGGCATCGATCACCCGAAACAGCGCATCGAAACTGCTGACGCGGATGCGCACCTTCATGTGCTGCCCGAGAGAAGCGGCGGCCCTGACACACAGTGTCTCGATCGAGCTCCCCTTCTCCAAGCTGACGAAGTCGAAATCGACCAGCTCGCGGAAGCGAATGTTGCTGCGGCCGGCCAGCGCGTGGTCGCGCGTGACCAGGGCGACCAAGCTGTCGCTGCGATAGGACAGCAACTCCAGATCCTGCCCGTCGATGTTGCCGCCGAAAATGCCGATGTCGGCCCGGTTCTCCACCACCGCGCGCACGATCGCCGGGCTGAGATCCTCCTCGATGTCGATGTGGACCAGCGGATGCCGCTCCAGGAACACGCTGAGCTCGTCGGCGAGAGCTTCGAGGATCGCAGACTTGTTGGCGCAGATCCGGATCAGCCCGCGCTTGCCCTGCCGGTATCCGGTCAGCTCGCTCTCGAGCTTGCTGAGGTTGCCGAGGATGATCCGGGCATGCTCGAGCAGGGCAAACCCGGCCGGTGTCGGCTCGATTCCCTTCGAATGGCGATGCAGAAGCTCGACCTGGAACAAATCCTCGATGTCCGAGATGCGGCGGCTGACCGCGGACGCGGCGATGTTCTTCTTCTCCGCCGCCTTCGCGATGCTCTGCTCCTCGACGATCGCCACGAACAATTGCAGCGTCAGAAGATCGATTTTAGCCGTCATCCGACAAATCCTCCGAGCGGTTACAGATGGCTAACAGGGACAAGCTTGGCGATCCACCACAAGTGCGGCTCAGATTGCGAGCCGCAGCACCTGCTCTGGTGCTGAGTGTCAGCATTTAGCCGCGGCTTCCTCAAGCTCGTTGAATGCAGAGAGCGAGGAGTCCGCTCCGCCGCCGTGGAACGCAAAACGCCGTGCTCGGCCCAAAAAAGCCTCAGCGAGCTTGATAACGATCACGCTGCACCACCTGCATTGCGTATATCTCGCCCGGCCGTTCCGACACCCACCGCACGGCCTGCATCTTTTCCCATTTCCGGCCTTGGAAAGCCTCGCCTCTGTTGTCCTTGTTATGTTCTAATCGGTCGTGACCGAAGCACCATCCAACGCCCTTCTCAAAAGGAGGGCGGTTGCCAGGGACTCGTCAATGGCAGGAGTAATGGACTTACGGCGATCTCCGCAATCGTCGCCGCGGCCATGAAGAAATCGCTTGTCCATCTCACCGCTTAGGCGGCCTCTGCTACGACTCTCGGCGCCGCGAGCTTGTCAGGGACAACCCGGACCGGCTTGAACTCGGTCTCGGTTTCGGCCACCCTTTCACAACCGGGACACACAAAGGAGACATCTGGCTCGTCCTGCTTTCGCGCGCCCCAGGGAGCCGTTCCCGGGCGTAGCCGGTCGACACCTTCGAGCGGAGCTCGTCCAGCTGCTCCTCCAGAAACTCGTTCGCGACCAGCAGGACCTTCACGGTTTCCCGGGCATCGCCGCCGCACGCCGCAATCGCCCTAGTCGCGAATGCTTTCCAAGGCAATGGACAGGGGCTCGGTCCGGTCGCAAGCGCCTTTCATACGGCCATGTTCCCTTTTCGTTCGTAGAGTCAAGGAGGCGATTTCCGACCTCTGTGGCGCAGCAGCCGGTGCCGAATGAATCGCGTGGATAGCGGCCTGCGTGTCGGAACCGGCGCCCTTCGTTCGTCTTGAGTCCAAGTCCCCATACCCGGAGCGTTGCGTACACATGGCCCCGCGCGAACTGGAAAGGCTTTCTGAGGCTCTCGCTCGTCACGTGCCCCGTCGCGCTCTACCCGGCGACGTCGGAGAGCGAGAAGATCTCGTTCAACCAGCTCAATCGGCAGACCGGCCACCGCATCAAGTATCTCAAGGTCGACGCCGACACGGGCGACGAGGTGCCGAACGAGGACATCGTCAAGGGCTACAAGGTGGACACCGACACCTTCATCGAGGTCACCAAGGAGGAGCTCGAGAACGTCGCGCTGGAATCCACCCGGACCATCGAGATCGACGAATTCGTCGACAAGACCGACATCGATCCGCGCTACCTGATCCGCCCCTACTACCTGCGTCCAGACGGCAAGGTCGGGCATGACGCCTTCGCGGTGATCCGCGAGACCATCCGGGAGATGGACAAGGTCGCGATCGGGCGCCTGGTGCTGACCAGCCGCGAGCACATCATCGCGCTGGAGCCGCTGGACAAGGGGCTGATGGGGACGCTGCTGCGCTACCCCTACGAAGTGCGCGATCCCAAGGAGTATTTCGACGAGATTCAGGACGTCAAAGTCACCAAGGACATGCTCGACCTGGCCCGGCACATCGTGAACCAGAAATCCGGATCCTTCGAACCCGACAAGTTCGAGGACCAGTACGAAACGGCGCTGGTCGACCTCATCAACCAGAAGCGCGCCGGCAAGCCGATCGTGCCGAAGGACCGGCCGAAAGGCGAGAACGTCGTCGATCTGATGGACGCGCTACGCAAGAGCGTCGTCGGCGCGGCGGCCGAGACGACGGCTGCCAAGAAGCCGGTCAAGAAGGCCAAGAAGGCGGCGGCCGGCCAGAAGGAGATGCTGATGCCGATCGCGGGCAAGAAGCCGGCCAAGGAAACAGCAGTGAAGAAGCCCGCGTCAGGGGCGCGGCGGAAGTCGGCTTAGAAACCTGGTGTCTCGATGGCGCTTGCTACAGCAAACGTAGGAGGACCGCATGGATGACCGCGAAACCTCGGCGATGACGGAGGCCTCCGGGCTGACGAAAGATCAGGGCGGCTTTGAGAATCCTCCTCGGGAAACGCCGCGGACGAGGACGCAAACGGACCTCCGGCAGTCCGTGGATGAACTGGCCGAGCGGCTCCGGAAGGCGACGGTGGAGGCGCCGCTGCGCTCGCTGTTGGCGGCCTTCGTACTGGGAGTCTGGTTCGCTCGGCGGCGTTGAGCGCGGCCGCCGGCAGTCTCCATCACCAAAGCTGAAGACTTACCGGACATCGCTTGGCATCCACGAACTCGCCATCGCGGGCCCTCGATCGAGGCGGCGCTGGAGACGTGGGGGCGCCGGCACGACCGCCTGGCCGGGAATGAGTGGCCGGAATTATACGGTCGGAACGGAACTTGTCCGCGACGCGTTGACCAGGCAGAGATCCAGATTCGGAGAATGCAGATGAAATGTATCATGTCAGTGGCCTTGGTGGCCGCGATCTCGTTCGCCTTGGCGCCCGCCGCCAACGCCAAGGGCTGCATCAAAGGGGCCATCGTCGGTGGCGTCGCTGGTCACATGGCCGGACACGGCAAGCTTGGCGCCGCCGCGGGTTGCGCCATTGGTCACCACGAAGCGAACAAGGCCGACGCCAGCAAGGCAAACGCTCAGGCGCCTGCGGATCGAAAGTGACGGGCTTGCGTCTCCGCGCGCCGGGTCGGAGCGCGGCATTTGGTGGTATCTTTATTTGCCTAATGTTGGCGACGAGCTCCGCATTCGGCAAGGAAATGAAGGCTGCGGTGATCGACACCGCGGAGCCATCGAAAAAGACGCTCTCGAGCGAGAAGCCGACCCCGGCGGGGGTCAGGCTGCAGGTTCTGCTCGACCGGGCGCACTTCTCCCCTGGCGAGGTTGATGGCAGGTTCGGAGAGAATGCGAAGAAGGCCCTACGCGCCTATGAGGAGGCGCAGCAATTGCCGCCCTCGGACGACGTCGGTCCCGAGGTTTGGGGGAAGCTCGCAGCGGACGGTCGTCCCGTGACGATGAACTACACCATCGCGGACCAGGACGTCGCAGGACCGTTCCTCAAGAAGCTTCCCGCGAAGATGGAGGACATGAAGGACATCCCGAAGCTGTCCTACGCGAGCCCGCGCGAAGGTTTGGCCGAGAAGTTTCATATGAGCGAGGACCTGCTGTCCGCCTTGAATCCGGGGCGCAACCTCGACCGGGCGGGCGAGTCGATCGTCGTGATCGACACCGGGGCCGAGCAGAGCTCCGAGAAGGCGGCCAAGGTCGAAGTCGACAAGTCTCGCCAGACGGTGAAACTGTTCGACAGGTCGAACGCCCTGATTGGATTCTATCCCGCGACGATCGGCAGTGAGGAGAAGCCATCTCCCTCGGGCACATTGAAAGTTACGGAGATCGATCGCAATCCGACCTACCGCTACAACCCGGCCTACCACTTCAAGGGCGTCCATTCGCGCAAGCCGTTCGTCATCAAGCCGGGCCCGAACAATCCGGTCGGTTCGATGTGGATCAATCTCTCGGCAGATGGCTACGGGATCCACGGCACGCCGTTCCCGGGAAAGGTGTCCAAGTCGGAATCGCACGGGTGTGTCCGTCTCACCAACTGGGACGCCGAACGCGTCGCGGAACGGCTTTCCAAGGGCACGCCGGTAGAATTCGTCCACTAAGGGGATCGGGGCCGCCGATAGAGAAGACGACGCGGGGCACATCGCAATTTTGAGAGCCAAGCGTGTTGCGGCGGCACAAATTACGTCCGCTCGCGGGCCAGTGTTAGGGCGTGCATTCCGGGCAGGTATCGCCGATCGAATCCAGGAGTTCGCGGACCTCGGCCACCGCCTGATCCGGAGACAAGCCGGTCGGGGGGCCTGCCTGGCGATGGCCAACGCGTGCTCTCGCGCTTGCGGATCGGCACTTCCTTCGCCCAGCCGTGCTCCTCGCATTCGTGGATGGCGCCGGCTCCCTGCAGCACGTGGATCGCCCAGCCGCGCAGCGTGCGGATGGCCCGCGGTCTTTCCTTCGTCATCAGCATCGATATCGCTCCTGCCGGGACGGATCCTTTGGACCCCGGGTTCGTTCCTGGCGGTTAGCACGGGTCAGGGATTCCGGAATGCAGAGGCTCCGGCTTTTCCCACCTGTTCCGCGGCCTGTGCAGATCAGGCATCGCGGCCACGTCCGCGCCGCTGGCGGCAGGTGGCGGAGCGCCGCGAGCGCGGAATCGCGGGTCCCGCCGGCGCGGCGGCGTGGCGGAGACCGTCCGGTCGCCGGAGGCCATCCGAACGCGTTTCGACAGATGAATCCTTGAGAACGAATCCTTGGAAACCGAATCCTTGAAATTTTTGCTCGGAAAACGAATCCCTGAAAAACGAATTCGTGGATTGGCCACAAAATGCCGCTTCTGCCGGATCTTCGACCAGCGGTGGGACCCGCGCGCCATGGCGTCCTACCGCACTTCCCCGCGCAGGACTGGCAACTTCCGGCGCCATTTTCTTGCCGCGGATGGCTACAATTTGTTGCCGGCATCCGACTCGCCGCCAAGGTTTGCATGCCGCAGGGAAGGATTCGTGGATGAAGGATGTTCGGGCGCTCAGGCTGGCCCGTTGGCTTTTTACAGCTGCTGGCGTTTACGGTGTCGCTGTCCTATTGCCCCTCTACTTCCTCGAGGCAAACATCGCCGTGGGTACGGGGGTCTTGGCCCATCCGGAATACTTCTATGGCTTCGTCGGTACCGCTCTCGCCGCACAAGGCGTATTTTTCATGATTGCCTATGATCCGCTACGCTTTCGACCGGCGATGCTGTTCGCCGTTTTGGAAAAGCTGGCGTTCGCCGTCCCGGTCTTTGCGCTATTTGGATCCGGTCGTGTTGTCGGCTCTGTGGTGCCGTTCGGCGCCATCGACTTCTTCTGGGCGATCGTATTCGCGTCTTTGTGGCTCCTAACCGTCAAGGCTGCCTCGGACGCTCGGTTTTGATCTGCCTCATAGATGCAATTGGATGCTCTTGGAGGGCGCGCAACGCCTGCCGAGCACCCTGATGTAGGCGGCGACCGTCCGAGTGGCGTCGTTCCAAAAAGGCCCTCCGGTCGGCCAACCTATATGGGGCATATAGTCGCCCGTTAGAGGCTGCTCGGGCTACCGCTCGTTAAGGCGTGGCGGATAGTTTTTGGACCATGCGATACACGGACGGTTCATTTGCCGATGTGAAGTCCATCAGTCAGCAGGCCATGTGCCGGTACTGGGCACGCACGGCCGGCGATCTGCCCTTTCCTTCGCTCGACCAGTTCAGGCCCGAAGCGCGGCTGCACGACTCAAAACAACTCATCATCTGGAGCGTTGAGCGCCGGGAAGACGGGCGCACATTTCGCGCGCTTTACCAATGTACCAGCGTTGGAGAGGTCTTCAATTCGAGCTGGGCCGGGAAATCGATGGAAGAGGTTCTTCCACCAGCCCTGAAGGAGTTCGGTCTAGCCGCCGCCGAGCAGTGCGTGGCCAGCGGCTGCGCCATCTACAGCGTGTTTTCGACCTACAACAGCGGCGGCCATACGATCGATTGTGAGCGCTTGCTCCTGCCTTTGGGACGCGACGGCCGGGTCGAGCAATTGGTTGGCTCCCTTCAACTGATCAGCATGGCGGGATCGTTCAACCGCGAGACCGTCATCCGACACTTCGAATGGAAAACGGAGGTATCCTGCGCAATCCGTATCTACGCTTCAGCCGGTCTCCAGCAATCATCACAATCGACGAGCCAAAAGCCGGAAGCGACTCGCTTTCAACGGAGTGCCGACGGCGCGCCTGAGGAATCGGCCGGATTGGGCGCGGCTCGTCCAGACGGCTAGACAGCAGCGCGGCTGGTAGCCGACCCCGGATTGCTACGGTCCCACCGGTGCATGATCGTTTACTATCTGCAACTATATTGCATCCATGGATCTCCAGTACGACCCCGAGCGCCAGGCCGTCGGGGCGATGAAGCTTGCCGCCGAAGCCGATGGGCCGGAGCGGCAGAGATGGATCTCCGCCGCGCTGGCGTGGTCGGAATTGAGTCGCCTACGCGGGACTGCCGAGCACAACGGGACGGAAGGGTGGCCTATTCGGCAGCCCGTCACCGGTGGAGCGCGCAGCGTCTCCTCCGCCGCCCTTTCAAGCGGCTAGGGTCGCGTTCAGGACGAAATGCGATGCCGCACCCGTCTACGACCTCGAATCCTCGCTGGTGAGGCCAGAACCACCGGCCGGGTACGCGAGCTTGGTTATCGCGAGGCTCCGTTGGCGGGCTCTCTCGGCGTGGCTGCGGGAAGTCCGCCACGCTCGATCGGCGGCGCGCTGCGCCAGATCAAGAACGACAGGGGCGTGGCGCGTCAGGACTCACCGGGTCCGGAGAAGCTCGATGGAGGCGGCGTCGTGCGCGGCGCCGGCAGCGGCCGTTCGGTCGCGCCCGGTCCTGCGGCGCCGCGCTTGGAGTCGTACAGCTTGGCGAGATCCAGGAGACGACGCCGAGTGAACGGATCAGCCTTTTCGGCCATACCGCGGACTCGTTGGGCCAGACCTCGGTAGAACTCCTGCTCCATGACACGCCCCTCGACATCACTGCCCGGAGTTGAGTGCTCTGCGGTCGCGGAGTCAAGAAGGCCCGCAATAGTGCGTAAACGCGACCAGCAGTTCATCGGGCAGCTTGAGCTCCCGATGTCGGCTGAACTAGAGTGCCATCGCAGGGGGGAAACAGATGGCCATGCTCCATCCGGTCCGGAAGGCGTGCCCGGCGTGCGGCAAGCCGATGAAAGCTGTGCCTGACGAAGCTTCGGAAGGCCGGCCGCGGTACGTCTGCACCAACTGCAACGACGACCCTCTGCGCGACCCCAACGCCCTCAAATGGGCGCACGGCCCGCTGCGGCCTCCCGAGCCGTAGGTCTTCGCGTTGCGAGCGGAGTCCTCGTGCGCATGGAACGGGCTCGGCCGGATGCCGTTGGTGCCGCGCGCCTCGCGCGAATGCAAGGCCTTGCGTGGCTCCGCCCTCAAGCCCCCCGCCCTCAAAAGGCGGGGCCACGCTCAATCCTCTCCGTCCTTCCGCAGAAATTTTCGTCATCCATAACTTGCGTGAATCCCAGGCTGGGCGGGTTCAGGCAGGATGCTGCTTTCGCTGGGGGAGACCTCCAATGTTCGATGCTGAAACCACCGCGCTGTTGCGCGCGGTTCTCGAAGATGTGTGCGAGAGCGTGTCTTGCTACCAGACCGCTGCCCGCACCCACGTGGCCTCGATGATCCTCGAAGCCGCCAGCAAGGGCGAGACCTCGGTCGATGGGTTGAAGCAGATCGGCAGGAGTGCACTTCGCGGGGCGCCGATCGTGCGGAATTGACCGCCTCGCCAGTTCTACGACCGCGCGACGTCGGCTTTGGGGTCGGCAAAGCCGCCGATCACGCTCAAGCAGGGCGAGTTTCGCGTCAGCGTACGGAGCGGATCCTTATGGGTACAGACCCTCAGCCGAGGCTATCCCCGATCTGTCGTAGTCGCTTCGCCTCCAGGTGCACCTGGTCGACACACCGCTGCACCGGACCCGGGTACTCTTGCTCGATCCAAGGCTCATCGGCAAAGCGAACGTCCTCGATCTTCGACAGCCGAAGGCAAATCCACCTGGCTTGTGGCGTACGCTTCGTGCGCGCGCTCGCTTCCACAAGGAGAACGAATGCGCGCTCCTCTCCGGTCGTGTGGCCCAGATCGAACCTGAGGCCGTCGGAACGGCTACAGCAAGAATGAGTTTTCCGGGATGTGGGCTGCGAACCTCGGAGACGCCGCGATGATCGAAACGTCTAACATCCTGGTGAAATGCCCCCGTTGCGGCACATGGCCTATGGCCGCGATCCTTTCGAAACCGACGAACCTTCTGCAGCACATTCGTTTCACGTGCCCGAAATGTCGTCACCAGGAGGAGGGTCGGCTAAGCCGAACGGCACAGCAAGGCTTCGACGCCGCTTAGGAATCGGTGTAGATCCCGACGGGAGGCTCTCGAGCCGAGCAAGCCGCATGATATTCACCTTGTCAGTCTAGGCGACCCCGTCGGCGGCGGCGTAGTGACCTACATGCTCGGGGGAGTTCAATATGTGGCTGTCGCCGGCGGAATGAAAAATCCCATCGTTCTTAGACAGCGGACCGGCGTGGGTCGCAATTTTATCACTCCCGGGTCGGCCGAAGCCGTAAGCCTCGGCTTCGGCCCCCTCCTGCCGGCGGCGGATACGGTGATGCCCGCCACCAAGCCCGTATTTCGCTGCTTTTGACGCTCAGACTGCGTGCGATGTTAGCCTTGGAGGCATGCCGTCCGGATTGAGAAGGCCCACTTCAACGTGCGCATGCGGAGAGGCGGTGACCCATGAGACGTATCAGACTGCTTTTCGCCGGAATCGTCTTGCTTTCCGTCGATGCCCACGCCCAGGAGGCGGCGATCAAAATCGATCCTTCGAAAATGATGCGGGTGGGCTCGATCGACGAGCGGTTCCAGTCCTACAACATCGAAATGTTAGAAGTTACCGGCGGGATGTTCTGGAAGCCATACGGTTCGGTTTCGCGAAAGCAACTAAGCGGCACTTCGCAGAAATCGGATGTCCCCGCCGGCATGGACGCCAATCTGTACGAATATCGTCCGCCGGTCGATCTTTCGAACGGCAAGCTTCGCAAGCTCGCATCTGCGTTGGGCCCGGCGTACGTTCGAGTGAGCGGAACGTGGGCGAATACGACGTACTTCGCGGACGCGGATCCGGCGCCTTCGTCGCCGCCGTCCGGATTCAGCGGCGTGCTCAGCCGCGAACGGTGGAAGGGAGTGGTCGATTTCGCGGCGGCGAGCGGTGCGAAGATCGTGACTTCGATGGCGATCAGTCCTGGGGTTCGCGATTCAGCCGGCGTCTGGACGCCTGGCCAGGCGAGGCGGCTTTTCGATTACACGCGTTCGATCGGCGGCGACATCGCAGCGGCCGAATTCATGAACGAACCTACGATGGCGACGATGGGGGGCGCGCCGAAAGGCTACGACGCGGAGTCCTTCGGTCGCGACTTCAAGCTCTTCGCGTCGTTCGCCAGGCAGGCGGCTTCGGGCATGCGCATCCTGGGCCCTGGCTCCGTAGGCGAGACGACGGCTCCGGATGCGATGATACACTACGGGTCTCAGGGCGTGATAGCGACGTCTGACATGCTTCGACGGATGGGTACGGACCTCGACGCGTTTTCCTACCATCACTATGGAGCGGCCTCGCAACGATGCGCAGGAACGGCCGGAATGCCGCAGACGAGCGCTGATACGGCGCTCTCCGAAGAGTGGCTCGCCCGCACCGACCTGACCCTCGCGTTCTATCGCAACCTTCGTGACGAGTTTGATCCCGGAAAGCCGATGTGGCTTACCGAGACGGCCGATGCCGCCTGCGGCGGAAATCCCTGGGCCTCCACGTTTCTCGATACTTTCCGATATCTCGACCAGTTGGGGCGCTTGGCGAGGCAAGGTGTTCAAGTGGTGATGCACAACACTTTGGCGGC
>NZ_JADPJQ010000072.1:0-528 GCF_023073515.1 Bradyrhizobium sp. 17 | reverse complement strand
TGTGAAGGGTTTCGGATGCCGGCCCCATGACGGTGGGGCGGCGCGCACCGGGGGCCGGCGTCCGAAAGCCTCCAAGGGAGATGCTATGGGGCGGCGACGAGGATATTGCATCCATTGTTGCTGATGAACCGATGGAGCGCCCCATGCAGAAGTTGAACGATCTGAGCCGATCCTCGAGCCCCCTCGACCCGAATGGCACGCTGATCGCAGTTATCGAACTGAGCCTGTTGAGCTGGCTCGTCGCCGGCATCGTGCCTGGCGTCGAGCGCCAGCCATTGAAGAAGCTCGCGGTCGACGAGAGCGCATTGCTGAAGTTGCTGCATCGATGGCGAGAGGAAGCAACGAAGGCCGGGCATCGGATCAAACGCATCGCCGTCGTTTTCGAGGCCGGCCGTGACGGCTTCTGGCTGGCGCGCTGGCTCAGGGCACGCGACATTGAGGCTCACGTCATTCACGCATCGAGTGTGGCGGTGTCGCGCGAGCACCGGCGCGCCAAGACCGATCGGCTCGACACCGAGCTGCTCAAAC
>NZ_JADPJQ010000046.1:0-6504 GCF_023073515.1 Bradyrhizobium sp. 17 | reverse complement strand
ATTTGGTGCGACCGAGACTGAAACTTGGGAGTTCGAGGATACCGGACGCTGGCTCTGGTGAGCCGCGAGCTTCGAGCCCAGTCAAGGCAGCGATGCCTCTCGCCAGTCTCTGAATTCCAAGGATGCTATAATGACCTCTACAAAATCGTCTCAGCTGCGGGATCGGGTGGCGGGCGCCTTGCGCAAGGTTGAGGCGCTGGAGGCTGCATACGAGACGATCACGGTTGGACAGCTTGTTTCAGAGCGAGCGCGAACGCACGGTTCAGCCACTGCGATCAACGTCTTCGAGCGCGGCGAACGCGCAACGTACGCGGAGATGGACCGCTGGTCCAATAAGTATGCCCATGCTTTACGGGCATTTGGAGTGAGGAAGGGGGATCGCGTTGGTGTGATGCTGCCAAATCGGATCGAGTTCCCGATCCTTTGGTTTGCCTTTGCAAAACTCGGTGCCGTGATGGTGCCAATCAACAAGCGCCTGACGCCAAGAGAGATTGAATATGTTCTTAGCGACACGCAGGCCAAGTTTGCCGTCGTTGATGAGTCCTCATCGGCAGTGTTTTCGGCTATGGATCCATGGCCGCAAGACCTCTCGAAGGAGCGGGTCATTGTTGTTGGCCAACGCCCATCGACGAGCGGGACGTGTGCTTCCCTGGATGATCTGCTCAAGGGCGCGGACGAGTCTCCAGTTAACGAGGATGTCGGCCCCGACGATCTGCTGAACATCAACTACACCTCGGGGACGACGGGTTTTCCCAAGGGTTGCATGTTGACGCACGAACGGTGGGGGATAGGGTCCTACCAGTGGGCGTCCATGGATCGCGAGCCGTACAAGAGCTATCTCTCCATGGGGCCCTTCTCCTACGGCGAGCCGCAAGCCCATCTTCTGAAGTCATACCGGCAAGGCGGAACGCTTTACCTGGCTCCGCAAATCAGCTCGACGCGGTTGCTTGGCTGGATCAAACAATACGGCATCGAATGGTGTTCGTTTCCCGAATTGGTTGCACGCCAGGCAGAGGCCGAGGGTATCGACGGAACGACTTCGCTCAAGCAGACCATAAATTGGGGCTGGACTCCCGAGACGCTAGCCCGCTTCCGCAAGCGGTTTCACGTGGCTAGCGGCGACGGTTTCTCGATGACAGAAATCGCGTTCGGCACCATATTGCCCAACGATCTTGGCGAGATGGCGGAATCCGGTTCGGTGGGGATACGCGCACCCTTCCGCGAGGTGCGGCTGGTCAATGATGACGGCAGTCCTACGCCGGTTGGAGAGATCGGTGAGGTTTGGGTGAAGGGACGCGGAATCCTCAAGGGTTATTGGAATAACCCGCAAGCGAACGCGAACTCGTTCGAGGGGGACTGGTTCAAGACGGGTGACCTGTTACGCTGCGACGAAAATGGCTTCTATTGGCTGGTCGGACGCAAGAAGGACATGATCCGTCGTTCGAGCGAGAATATCGCTGCGCGCGAGGTCGAAGCGATTATCTGCGAAATCCCCGGGATCTCGGATGTCGCCGCGGTGCCAGTTCGCGATGTCAAGCGGGGCGAGGAGGTCAAGATCTACGTGGAGCTCAAGGAGGGCGTCACGCCAGCAGATCTGCTGGTGGAGCGCATTCTCGAGCATGCGCGTGCGCGTTTGGCTGCCTTCAAGGTGCCGCGATACATTGCTTTCATTCCAGCTCTTCCCCGGCCCGATACCAAATCGCGGGTGCTCAAACGAGAGCTGATGGCCATCGCAGATCCCATTGCCGGCTCCTTTGACACTGAGGAGATGCGCTGGCGTTGAAGTCCCTTTCAGCCAATTCGCTGGCGCGATCGTGGTCGGAACCATCTACATACGCAGACTACTGCGAATGATCTCGAGATATGAACATAATGGGATGGCACGCGCCGCGCCACGCATCCGGCGATCATAGCTCGGTACCGACGATTTCAGCCACTGGATCGGCAGCGTGCGGTCCAACCTGCGAAGGAAGCCCTCTTTTCCTAGGTTGCCCGCAATTGGCTGAAAGCTCGCTAAACTTTGCTGGTCGGCGTGCAATGCATAAGACGATCGAACGCCGGACCAACCCTCGAGCTGGCGTAGGATACGGCGGAGGCCTGAATGGGTCTCTCTCTGAGCTCATTCACTTCGCCGCCCGTTCTAGCGAAACCCAAAAGACGAATCTCTCCAGCAAAGCATCGCGAGCTTGAGCATTGAACGCGAAAACCATGACATCCGCTGTCGCAAACCATCACTACGATCTTGAGGAGCTATCGATGAGTACGCCTGGAAACATCACTACGAATGATAAGGGACACGGCCACAATCGGGTGTCCCCGATCGGGCCGCAATCGAAAATGGCCTTCGAAAAGTCTAAAGTGATCACGCCGGGGGGCAGTATGCGGGGGGCAACGTTCTTTGCGCCCCAAGCGCCGTATGCTTTGCGTGGCGAAGGCGCTTGGGTGACCGACGCCGATGGTCGCCGTCTGTTCGACTGCAACAACAACATGTTTTCGCTGATTCATGGACACGCGTTCCAGCCGGTTGTCGACGCTCTTCATAAGGTGATCGATGCCGGTACAGCATTCGGCTTGCCGACGACGGCAGAAATCGATTTGGCCGAGGAATTGTGTCGGCGTGCCCCACGGCTGGAGCAGGTACGGTTCGTCAATTCCGGTACCGAGGCCGTCATGTTCGCCATCAAGGCCGCGCGTGCGATCACTGGTCGTCCGGCAATCGCCAAGTTCGAAGGTGCTTATCACGGCGCCTACGACTGCGTTGAGGTCAGCCTGGATCCGACTCCCGCTAACTGGGGTGACACAGAGCCATTGGGCGTAGCTCACGATGCGGGAACGCCCGCTGGCGTCGTTAATGACACGGTCGTGCTACGACTAAACGACGTCGACGGCTCCCGCCGTCTACTCGAAGCAAATGGGGCGCGCTTGGCGTGCGTGGTGTTCGACCCGGTGACCTCGCGTGCGGGCATGGTCCCCCCAACCGAGACGTTTCGTGATATGCTGCAGAATACGTGCCGACAGCTCGGGATTCTGCTGGTGCTCGACGAAGTGATTTCTTTCCGCTTCGGGTATGGTGGCTCACATAGCGTTTTTGGGCTCGAGCCCGATCTTGTGGCGCTGGGCAAGATGATTGGCGGCGGGCTGCCGGTCGGCGCGATTGCGGGGCCGGCACACCACATGGCTGTTTTTGATCACACCAAGGCCAAGCCGCTCGTCTCCCTTGGCGGTACTTTCAGTGCAAATCCCCTTACCATGGTGGCTGGCACCGCAGCGTTGCGAGCCTTTGACGCGCAGGCAGTCGAGCGCCTTAACGCGCTGGGCTCCACTTTGCGGCAGAATTTGAACGAAGCGTTCAAGAAGGACCGAATCCCCGCGCAGGTGACCGGCTTCGGCTCGCTGTTTCGGCTACATCCCTTTACTAGCCCGATCACGGATTATCGCAGCTGCTACCCTTCGGCGATTCAAAAGGCTGCCCTCAGCAAGATACAATTCAAGCTGCTCGGGGAGGGACTTTTGCTCACGCAATACTGCGCTGGTGCCCTATCCACGGCAATGTCACGGTCTGACATCAACGACCTCGCGGAAGCAATCGTCCTTGCCACAAAATCTGTTTTCATCGAGTCTCCGTGGAGTTAAACGCTGCGGCCAAACATGACGGTTGCCTGATTGATGGCGGTCGCCCTGCTGCAGACGAACCAGCCCCCACGCAGTGTTCGGGGTGCCGTCCGGCGGTCGGCATCGGCCAACTTGCTACCGATGCCAATAACTTCTTCTGAGATGTCGAGAATGTCCGCGGACCTCGACCCGCGGTATTACGGGGCGCATTTCAGTGTAAGTTCAAGTTTCGTCATCGCAGCGGCGGATCTCGTAGAGCGAGCAAGCAAGCAACTGCTCGTTACTCGACTTGCGGATACCGGTTGCTATGGCGTGCTATTGGGATGCTAGCGCCGGGCCCGCGCGAGCAGCCCGCCTAAGGATTGGGGAGGCGCTGAGGAGCCCCTCACCCCGGCAAGTTTAATTGGAAGAATGAAGCGGCCACTCACGCTTGACCGCTTCGCCTTATGCATAGTGCTCGCCAACTCGATCAGTCGTCAGGCTGACCGAATTGCAACGTCGACGTAATTTTATAAGCAGCCACAGCATCCGATCGGCGCGCGCGATAATGCCAGTGTGTGTCGTTGTTCCCAGTCCAGGAGCGAGACGCTTACCCATGAGACTATCCGTGTGAGCCTGAAAATTGCCGATTCTGTCGCCGTACGCCCGCGCGCGGCGATTGACATGGCGATTCACATGATGTAGCGGAGGGCAATATCTTATATTGTAAACCGATTGCGGAATGCGATAGCGCGCCGCGGCGATTTTCAGGGGTATAGCGGTTCATGTGCCACGTGTGGTGGTTCAGAGAGATCAGCAACAGGCGGTAAGCCCGCGGCGCGTTTGGAGACTCGGCAGCTTATGTCGGCTCTCAAAGCAAACGCGACCGCTCGTCAAAGGGAGTAAACATATGAATGGTGCGGAAAGCCTGGTGAGGACGTTGGTGGCGGGCGGCGTTGACGTCTGCTTTACCAATCCCGGGACCTCGGAGATGCATTTCGTGGCCGCGCTGGACAAGGTCCCAGGCATGCGCTGCGTGCTCGGCCTGTTCGAGGGCGTCTTGACGGGCGCCGCCGACGGCTATTTCCGCATGAAGGGCACACCGGCCTCGACGTTGCTGCATCTCGGGCCCGGCCTCGCCAATGGTCTCGCCAATCTGCACAACGCTAAGAAGGCCAATTCCGGCATCGTCAATATCGTCGGCCAGCATGCGACCTATCACATCGGCTACAACGCGCCGCTGACGTCAGACATTGAGGGCCTGGCGCGGCCGATGTCGGCCTGGGTGCGCACCTCGCCGGATGCCAAGTCGGTGGCCGCCGACGGCGCCGCGGCGGTCGCCGCTGCCAAGAGCGCGCCGCCGCAGATTGCGACCCTGATCCTGCCCGCTGATACCGCATGGAATGAGGCGGACGGCATCGCCGAGGTGCCGCCGCAGAAGCAGCGCCCGAGCTATTCGCCGCAGGCCGTCGAGACCGCGGCGAAGATCCTGCACGAGGATGCGGTGCGGACGCTGTTGTTGGTGACCGGCAGCGCGCTGACCGCGCAGGGGCTGGCGCTAGCCGAGCGCATCGCCGGCAAGACCGGCTGCACCGTGATGGGCCAAACCTTCCAACCGCGCATGGCGCGGGGCACCGGCCGGTTCTCGATCAACCGCATTCCCTATGTGATTGAGCAAGCGCTGCCGATCCTGGAAAAGTTCCGACACATCGTGCTGGTCGAGGCCGACGATCCAGTGGCCTTCTTCGCCTATCCGAATAAGCCGAGCATACTGAAGCCCGCGGGCTGCGACGTGCATCGCATGACCTCGTGGGGCGAGAATTCGGTCGCGGCGCTGGAAGCGCTCGCCGGCGCGCTGCATGCGATTGCCAAGGACGTCAAGCCGCAGGCTTTGCAGGAGCTGGCCAAGCCGACCGGTGCGATAAATTTCACAACGATCGCGCAGGCGATCGCCTACGCAATCCCCGAGAACGCGATCATGGTCGACGAGTCCGTCACGACCGGCCGCGGCTTCTTCCCGCCGACGGCCGCCGCGGCACCGCATGATTGGCTTCAGAACATGGGGGGCTCGATCGGCTTCTCGACGCCGGTCGCAACCGGCGCTGCGATCGCCTGCCCGGACCGGAAGGTGATCTGCATGGTGGGCGACGGGAGCTCGATGTACACCATCCAGTCGCTGTGGACGCAGGCCCGCGAAGGGCTCAACGTCGTCACTATCGTATTCGCCAACCGTATCTACCAGATCCTCCGCGGCGAGTTCGACAATGTGGGTGCCGGTGAGCCGGGCCAGCGCGCGCAGGACATGCTGAAGATTGACCGGCCGACGATCGATTTCGTCGCCCTCGCCAAGGGCATGGGCGTTCCGGGTCGCGCGGTTACCACCGCCGACGAATTCAACGATGCCTTGGCGGAAGCGATGTCGGAGCCCGGCCCACGGCTGATCGAAGTGCAGATGTAGAGTCAGTCGAAGCTGCAGGACGTCTGACCAATTTCACCTAATCCGAACGCGCGATCCTGACGCCAGCGAGAATGTCAAATCTGCTTCGCTGAAGATCAACCCTCGGCGGCCTCCACCCACCTCACCGACAACTTCGCTCGCTCGGTGAGGTGCCGCCGCTTACCAGATTTACGACGCCTCAAATTCGCACGCAATCCTGCTGCTCCGTCTCGGCATGCATCAGTGAATTGGATGCCGTCGAAGACAGCGGAGCTGTCCGTGAACACTGCCTGCAGATAATG
Organism: Bradyrhizobium sp. 17; assembly: GCF_023073515.1. NCBI lineage: Bacteria > Pseudomonadati > Pseudomonadota > Alphaproteobacteria > Hyphomicrobiales > Nitrobacteraceae > Bradyrhizobium > Bradyrhizobium sp. 17. The sequence continues at coordinate 174 of NZ_JADPJQ010000046.1, read as the reverse complement.
ATACGATCTACAGCTGCTTTCGACGATGCTAGCGCGCTGCTCGAGAATTGTCCGATGCCCGTTGACAGTTCTGCAAGCTGCTCTGATAATATCGAAGATTACATTACGATACGAAATGTCGGAGCGAGGAAGATGACCGATCTGGACGAATTGCGCAAAGCCACACTGCTGGCG
>NZ_JADPJQ010000081.1:0-1377 GCF_023073515.1 Bradyrhizobium sp. 17 | reverse complement strand
GTGCTGGTGTGGACGGCCTCTCATCCCCACGGTTCTATGGCGCTGTCAGCGTCACAGCTAGATGAGAGGAAAGTCTGATGAATCTTCCTGTTCGCATCGGTATGGACACTTCCAAGTCGGTTTTCCAGCTTCATGGTGTTGATGAGAACGAGGTGGTGGTGGTCCGCCGCCAGTTCCGGCGAGCCGAGATGATCCGCTACTTCGAGCGGCTTCCACCGGTTCTCGTCGCCATCGAGTCCTGCGGCAGCTCGCATCATTGGGCGCGCCTGCTGCAGTCGTTCGGTCACGAGGTGAAGCTGATCCCACCTCAGTACGTGAAGGCTTACGTGAAGCGCGGCAAGAACGACGCGGCCGATGCCGAAGCGCTGTGCGAGGCGGTCACCCGGCCGAGTATGCGGTTTGTACCGGTCAAATCGAAGGAACGCCAAGCGGCCTGCATGTTAATGACTGTGCGGGAACGCCTGGTCAGCGTGAAGTCGCAGCTTTCCAATGCTTTCAGGAGCTATGCGGCTGAGTTTGGCATCGTCGGCCCCGCCGGTCGGCAGAATGTCGCGCAACTTATCAAGCGGGTGCTCGAGGATGATAGCTTACCGGAAATGGCAAAGGATCTCTTCCGACTCCAAGCAGAGGAATATGCCACGGTCGAAGCCCGCCTGGCAAAGATCGAAGCCAAGCTGATGAGGTGGCACCGCGACGATGATGTCAGCAGGCGGATCGCGACAATTCCCGGCGTCGGTCCGATTGGGTCGTCCATGCTAAGCATGAAGGCGCCGCCGCCGGAGACGTTCAGGTCAGGCCGCGACTTTGCCGCTTGGCTCGGACTGACACCCAAGGATCATTCGACGGGCGGCCGGCAAAGATATGGCGGAATCACAAAGGCCGGAGACTCAATGCTCCGATCGACGTTGATTGTCGGCGCGACCGCGCTGCTAAGGCACATTCGAAAGGGCCGTCATAAGCCGACACCCTGGCTTGCATCGCTACTGGAGCGAAAGCCGCCGAAATTGGTGGCGGTGGCCTTGGCCAACAAGTTCGCCCGTATCGCTTGGCGATTGATGATATCGGGCGGAGTATACAACCGACCGGTAGCCGCCATGCCCGTCTGATCTGAAATCGGCACCGCGAGCGAGTTGCTCGGCGGATAGCCCACGAACTTGCAGGACGCAGTAGATGGAAGGACCGATCGGTCGATACGCGCGAGCTTCCGTAGATTACACTGGCATCATCAAGGTCGCCTATGTGCTTGGAGCGTGCGTAGCGAACACCATCTTGGCCAGCGGACTTTGTCCGCGCAAACAGGCCGGACATCTGATAGCAAGCGATCAGGTCAAAAGTCTGCTACCATCCTGACAAGTGGGGGGCCGTCCACATCTGCAA
>NZ_JADPJQ010000029.1:0-1324 GCF_023073515.1 Bradyrhizobium sp. 17 | reverse complement strand
TCCAGGACGAAGATGCCAAGCGGCCCAACCGCGAACACGAGAGCCTCGTCGGAGAACAAAGTCGGATCGTCAACCGAATGAAAGCAGCGTTGATCCGGCTCGGCATCCGCGGCTTCAATCCCAAGCTGAAGAAAGCTGCCGAACGCCTTGACGGCTTGCGCTCCCCCGAGGGCGAGCCGATCCCGCCCAACACCCTGGCTGAGCTGCGTCGCGAGATGGCGCGCCGGCGGCTCGTCAGCGATCAGATACGGCAGATCGAGGACGCTCGCCTGGAGCGTCTCAAGCAAGCGCCCAATGATGGACCACATGCAATGGTGCACCTGCTGGCGCGCGTGATCGGGGTTGGTGTTGAGACGGCCGACATGCTGGTGCAGGAGGTACTGTCGCGAAGCATGCGCGACCGACGGGCCGTAGCGCGTTTATGCCGGCCTCACGGGCTCGCCCGACGAGAGCGGCAGAAAACGCCGGGAGAAAGGGCTGACCCGTTCCGGCAACGCTCGGGTTCGACGAGGCATGATCCAATTGGCGTGGCGATTTCTCATGTTCCAGAAGGACAGCACCTTGGCGCAGTGGTTTCGAGCCCGCACCGAGAATGCCCGCGGGACGCGCAAGACCATGATCGTGGCCTTGGCGCGCAAGCTCCTGATCGCCCTGTGGCGTCTCGTGCGGGAGGGCGTAGTGCCGGACGGCGTCGTTCTGCGGCCGGCATAATCAACGGAGGTCACTGAACGACACCCAACAGTTTCGGCCCTGTCTGTCCGCTTGTGACGGTGTCGCCGATGACGGTTCGAGGTGGCGGGGTCCCGACGTGTTTCCTTGGCTTTCAATGCCGAAAGGGAGAATGGGTCCGCCGCTTCGGAGCTTCGCTGCCGATGCGTATGACTGCATCATGGTTCGGGTCCTTGGACCCACCGAATACAAGGTTGTGGCGCGATTGATCGCGCCCGCAAGCGAGCTCCCCTCCGATCGTTATCCCGATCGCACCAACCGTGCCGTCGTGCTCGAAGCTGTCAAGGTGTGGCCTGGCAACGGCGGAGCCTGTGGTATGATTCGTGCGACGGCCAACCTTGACAGCTTCTGCGCACGCCAGCGCAGGCGAAGTGCGGGTCGGGACGAAGAAACGGCTTTCAGATCGAACAAAGAAACTGACGAAGGAAAAGATGCGCGACCTGTCGCCTCTTGAAACGCCTCCTTGACAAAAAAAGCCCCATACAAGGAAACCGCGCATGGTGGGCGGGGATGGTGCGGCAGGCTCTATGGGGATTTGAGCGCCGCAGGCGAGATGGTTGATGGAGTTCGAACCGGTGCAGCGAGCGGCACGACG
>NZ_JADPJQ010000049.1:0-651 GCF_023073515.1 Bradyrhizobium sp. 17 | reverse complement strand
AGGCGGATTTGCTCGATGTGCCCGATACCGGGGAGCGGCCATTGGTGATCGAGGGCGCGGGCGGCCTGATGGTGCCGCTGAGCGGAGACACACTCTACATTGATGTCTTCGAGCGATGGAAGCTTCCAGTGGTGCTTTGCGCAAGCACAGCGCTGGGGACCATCAATCACTCGCTGCTGTCGATAGAGGCTCTCCGAAAACGTGAGATCCGCATTCTTGGGATGGCCTTCATTGGCGAAAGAAATGCTGAGACTCAGGTTGCGATTCGCGAGATGGGGCGGGTGCGCTGGCTAGGGCGATTGCCATGGCTTTCTCCCCTCACGGCAGACACGCTGCAGGCCGCATTCCAAGCCTCATTCCGTGCTGATGATTTCAATCCGTGATGCCGAAGACAAAGTCGCCGATCTGGCATCCGTTCACGCAACACGCGCTTCAAGGCGAAATGACAAAGGTTGTACGTGCTGATGGTGCTTATCTGCACACAGCAGATGGACGCCGTATTATCGATGCAATCTCATCCTGGTGGGTGGTAACGCACGGTCACTGCCATCCACATATTGTAAGCGCGATTCAGGAACAAGCCGGTAAGCTCAATCAGATCATCTTTGCCGGCTATACCCACGATGCGGCTGAGGAGCTTGCTGCGCAACT
>NZ_JADPJQ010000057.1:0-8203 GCF_023073515.1 Bradyrhizobium sp. 17 | reverse complement strand
ACCCGCGCCTCGTGGCGTAAAACAAGCCGAGACTCTAATTGCCGCTGGATGAAAGCTCGGGGGCAGGTCACGTGCAATCCACTCGTTTGAATATGCGACCACAAGCCAGCGCCTCGCCTTGTTTTCAGCCGCCGAGTATTTGCCAGACCACCATCGAGTCTTGCTTGAGAACCAAAATCCCTTGAACTCTGGCGTAGATGAAAGCGGACACAACGATTTCGTCCGGCTAGTATCAGCGGAGATTGCGATTAACTAGCTGCAACGCCTCGCGTGCGCGGCGTGCTCAATACGACAGGCTAGCAATCGCTCTCTTCGGGATTGGCGTGCAGCCCGTTGCGACCGCTTGAAGTACCCACCGAAATATCAGGTAAGACAGGCTGCCCCGGGAAGGCGAGCTACCAATGTCAGCCAACCTTACGACGGCGTTTAACCAACCAGTAGACGCCGTAGCCAATGGCGAGAATCGGAAGGCCGGCGCCAGCAATCGGACCGGGGGCTCCCTTCACTTGGCCGGGCGCGTTTTCGCAATTTCCATTGCCGTTGCAGGCTAGGGCGGGCGGCGCAGAAATTATTAGAGTGAAGGCCAGAGCTAATGCAGACAAAACTCCCGAGGCGATCTTCATTGTCCTGCTCCACATTTTTAAACGGGTCAAATCTTGTTTTGCGGATTTACTGCGCTTTAATTTGCATTTAATTATAGTTAATGCCTACAGGAACGTCAATAGCTGGAAAACCCCTGAGTGGCAGTCATGCTGACCTTTAAGCGGCTCCTGCAGGATATCGCCTTTAACAAGATGTCGATTGGAATCGCGCATGCGCATCGTTTCCCCCTGCTGCATGAGAAGCATGCGCTCCGCGAACTGCTCGTCTATCTCGACGTCGATTGCGTTTTCGACGTGGGCGCAAACGAGGGGCAATATGCCGAGTTGCTGAGATCTATCGGTTACGACGGCCAGATTGTTCGTTTGAACCTATCCCGCGACTCGCAAAGGCGCTGCGCGCAAAAGCTGTCTACGACGCGAGTTGGTATGTTGAGAGCGTTGCATTGGATTCAACGCGACGGCATGTCGAATTTAATGTGGTATCGCCCCATTCACTATCGCCTCTGCATACGCCGCTGTCGGGTGGCGTGTTTGAGCGGGATATAGCCGCGTCAGAAAGAATCGGCATCGACACAGACACGCTCGATGATTACTTTCGCAAATATCAGAAAACGCTTGGGTTCAAGCGGTGCCTTCCTGAAAATGGATACTCAAGGGCATGACCTCTCCGTTGCCGCGGGAGCCGGCGAGATGCTCTCAGAATTCTATGGCCTCCAATCCGAAGTGGCAATCGCTCCGTTGTACCAAGACCAACCGAGCCTGAGAGAAGCCGTAACATTTTACGAAGAACGAGGCTTTGCCATAAATGCAGTCCTTCCGACGCACTACTCCTTTCCCACGCTGATCGAGGTCGATTTCCTATTCATAAACAGGCGTCGCATCCACACTGGCCCAACAACGAGCTATCGACGGCAGCGCCGTAAATCCGCTGAGGTATGGCCAGGCGCGAACGAAACTAACAAGGTCGTATAGAAGCCCAATCGTTTTGGCGGTGTTCAGCGGTGGTCCTTCCGCACGATAGATCTAAACCATTCAACTGCAGGCCGCACCAGCTGCCATTCTCGCGACCTTCTTGCAGGCGAGAAACCACCAACGACGCGATCTTCGAACGCTCGGATCAATACTCAGGGCAAGTTTAGACAGGCGTGCTGAGCTCTCCATCGCGCCTTCATTGAAGGCAGCGCTTGCGCAGCCGATCGCTTCAAGTGCCAACATGTGGTTCATCCGGATACGAAGATCAGCAGCGTTGGTGAACCTCGCGGCGCTACTATCCAGGAAATGTTCTATCGCTGCCTTGCGTTGGAGCAGGTCTTGCTCCCGCGAAGGCTCACTTGACATATTGGCCGAGTGCGCTCGATACACGGCTTGGTCAGCGGCAATGACCCCGACATCGCCGTGGGCGGCCAGCCGTAACCACATTTCCATATCAGAGGCGTAGGGTAAATCAGCCAAATACCCACCGCGTTTCTGCAGGCATGTGCGAACCACGACGGTTGGTGACAGCACAATGTTTTTTGCGCCGCTAAGTGCAATGAAATCAAGTCCGGACAAAACACGGGTTCTCGATCCCACGCCTGTTCGACGCCGCGAACGCTCCCCCCGTTGATCAAGAACAACCGCGCCGCCGAAGGTGAAAGCGACGGACGGATGATCGTCCATCAGCTCGACTGATCTCGAAAGGGCACCGGGCAACAGGTAATCGTCCGCAGACAGCAGAAGCATGTGGTCGGCTCTCGCCCAGGCGATGCCTTCATTGGCGGTAGCAATCAGCCCTTGATTCGAGGTGTGCCTGCAATAACTGACGCGGGGATCGGAGCAGACTAACCCTTCCGCAACTTCCGCTGTAGTATCCGGCGACGCATCATCGATAATAAGCACGCGCAGTTCGGGGCCGGATTGCGTCAAAACGCTCTCGACGCACTCTCGCAGGAAGCGCCCATACCGGAAGCAGGGAACAACCACGTCTACCGAACTCATTTTCGCAAACAGACCGTCACAAAGAGGGCTGAGCCCGCCTGTCTGAGAAAATCAAATCCAATTAAAAGGGTTCCTGGCCGGCTGCTGCAACAGGCAGCCGGTCTACAGCAAGCATTTCCATTCTCCTGAACTGGCGGACACGGAACGGTACCAAAGGAACAGAACGCGCAGCGGTTGCCGAGGAGCGGCTTAACGCGCTGGCCAGCCCCAAGATTCCCGCGGAAGGCGCCTTACGCGACTACATAGCAACCTGGTTAGTTGATGAACCGGTGTATTTGCTCCACGCGCAACGAACAAAAGCCGGCGCACGTCAGCCCAGAGGACTTGGCCACTTGCCTTCTAGGTCAGCAAGAGGCCATGCGGCGCGAATATGAAATCCTGAGGCCTGAGTGCTTCCTCGCTGTGTACGAGCACCTCGTTGCCTGCGCTGAACGTGATCGTGCTTTCGTGTGCTGTCGGGTCAAATGCCGAGATCGTAAGTTCGCTGAAGTCCTCAATACCAAGCGCAGCGACATCGATGTAGTCGGTTCCTAACAAAGACCCTGGCCAAGATCCGCGACTTTGTCGTGCCCGTTATTGACGTTGAACACGAAGGTGTCGTTGCCTCCTTTCGCGCGCCCAAGCATCACCTGAGCGTCGCCCCACATGTCATCTTTTCCGGTGCCGCTGATCAACTGATCGTTCCCTCCACGCGCGTTGTCAGACATGGTCTGCGCATCGCCTCAAGCATGGTATCGTATGTTCCGGCAGGAACCGGGCTTGGAACATTGCCTCCGGTCAGACTGTCGTCGCCGCCCTGAGCGTCGCCGGAGATGGTCAGCGCATCGCCGTAAGCTCTGCTCAAGCCGGATGCGATGCCGCCGCCTTGCAATGCGCTGCCGCCGATCTAGGAATTCTCGGCAGGCCGTTACCGCCGTTAGCGCCGCGCTGTGTGTGTGCGCCGGGTGCGGCTACCGAGGGGCGGAGGTCAGGCCGGATTAGCAGCGGCAAGCGGCCTCAATCTCGAGCGCTCGTTAGCCAACGCGTATTTTGCCAAGGGCAAGGCGCCGCCAGCCTACGTATGCGCGATTACGGACTCGGGGCCCGACGCGTCCGTGTCCGGTGAGACGCGCCGAGCCTAACCATTCGCTGCTTTCCCCCTAAGGTTTGGCTAAGTCAAGCATAGTGCGATTCTAGAAGCAGCTGATACGTCTGCGTCTTTGTGAAGCGCTCCTCGCGCTTCGAGCAAAAGGCCCATGTCCGCGGCCACACGTTTGACGGACGCGATATACCTCCCAAGCTCGGCCGCCGTCGAACCTCCGTTGATCATTTTGATCAGCATCTGTACCTCGGCCTCGGAGGGGCTGGCTGCATATTTCACTTGGTCCTTTTAACCCGGCTTCATTTGACCACGCGGGGCCGCAGCGATTTAACCTCCCGCTGCGGCCTTCGCCGTATGGCCGCCAGCGTGGACCGGTGGGTCGTCCGAAAATGGCCGCTCGACAAAGCGCCTGGTCAGTTTTGCTTCCCATGCATGCAGGCGATCACGAACTCCCGCTTGCGCGACCTTGTCCCTTTCCTCTTCCGCCCGCCTCGAAAAACCACGTTCGCTAGCGAGCTGCTGGCTTTTTTCCAATTTTTGCGGGTGGCGAGGCGCGCCCTGCTGAGCCTGTACACCGCCTCCGACCAAAGCCAGAGCAAAGGAAGCAAATAAAATCGCCTTAATCATTCTGCGCACTCCCTACCTGCAGTTGATCAAATCGGCACAAGAAAATAGTGGTACTGGCTCGGCATCGCTCTCAATCAATGCAAGCAGAGGACCCTCGATCGCCCCTTGAATTGTAGCATGCCAATGCTGGCGCGCTCACCTCCTGGAAGCAGAACACGTCCGCATCGAGCGTCTGTCGGGCGACGGCAACGATCGTCGCCAGATCGGTCACGCCGTCGCGGCCTTTTCCGGCAATGTTCCAGGTGAGAAGTCTCGAAATACTGTAGTGTCTTCAAAGGCCGTTCTGCCATTTTCGGCGTTTTTGGCCATTGAGATCACTACGGAATTTCCCGTTGCCAGAATGGCGGTTGCCCCCGGCTGCGGTCAAAACCGGTTTGCGCCTCTATAGAAATCCGTGAAGCAATGGTGGTAGCGCCTGTATCAGCAACACGGTGCTTCCGCCCAACACGCTGGCACCCACGACGAGCAGGGAGAGGACCCGCTCCCGGGAAGGCTTGTTGCGCGCCCTCCACACGCGGGGCCAATCGCTAGGATGGTGGGCGCACCAGGGCTCGAACCTAGGATCCGCTGATTAAGAGTCAGCCACGAGTTAAGAACGTTCAATGATTAGGCGGTCGCCGCCTGAGCATATTCAGCCAAAAATTGGCATCCGTCGCACAGGCATAGAGCGTCCGCTCCGATGACACTCTTTCCGGACGAGCGATAGGCTTGGCCGACATCAACTGCAATGCCCGCGAGCCTGCCGGTCTCCAGTTGGAGCCAATCGCAGGATCTAGCGGGATCGTGCGTGGCGGTGCCGTCGCACACGCACGACTCCACAAAGGGAACCATATCTCCGGTGACTGGTTGGACCCCTGTTGAGTTGTGCGGCCAGTTGGGCACCAGCGGCCTCGTCCCAGCACCGGCCATCCGTCAGGGACCTATCCTATGATGGATCACGCGACCAGAGTTGAGAATCGATTGTTAGCAGCATTGCCGCCGGCGGATTTTGGCTTGCTTGCACCTCATCTGCGGAAAGTCGTGCTCGAGCGCGACGCAGTGCTGGTCCGATCGGGCGACCGGATCAATCACCTTCTCTTCCCCTGCAGTGGCGCGATTGCGTTTATTGTGGACTTGCCGAACGGGCAGACCGTCGCCACGGGGCTGGTCGGCCATGAGGGTGCCATCGGTCTGACGTCGGCGCTTGGCGCATCCCGCTCCCCCCTGACGGCGGTGGTCCGCGTCCCAGGGGCCGTGCTGCAGATCCCGGCGGCGCAATTTCTGCCGGCGCTGGGTCGCAGCCCCGCGATCGCATCCATGGTGCAGATCTTCACGAGATCGCTGCTGACGCAATTTCAGCACGTCGCGGCCTGCAATGCACTGCACTCCGTCGAAGCTCGGATGGCCTGCTGGCTGCTTCAAATTCACGACCGGGCGAATGGCAGCAATCTCCTCCCTTTGACCCAGGAGACTATGTCGGAGCTATTGGGCGTCCGACGCACCACGGTCACGCATGTTGTGAGGGCGTTGCGCGTGTCAAGAGCGTTGAAATCCAACCGCCGCGGTCAGCTCGAGATTGACCGGCCGCGGCTCGAAGCCGTGGCATGCGAGTGCTACAAGGTGATGAGCCGCAGGATCGATCGGATAATCTCGCGTGGCGGAGCAGGACTTATTCACGCCGCGCCGGCACGAGACGCCTACCAGCCGCCCGGCAACCGACTATCCAGGGCAGGCTCGTAGACCCAGGCCTCTCGCGCGAACCACTCGTGTGTAGCCGCGCAAACCCGACAATAGGTGCGCGAGAAGAATACCGCGCTGCAGCGAAACCTTTCGCGATCGGTTTCGATACCCGTCGAAATGGCGTCGCCCGTTTCCGGGCATTTGATCATCACCACACCCATCTTGATTTCCTGCAATCTGTTGCGGACCCTGAGCACGTTGGCCCGCCATCGACTGGACCGAGCGCCCCCCGTTGCGGAGATGCCTGTCCAGTCGAACCGCGCGGCCGGTAGCCTCGGTTCAGACGGTCTTGTGAAATACCCTATTGAAGCTGGTCTTGATGGGCTCGATCGTCTCGATCGCAACTTTCTGCGCGAGCTCCCAAAGCTCCCGATTCTGTGCGGAGACGACTTCGAAAGCCTCGCGGCTTCGGGCGGTCGAAAGATGCACGATATCCAGCAGCGACCTGGTCTCAGCGAGCCGGGATAAAAACTCCAGGGTGGCCCTGGTATTGTCTTTGGAAATCTCGATGACCTTGGCGCCGTAATCGACGGCCCCTCTGGCGTTCATAGAGCAGGCTTCACGGAGAATGTCGCTGATCTCCTCGGAAGTCGCTTTCATGCTCGCGATATTTTTCTTGGTCTGTGCGGCGCCCTGCTCGGCGAATCCACGGAGGAGTTCCTGGAAATTCAAAAGCGGCAAATCGATCCTTGGTTTTGCACCATTCGTGTTCTCATTCACCGGATCGGCCTGCGTTTCGACTTTCACATTGGCATCATTCACGAGCTTTCATCCTTTCAAGCGAAACTAGTTAATGGATTGAAGACTCCCCGCTCCCGGCACGTACTGCGCCAGAAAACCAGCGCCCCTGTTACCGGCGTGACCGGAGGCTGCTGCGGATGAACCGCTCACCCCCTGCCGAAGCCAAATATGATCGATTAAATTCGAAACATCCGTTCGCTTTCGGACTCTCGCTGAAATAATTTGATGGGCTGCGACCAGGCGGAGCTTTAGATCTGCGACGTTGCAGCGACCGCTCGGTTGCACTCTGAGCTTGCTCGTCGTCTGAGATAGCCGGACTGGCGCAGCTCGCGCTGATGGTTCTCTTCTCGATCCACCCGGCCCCTGAGACTCTCAAGTTCTGCGAGTTGAGAGGCAAGGGCTTCGAGACGCTGGCGAAGAACAGCGGCAGGGTTGTCCACTCGAGCGCAGATTTTCATGTGAGGTCTCCTAGCAATATGTCCGCGAGAATTCCGCCAGCTTTGACGTGGGCAAAAAAAATATGCAATCAAAGGAAAACGCGACTAATTCGGCATGCTGCGTTGCCGATGACGCGGCGGCGCGTTAAAAAAGTACTCATGTGCCCCGGCGCGCGGCACGCTCCATTGGGTCTGGCTGCTCAGCTTGCAACAACAGCGGATCGAACCGTTGTTAAGGCTCGGAGCGGGTTGCGTTCGAAAGTCGAGTGGCGGCTCGCTCGCACTCGGGCTTGTGCCTCCGCTCGTCGTCTTCTTCATCTGCACAATCGACCCCTCCATATGCGGCCGGATTTCCGGAGTTCCCTCCTGTCGCGAAAGGTCCTTTGCCACCGGTCGCTCCGCCCGATCTGCCGCCCCCGCCGGATGGCTTTCCAGCAGCAGATGAGCCACCACGGCGCCCCCCAGGTCCGCCACTACCTCCAGGTGACCCGCCGCCAGAGGACCCCGAGGCCGCAGAGGACGGACGTAAGCGGGGCTGCGAGGCCCACCAGATTGTTTGTGCGTAGACCTGTGAGCGCCGTTAGAAGTGTCATCTTCTGCAAGGGTGCTCACAATGGACGACCATTCGGACGACATAAGACGACCGTTGTCACCGCGCATAGAAGTGTACGCCGGCGGCGGCCGGAAACAGTGGCCAGATGATTTGAAGGCGCAGATTGTCGCGGAAAGCCTTGAGCCGGGCGCGGTTGTAACAGATGTCGCACGTCGCCATGGCTGCCGGCCCCAGCAGGTGCATGACTGGCGGCGCCGGGCGCGTTTGGGTCAATTGGTGCTGCCAGCTGCGGCGGGTGCACTGTCGTTTGTGCCGTTGGTGTCGGAATCGTCGCCATCGGCGGCTGCAGCTCCCTCCGGATCGCCGGAAGCAGCCGTTGTGACGGTTGAGCTCCAGGGGGCACGAGTTGAGGTGCGAGGGACGCCTGGACTTGCCGTGCTGAGTGATGTGTTTGTTGCGTTGCGCC
>NZ_JADPJQ010000051.1:0-78291 GCF_023073515.1 Bradyrhizobium sp. 17 | reverse complement strand
ATCATTGAACAATTGATTCGGGAATCCTATAAATCGCGGCAAAATCAACAATCTGCCAAAGTAGTGCTAGATCCAACTCTGCATCCGGCCGATCTTTGCCATTTTCTGGTTGACGAGGGTGGGCGTCGTTGCTGCCGAACCTTTTGTCTCACGCAACGCCCGCGGCGTGGTCAGCGAAGTGGGACCAGGGCCACACGCGACGACAGGCGGTTGTACGAAACAGGGCAGCTCTCGACATCGAGCTCTGCTGCACATCCCGTCAAGTGACATGGGGAGCCAATCGATGGAGCGGCGGGCATTACATCTTGACCGAATCCGCGGATCAACGTCGGCCTGCATATCGCATAGGCAAAAAATGTATCAGAAGTAGGCAACTAACCTCCTGATCGCAATGCACAATGCGAAGGTTGACGGTTTTTCAATATAAGTCGATGATTTGTCGAAATCCCACAAGCGCAATTGCGGTTAGCTTTTACCACGCGATTGTCATCACCCCGCAAACGACGGTGATACACGCCGCAGAAGACTGCCATAATTGGGAGATACGCGATGTCAACGACCTCTCTCGACAGAATAGATATCAAGATCCTCAACGAGCTCCAGCAGAATGCGAGCTTGACCAATGTCGAGCTCGCATCACGCGTGAATCTCTCGCCGTCGCCGTGTCTGGCACGCGTCAGAACACTCGAAAAGCTCGGTGTGATCGATCGACGGATCGCCCTTCTCGATCCCGCCGTGCTCGGCATTGGTGTAACGGCTTTCATCCAGATCAAGCTGGAAAAGCAGGTCCAGACGTCCCTCGAGAATTTCACACGATCCATCGACCGGCTGGCCCAGGTAATGGAATGCTATCTCATGACCGGTGAGAGCGACTACATGCTCCGCGTCATGGCGGCCGACATCGAAGATCTCGAAGACCTGATTGTCAACAAACTATCCCGCATCCCCGGCGTCAGCAGCATTCGATCAAATCTGGCCCTCAAGCGCATTTCGTACAAGACCGTGCTGCCGATCGACACCAATCGGCCGGTCACCGTCAAGGCTTGCGCCAACCCCTCGCGCCCTCTGGAGCGCTCACCAAGACCCCGATACGACCCAACTGGTCCTTTGCTGTCCGATGCGCCGATCGGGCTGGACACCAATCGTCCCAGCTACAGCGTGGAAAGACTATGAGGCGCCCCGCCATGCGCTCCGGCCAGTTGACAATAATGGTGAAGTTAAGATCGGCAGAGTGCTCGAGCGGCGCTGCGAGCCTGACAATCCGCACAAGACCCAACGCGAGCACCCGTCGGTTCCAGCGAGCAGAGCGACCGAGATGACGGGTGTGATCGAAGCGGCCCTGCAGGCGCTCGCCGACGGCGAAATCGTCGTGGTCACCGACGACGACGATCGCGAGGGCGAAGGGGACCTCATCGTTGCCGCCTCGCGGTGTACCGCTGAGAAGATGGCCTTCATCATTCGCCATACATCGGGAATCGTCTGCGCTCCGATTACCCTCGAAGACGCGAGACGCCTGCGGCTTGACCCGATGGTTGTCAACAACGACTCGGCTCACACCACGGCGTTCACCGTGTCAGTGGACTACCGGCCGGATAACGGTACGGGCATCTCGGCCGAAGAGCGGGCCTCGTGCTGCCGTGCACTCGCCAACCCCAACGCTGGCGCCGGCGATTTTTGCCGGCCGGGACACGTCTTCCCGCTGATCGCAAAAGAAGGGGGCGTACTCATGCGCTCGGGTCACACCGAGGCCGCCGTCGACCTGTGCAGACTGGCAGGTCTCGAGCCGGTCGGCGTCATCAGCGAACTGATGAACGACGATGGCTCGGTGATGAAGGGGCCGCAAGTCGCCGCTTTCGCCGACAAGCACAAGCTGAAACAGGTCACCATCGCAGACCTCATCAGCTTCCGGCAGGCCCGCGAGACGCTGATCGAGCGCGTCTCGAGCGTCACGGCGGAGAGCCCGATCGGCCCGCTCCAGGGCTATTCGTATCGCTCGCCGTTCGACCCCATTCATCACGTCGCCTATATCTACGGAGAACTGGGCGACGGCACCAACGTCCTTACGCGCTTCTACAAACCCCACATCCTGCGCGATTTGTTCTCGGGTCAGGAACAGGCCAAGATGAACGTCATTCTGCAACGCTTCAAGGACAATGGCAGCGGCGTGCTCGTCTATCTGCGCGACGGCGCGGCGGGCGTTCCGCCTGCGCCGCTAGGCCCGATCAGTTCGCGCGAAGACGACCGTAATCGGCAATGGCGCGAGATCGGCGTCGGCGCCCAGATCCTGCGGGATCTCAAGATCAGCTCCATCCGTCACCTCACGTCGTCGACGCATCACTTCAAGGGACTGTCAGGCTTCGGCATCGAGATCGTCCGAAACGAAGCGCTCTAACTCCAGCCATCCGCGTTGCGAAAGTCCATTAAGCGCGTCCCGCACCTCAGGCATCCGGCGAAGCTTGCAGTTCGTCTCGCGGCAGGTCTCCCCCGGGCCAGCCTGGCCGGCCTCGCGCTCGGAGAAGTAGCGCGCCGGCGATTTGCCAAGCGCCTTCTTGAACATGGTGATGAACGCACTCACCGACTCGTAGCCGAGCGCCTCGGACACGGACTGAACCGTGTTGCCAGCAGACAATTTCTGGATGGCGACGATGATCTGAAGCTGCTGACGCCAGCGACTGAAGGTCATGCCGGTCTCGGCGAGCACAATGCGCATCAGCGTCCGCTCGCCGAGCGCGACGGCTTGCGCCCACTCCGCCACGGTCCTACGGTCGGCCGGATTGTCCATCAAGGCATCGGCGATCATACGCAGTTTCGAACTCCGCGTGATCGGAAGATGCAGCCGTTCGGTCGGCATGGCGATCAACTCGTTGAGGAGCACCGCGGCGATCTGCGCGGGCGGGCCGTCGGGATCGTAGAGCGGGGGCAGCGTCGCCAACCGATGGATCAGCTCGTGCAACAGCGGTGAGATCGACAGCGTGCAGCATTCCTGCGGCACGCTCGCCGCATCCATGTCCACATAGAGAAACAGCAGGCTGGCGTTGCCGCTGACGCGATTGCTGTGGGGCATACCGCCGGGAATCCAGACGCCGCAGCGCGGCGGGACCATCCACAGGCCGCTCGGCACTTCGCACGTCACACCGCCGCGCTGGGCGAGGACGAGCTGTCCCTTGCGATGGATATGAACCGGCAGTTCGTCCTCCTGCTCCCGGGTATCCACCATGCCGGCCACGATCGGACGGTCCAAAATGTCAGGATCGAACCGCCGATAGTGCTGATAGAGCGTGCCGCGCATTGTCATCCTTTAGCAATTAATTGGCAGAATAACGAAAATCTCTCGACGCAGCAACGCCTATGGTCTCCGTGCTTCACGGACGATCACATCATGCCTTCACCATTTCTGTCTCGGCTTCTCGCAGCAGCAGCGCCCGGCCGGCTCGATCCGAAATGGGCGCTGTTCTCGGCGAACTCCTTCATCGCGGCAATACTCGCGATCTATTTTGCCTTCCGGCTCGGATTGGAGCGGCCGTATTGGGCGATGCTCACGGTCTATCTGACCGCACAGCCGTTCGCCGGCGCGGTTCGGTCACGCGCCGTCTACCGCTTTGTCGGGACATTGCTGGGCGCCTGCGCGGCGCTGGCGCTGGTCCCGATCCTGGTCGATCAACCCGCGTTATTGTCGGTTGCCGTTACCGCATGGGCCGGACTCTGCCTCTATATCTCCTTGCAGGACCGCACGCCGCGCAGCTATGCTTTCCTGCTGGCAGGCTACACCGCGACGACAATCGCGTTCTCGAGCGTCCACGTTCCGGCGATGGTATTTGTGACCGCGCTGTCGCGTGTCGAGGAGATCCTGCTCGGCATCGGCTGTGCGACCCTGGTGCACACCCTGCTGTTCCCGCGCGACGTCACTACTTCTGTGCTGAAATCCCTCTGCGCCGCATTGTCGGACGCCTTCGCCCGGACCACCGATGTGCTCTGCGCGCGCGTCGACAAGGCACCGAATACGGGGCGCTGGAAGCTCGCTGCGGACATCACGCAAATCGAGATCCTGTCGACGCACCTGCGCTACGACACCGCCGCGAGCAAGCCGGACCTGCGCGCCATCGGTGCCGTGCAGGACCAGCTCGCATTGGTCTTGCCGATGCTGCTGTCGGTGGAGGACGGACTCGCCGCCTTGGGAGAGCGGCGCTCGGCCGAGTTGAACCACCTGCTGTCTGAACTCGCCGACTGGACACGTGCGCCGGAGCGATCACCGGCCACTTCCGACGAACTGATCAGAAAGTGCACATCGTTCGAAGCGACCTGTTGCAACGATCGCAGCGAATGGGATCGGCTGATCGAGGCCGGAACCGCGGCCAGATTGGCCACGCTGATCGAAGCGCTGGCTGCCGCGCGAAACCTGTCGCGCGCATTGCACAGCGGTGCTCACCCTGCCATTTGGAGCCAAGCTGGCCTGCGGGATCGACACGTGAGGCGACGCCTGCACAGCGATCCCGGCCTTGCCGTTCTGTCGGTCGTGGCTCTTGGCGTCGCCGTGCTCGGCTGCTGCACGGTCTGGATCACGACGGCCTGGCCGGAAGGCGGCGTCGCCACGCAAATCGCCGCCATCGCCGCGGCGCTCTACAGCAGCCTCGACGATCCCGCGCCAACGCTGATTTGCTCCGCGCTCTGGACGCTGGCCTGCCTGCCGATCGCCGCGATCTACCTGTTCGTGATCTTCCCGGCCATCACCGGCTTTCCGATGCTGGTGTTCTCGCTGGCGCCGACCTTTCTGGTGATCGGCTATCTGCAGGCCAATCCCCGGCATTTCGTCAAGGCGCTGGCGCTCGGTCTCGGACTGATCAGCGCGCTCGACCTCCAGAACAAATTCAGCGCCGACTTCGCTCTGTTCATCAATAGCAATGCGGCTGCGATGATCGGACTTCTCACAGCGTTCATCGCAATTCGATTGCTGCGTTCACTGTCGGCATCGGGAGCGGCGCAGCGTCTGCTGCGCCACGGCTGGTCCGGTCTGGCGAGGCTGGCTGCTGCACGGCGGCCGATGAGCCGCGCCAGATGGACCAGCATCATGCTTGATCGATTCGGCCTGGTGATCCCTCGGCTGGCTGGCGCGACGACGGACATCGCGGTGGAAGCCCGTCCTTTGGCCGCGCTGCAAATCGGCCTCGATCTGCTCGCGCTCAGGCAAGCCGCAGTGCACGAGGACGCGCGCAGCGACCCTGGCCTCCAGCAGCTTCTGCCGATGCTGTCGCAGGCATTCCGCTGGCTGGCCCGCGGCAACGCGAAACTGAAGCCTGACGATGCGCGCGCCCTTCTGGCCGCGATCGACAACGCGCTGTGCGACACGCGCAAAGACACGACCGCCTGCCAGCAGCGAACGCTCGCGCTGATCGGCCTGCGTCGGACGATGTTTCCGGATGCTCATGCTTTGTCCAGAAAGGCCATGCCATGAACGAGGAAATCGCCATTGCCGGCGTCTACGTTCCGACGTTTGCGCTGGCCTGTGCTTGTGCGCTCGCGGCCTGCTCTATCGCCTCCGCGGCCAACCGCAAATTCATCGGCGTCCATATTCGAAGGTATGCGTGGCACCCCGCGCTGTTCGACTTCGCCGTCTTCGTCATTCTGACCAAGATCTTCTACGCTGTTCTGGGAAAGCTGCCGCTATGACAACGATGAGTTCGATGTTTCCCCGCATGATGCTCACTGTCCTGATGGTGAGCGTCGCGGCACCGGTCAGCATCGGCATGTGGGAGCATTATGAGGCGGCGCCATGGACACGGGACGGCCGCGTCCGCGCCGACATCATCGCCGTTGCCGCCGATGTCTCCGGGCTGGTCGACGAGGTGCTGGTCCGGGACAATCAGGTCGTCCGCAAGGGCGATATCTTGCTGCGGCTGAATCCCGACCGTTTCCGCCTCGCCGTCCAACAAGCAGAGGCGTCTCTGGCCAACCGCGAAGCCGCCGCGGAGAAGGCAGCGAGCGACCGCGCACGATACGAGAAGCTGAGCGAAGGTGTCGTGTCGCAGCAACAGCGCGAGACGATCCGCGCTACAGATTTGCAAGCCAAGGCGCTTTATGGTGAGGCCGTGGCCGACCTTCAGATCGCGCGGCTCGATCTCGATCGATCCGAAATCCGGGCGCCCGCGAACGGCCGCGTGACCAATTTCGATTTACGGCCCGGCACCTATCTCGCCGCGGGGCGCGGCATCATGGCGCTGATCGACATCGACACCGTGCGTGTCGAAGGCTATTTCGAGGAGACCAAGATCCCGCGGATCCACCTCGGTGACGCCGTTGAGGTGAAGCTGATGAGCGGAACGACGCTGAGCGGTCGGGTCGAGAGTATCGCTGGCGGAATCGAGGACCGCGATCGAAGTTTGGGGTCAAGCCTGCTCGCCAGCGTCAATCCATCGTTCTCCTGGGTCAGGCTCGCCCAGCGCATTCCGCTTCGGGTCCGCATCCCGCGCAAAGATGTCGATCGCCTGATCGTCGGAACGACTGCGACGGTGCAAGTCAATGTTGGAAACCGCAACGCACCGCCAAACACCATGGACGTTCTACGGTAACGCTCGGTAACGCGTTCAGCCGGAGCCAAGAAAATTTAATGAAAGCAAAGCTGAATGGCGCGCCCGGAACGATTCGAACGTCCGCCCCTTAGATTCGTAGTCTGGTCCGGAGCATAGAAACAACTAGCGTTTGTTACCGTAAGCGCAAGCAAGAATCGCGAAATAGCGCCGTTTCGCCGCGGCACCAGATGTAGCCAGACCTTGAGAAAGGGCCCGCCGATCGCGCCGGGCCAAGTAGAGGGAGGAAACGAAAGATCGGATATCTTTCGCAAACGCCGAATGCAGAATTCGATCGCGGAAATCTAACGAACGACATCCGGCAGCATACTATCGTGCACATCAGACCGCATTTTGTGCTGAAGTCCGCAGCTCTCAGCGCCATTTTCGGCATTTGACGCGAGGTACGATTTCGACTGCACCAAAAAGCGCGCGCGAAACTTGAAGGGTCCCGATCACCAGGCTCCGCACGTCCAGAACAGCTCATTTCATCGCCCGGCTCAGATCTCGCAATGCCCGCGCCGCCATACCTGCTTTTGCAATTCAGAGCTCCCAATCGCCGAGGGTTCTGCCGAGGATGACTGCCTGGGTTCGCGTTGCGATGATGAGTGTCCATTCCTTTAAATCGCGCGCTGACGAAATCGCGCCTATTTCCCGAGGTACTGTCCTCGATCGTCTCTACCTAGCGCGCGGAGCGTCTTTCTTCTGAAGCTCGACAGGTCGAACAGGAGCCTAGGCACTTTTTCCAGCGCCATCGCCTTGCCTTCGATTGCGAGATGTAGAACTCGCACCAATCTGGCAAGACCGAGTTCTACAAATGCGACCGAACATGCGGATCATTCCCAATCCTGAGCTGGCTGTCTGCAATGACGATGGATGCTGCTAGATCAGGTCTTCTCTCCAGAACGACGTATCGACATGCCGCGGCAAATTCCTCCTCCTGAACGCTCAAAGGTACCTTGACCTCCCTCCGAGAAGTTCCCGCCATATTCGGGTCCCATATGAACGATCGGCAGCGAGACACCTGATGGCAGGCTCATGTTTTGAATTTCTAGTGGCTCGCGCGCTTGGTCGACCTCTTCGCTCCCCGCAACACATCCGTGCAAACACCTTCGTACTTCGGCAGCAAGGCCTATTGTTTCTCCGAACGTCGGATGCGGATGAATGGTTTTGCTGATATCAATTGCATCGGCGCCCATCTCGATCGCCGGACAGGTTCTCCGATCATGTCGCCAGCCTGCGGGCCAACGATCACACCGCCGATGATCCGGTGAGTCTCTTGGTCGATGATCAGCTTGGTCGGCAAACTGGCCTTTCTGGCCGGTCAACGCAGTGTCCCGGCACATGCAGGCCCCTGGCCAGTTGCATAGCCGCATCACATTCGGCGCTTTGGGGGTGACGGCTGCGATTTCGGCACAAAATGCCGGGGTCGTTATGAGAATAGGCAAAGACAAACTGTACGAGACACGACGTTGTGGTGTTTGGTACAAGAGGGTTTTGCCCTGACTTCACTGGCCGCGAAGCGCGGCTCTTTGGTCACTTGTTGTGGGCACAATCAACGAATTGGGCGAGATCTCTGCTCTCGCACCATGCACGGCTTGCTTGGCAGCGATGCACCGCATCTTTCAAAATTTCATTGATCTCCTAGCGACCGCAGAAGATCTCCAAGACTTCTCCAAAGCCATGGCGGACACAGCGACCGCTTTGGACCTATCGTGTTTTGCCTATCTAGCTCTCCAGCACTCAAGCAAAGGCAAACCGCGCCTAATCTCTACATATCCATCGCGGTGGGTAGCACACTATCTACGAAACAATTATCAAGTGCTTGATCCCGTCATCGGAGAAGCTCTCCGAAACCCCGAGCCCTTTCGATGGGGGGTTAATTTCAACTCGAAGTTCACATCGAAAGCACAGCATCGGCTTTTCGAAGAGGCCGCGGAATTCGGAATTCGGTTTGGCTTTACGGTGCCCATTCACGATGGCCACGGCCCCATCGCTGCATTGACCTTTGCCGTTGACCAGAGCCGCCCACAATTCGAACGGTTCATCGAATCGCATGGACGCGTTCTTCAGCTTATGGCGATGTATTTCCATGCTCATACCCGCCGAAAGCTAGCAAATGTACACGAAATAGAGGGGGCATGCCTATCCCCGCGCGAGTTCGAATGCTTGGAGTGGGCAGCTCGGGGCAAGAGCGCTTGGGAGATTGGATGCATTCTCGGCATCTCGCGCAACACGGTTGCCTTCTACCTAGAAGGCGCGAAGAAAAAACTCGGTGTTCGGACGATTGTGGAAGCGGTAGCCCGCTTAGCCGCCGTGAAAAGAAAAGGGCAAAATTAGGGGCGCAGCCCCCTACAACTACAGGTAATGACTTAAGACCCGTGATCCGGTCCAAAGGTGACGATGTACACACCCCTTGGAGGGACTATGATTCAGCTAATCACACCGTCCTTGTATGGCCAGTTCGCCGAAACTCTCGCCGAAATGCATCGGTTACGATATCGCGTTTTCAAACATCGCATGGCATGGGACGTTCAAACCAGCGGCGACATGGAGATCGACGATTTCGATGCACTGCATCCCGCTTACCTAGTCCAGCTATGTGACAACGGGCAGGTGCAAGGTTCCGTACGCCTTCTCCCCACACTCGGCCCGACCATGCTTTGCGAAACCTTTCCTACGCTTCTTGAAAACCAACCCGCGCCGTCAACTCCTCTCGTTTGGGAAAGTAGTAGATTCGCAATCGATGTTGCTGCCGATGCTCCGAAGGGAGATCATGGTCTTACTCGTGCTGCTTACGAGCTGTTTGCGGGAATGGTCGAGTTCGGACTCTCAAGACAACTCACTGACATCGTTACCGTCACGGACGTCCGTATGGAGCGAATCCTTCGACGAGCCAGTTGGCCCCTGCGGCGCATTGGCAATCCTTCCGCCATTGGTAACACCTTAGCCGTGGCCGGTTACCTCGAGATTTCGCGCGATACTCTGGCCAGCCTTCGTAAAGCCGGCGGGCTTTCGGCACCGGCCCTTTGGACGCCAGTAATCTCCGCGGCCGCATAGAACGATCCAGGCCAACAAACGATATGCCCGTCCCCGCCTAGAGCGGGGACGGGTATCTTGCGGTTCGCTTACCGAGCTATGAACATGACGGAAATTGAGACCAGGAACGACCAGCGAAACGCAGCGAGAGCTATTGACCTGCAACAGCTTCGACTCGCGGTCGCCGCTTGTGACTACGGTAGCTTTCGACGAGCCGCGGAAGCGCTTTCAATCAAGCACACCGCGTTCAGCCGTGCTATCGGTCAGCTCGAGCACCTCGTGGGCACTTCACTGTTTGAGCGCTCAAGCGGGGGTATCAAGCCTACGTTGACCGGATGCGCAATTTTGCGCATTGCACGGCTAATCCTGGAGCAGGTCGACATGCTCGTTGACGCCGGAAGGTCCGGTGGCCGCGGCGATACTGGCCATCTTGTCGTCGGTTTCTTCACATCCATGTCCACCGGCAATTTGCGAGCGACGATAGGTGAGCTCAAGAAGCTGCTACCAGGGCTTGAACTGGCAACGATGGAACGCTCACGCTTTCGTTTGATGACTGCCCTCGGTAACGGAACCGTCGACGTTGTCGTTAGCCCTGGACGTCCGGCTTCAAAGGACACAAGATCACTATTGCTCTGGAGCGAACGCATCCTGATCTCGCTGCCGCAGGATCATGTCCTGGCGGCACGCGAGATCGTCTATTGGACAGATTTGCGTAACGAAAAGATCCTTCTAAGTGAGTATGATCCAGGACGAGAGCTCGAGGATCTTTTGATTTCGAAGCTCGTACTACCCGACGATCGGCCCAAGGTAGAGCGCCATGACGTAAGCCGCGGCATTATCAAGAGTCTTACGAGTATGGGCATGGGGCTCAGTCTGGCTATGGAATCGGATATTGGCGCAAGCTTCGCTGGCGTTGTGTACCGAGAGTTGCAGGACGGAACGGGACCAAGCCGGGTGGACTTCTATGCGCATTGGCGCGAAGACAATCAGAATCCGGCTCTGAAGCGTTTCCTCAATCTGTTGGCAGAACGCTATCCCTCGCCTCCGCCAACACCCGGGGCGTGACCGGCCCGTCTCGCTTTTGCAAATCCGCGGTCCGTGGCCATGAAGCGGGCCAGCATGGGCGCGACAAGCTTTGCCGGATCGATCCGCTGCCCGCTTTCGCGCGCCATGGCCTCCGCATAGGCGACAAGATCCCGATGCACTGATGCCGGAAGTTCAGTGGTGACCTTGACCGGTTTGTCGTCGGGCAGCGCTCCTATTCTAAGCTTTGGCATCTCCTACCCTCCGTAAGGCGCAAGTATAAGGTCACGATTGACGACAACGCGAACTGGGAAGCCGGGTCGCACGGTAAGAGTAGGCTGAATGTTGAGGCTGCGCCGAACTACCTGCTGCCCGGTTTGGTTCAGTGAATCCGAGGCGCCGTGGCGCAACGCCTGGATAATTGCGCTGTCGTCGCTGTCGGTGTCCGAACCGACGCCAAGTTCAGTCCCGACCGCCAAGAAGGTCGATAGTGCCGCGGCCTTGAACAGTTCACCCCAATGATTGTCGACCTGGTCTTCGAGCCCGGCGTAGCCTGAGGCGTCTGCACCAGGCTGCCGCTCCAGAACAATTGAGCGGCCGTTCGGCATGATCAGCCGCGTCCAGACCAGCAGAACGCGGGACTGGCCGAACGAAACCTGGCTGTCATAACTGCCAATTAGCTTCGCTCCTTGTGGCACGAGCAAAAAGCGGCCAGTTGGAGAATCGTATATGTTCTCCGTCACCTGCGCCGCGATTTGTCCCGGAAGATCTGATCTGATCCCCGTCAGCAATGCGCCCGGAATAACTGTCCCAGCCTGCACGATATACGGTGAAGCCGGCCTGGTGATGCGGTCAGGGCTAACCGTACGACGGTCCACAGAGGCGTTCACAAAAGCAAGCTTCCTCTCCTGGCTGTTCTGAGTGAGTCCATCGTCGCTGTTGCCTGGACTCGCTGGCGTGATGCGGTCACTCCCTACAGCCGTGGTGGTAGGGGGGCGCGCATCTTGCCCCTTGGCCGAAGCGAACAGATGGCTGACACGTGCGGCTTCAGCTTCCTGGTCTCGTCGCTGTTGGTCGGGATCGGCGCCGCTCGGTGCCAGCTGGCCTTGAGCTGCAAGGATCGGCCGGCCAAGGTCGCCAGGGAGCGGCGGACCAAGCTGCGGGACGAATTGCCGTGCAGCGCCCGCGTAGTCCTTCGGCAGCGTCGTGATTCCATCGGCAACGGTGTGATGGTCGGTGCTGTAGAGCTCGTCCGCCGTCTGGGATCGGGGATAATTGCTCTGCAGGGACCACAACACGGCTCCGCTGATGACAAGCAACGCGAGGGCTGTTCCCCCAGCTAAAACTTTCCGCGACAGCCGCGTCACACGCGGAGGCTCAGCCCTCAGCCGAAATCGGTCGGGTGGCTCGCTCGAGGGTGTTGTCGGAGCCGCATGCCCCTCATCATTTGCGTTCAGGGTTTTCATGATGAGGACCTCCCGTCGGTCCTGACAATCCTGACCTTCTGCTGGTGCTTTCCGCCGAGGCGAAGCTCGGCGGCCGCAAAGAGCCGATCGACGATCAGCACGTTGCCGTAGGCGCGATAATTGACCAGTTCGGTCCTGCCCTCAGGGCCGAGCACGAACAGCGGCGGCATCTCACCTTGCACGATGCCGGCCGGGAATTCGACATAGACCTTGCGGCCATCGTCATATGCAGCGAGCGGCCGCCAAGGAGGATTGTCGCCTTCGATCGAATAGCGCGCGATACGCTGCGCCGAATCTGGAAGAACCGGCTTCAGAGCAGCTGAAGGCGAGCGTTCACGGACCGTCTCTGGATAATACCAGGCGACGGACGGCATGTAGGGCCGCTCGCGAGAGCGGAGTTCAATCAAATAGGTCCGCCGATCGGTATTGACGACGAGGTTAGTATTGATCGATGGGCGTGTCGGCTTGACCAGGATATGGACGCGTCGCGTGTCCCCACTCCCGCTCTCGGTATCGCCCACAACCCAACGTACCGTGTCGCCGGCCGCGATGGGTCCTGAACCCGTCAATTGCTCTCCCTGCTCAAGCGCGATATCCGTGATCTGCCCCGGCGCGGCATAAATCTGATAAAGCGCCCCCGGGCTGTACGCGTAGATTTGCGCCGCGTTAAAATACCCTCGCTTGCGCGGCTCGACCCGGGCTGCGCTGTTTGCCGTCTCAACGCGGTTCACCGGTTCAGGCTCTTCCTTTCCTCCCGTTTTGCCGCCGAGAGCCGGCTTCCAGAGTGGCGGAACGTGAAGGGGTCGCGATCGATCGTCGAGCGGCACTGGCGGCGACGGCAATGGAGGAACTTGCGCGTCGTAGCTGATCTCGGGTGGAATGTAGGTCGCGCACCCACCGAGGGCCGATGAACAGATAACAACGGACAGTAGTGCTCGCTTCGCGGCCAGGACGTGAGACCAGGTGGAATTGAGCGCGACGTGCAGGATGGGACCCTTCGAACGAACATCGGACGGCATCTTGGTCACTGACTCAACTCCTTCGACCAGTTGATGGCACGGACGTAGACGCCAAGGGGATTTTTGCGCAGGCGCTCTGCATCGTGCGGCGTCTCGATCACAACGGTGAGAATTGCCGTCCACCGCTCGGTCGAGCTCAATGAACCGTTGTCGTAGGTGCGCTGGGTCCATGCGACCCGAAAGCTTTCCGAGGAGGCCCGAATCACGCTCGAGACCTCGACGGAGATCTGCGCCTTTCCCAACTTGGCAAAGGGATCGTTGTTACGCGCATAGTCGTTGAGTGCGGCGGCGCCGCGATCGGTCGTAAAGTCATAAGCCCGGAGCCAGTTCTGGCGTAGGACAATCCCGTCCGCGGGAAGGCTTCTGACGTCTTCGATAAACCGAGCCAGATGGTAGGCAATCTGCGCATCAGTGGGCTGATAGTCGAAGTTGGCGGGCGCAACCCTTTGGGCTTGGCCGAGGTGATCGACCTCGACCACCCAGGGAGTGATTGATCCTTGGTTCGCTTGCCAAACAAGTCCGCCCGCAAGCCCCGCGGACAGCAACAGGCAGCCAAACGCCATCAGGCGCCAGTTCCTGGCTTGCACGCGCGCGGATCCAATGCGTTCATCCCAAACCTGAGCTGCCTTTTGGTAAGGCGTAGTCGGCTCAGGCATTCGCCCGTAGTGAACTGACGGTCGTTTGAACATCGATATTTGCCCCTTGAGGTTAAGTGATCGGTTTCGAGTCGTCCAGTGTGCGGGTCTGAGGCGCTACGGCGAGGCGAATGGCGAAAGCGAAGCGGCTGCGTGTCAGCGCTCTCCATCGGACAAATCGACGGAAGAACCGCTGCCACCGTGATCGCCGGAGCGGACCGCGTGGCCGGCCGCCGATGCACCGTGCCGAATGGCCTCGGTACGTTTTATGCGTCGCGCCCAAATGGGTGGCCCTTCGGCCGAAGTGCTTGCGGCCTGCTCGCCTGCATGCTCACCCCCGCCGAGCGCAGCCGCTGCGCGGCGTAAAGGGCTCATCGCGGCCGAGCCACCGGCCTCCGGGACGCCAGCAAGGCCTCCGGCTCGATAGGCGGCGGATACTCCACTGAAGACCGCGCCGCCACCGCGCGCGGCGCCTGCAATGGTGCCGCCGGCGAGACCAGCACCACCGGCGGCAAGTCCCGCACCGGCAGCCACAACACCGCCAGCGGCAAGTCCGGTACCGACAGCCGCACCGGCGCCGAGTTGTGGTCCGCCGGACACTAGGCCGTTTGCGATTCCGGGACCGAAGATGCCGAGACCCAGCAAAGAGAGCGCCGCAAGCACCAACGTCATCGCGTCTTCGATCGTCGGCTGCCCGCCAGCAAAGCCGGAGGTGAACTGCGAGAACAGGGTCGAGCCGATACCAATGATCACGGCCAGAACCAGGACCTTGATTCCGGAGGATATGACATTGCCCAGAACCCGCTCTGCCGCGAAAGCGGTCTTGCCAAACAAGCCAAAGGGAATGAGCACGAAGCCGGCCAACGTCGTAAGCTTGAACTCGATCAGTGTGACGAAGAGCTGGATCGCCAAAATGAAGAAGGCCAGCAGCACTACGACCCATGCGAACAGGAGAACGACGATCTGGACGAAGTTCTCGAAGAAGCTGATGTAGCCCATCAGATTCGAGATCGAATCGAGCATCGGCCTTCCGGCATCGAGTCCGACCTGGGCGATCTTTCCCGGCCGCAGGAAGTCTGACGCGGAGAGGCTTGAACCGGACGCTTTCAGCCCGAGACCGGCAAAGCTCTCGAAGACGATCCGTGCGAGGCTATTCCAATTGCCGATCAGATACGCGAAGACCCCGACGAACAGCGTTTTCTTGACGAGACGCGCAATGACGTCCTCGTCCGTGCCCCAGCTCCAGAATAGCGCGGCAAGCGTGATGTCGATGGCGGCCAGCGTCGTCGCGAGATACCCGACCTCGCCACCCACAAGCCCGAACCCGTTATCGATGTAGCGGGTGAATGTCTCAAGGAACTGGTCGATGATGCCGGTGCCGGTCATGGCTTAGCTTCCTCGGGCACGCCGACGGACGGATATCCTTGCTGCATCCGGCTCTGATCCTTTGGCACGGGTGTCACGGCGGTTTCTGCAGCGGCAGCACCGTCCCGCTTGACAAAGAAGCGGCGGCGGTTTTCAGCCCATACCTTCTGGCAATGCTGATAGTCCCCTGCATCTTCGGAAGAGACGGTCCGGCAGCGCGCAAGCTCGGACCGGTCAACGTCTTTGGTCTGCTCTGCCTTCGGCGCAGAGCTATTTTCTCCGCCACGAAGCTGGATCGCGCAGCCTGCTACGACCAGCACCCCGACCGAAATGAGTAGCGATAGCGCTTTGAATGGCCCTGTATCGGTCATCAGTGGAACATCCGCACGTCCTGGGATTGATAGCCCTGCCCCGGCGTCAGAAACCGCCGGAGCTGTTCGCGCCCCTGGTCCTGGGCTGCCGCGCGCTGCGCCGCTTCAAGGCTCTGCGCCCTGCCCTGTGCCGCGACAGTGGCGGTGAGGTCGGCGAGTTGCTGCGCCTGAAGTGCGAGGATCTGGTTGCCGGCCTGGGTCGCCTGTAGGGCGCCGCTGGCACCCTGGCTCGACGTCACGAGCGCCGATGTCTGGATGCGGTTGGTATCGAGGTTGCCGACGACACCAGCCTGGACCCGGAGCGCGTCCTGCAACGCCGCGACAGAATTCTGCCACCGCGACTGAGCATTGGTGATCAGCAGCTGGCTGGATTGGCTGCCGCTGGCCGGCGCATAGCTGGTCGAGAACGCGCGGTCGATCTGCTGGACGTCGTAGGCAATCCGCTGGGCCTGTGCCAGCAATTGCTGGGTCCGCTGTATCGAGGATTGCAGTTGCTGGAGCGAGGAATACGGCAGGCTTGCCAGATTCCTCGCCTGATTGATCAGCATCTGCGCTTCGTTTTGCAACGAGGTGATCTGATTGCTGATCTGCTGCAGCTCGCGCGCGGCGGTCAGCACGTTCTGGACGTAATTGTTGGGATCGAACACGATCCACTGCGCTCGTGCGGGCGCCACGACGCAAACCGTCAGGGCGATCGTGCCAGCGGCGGCGAATAGACCAAGGCGCCTCATTGCGGCTTCTCCAGATTGACGAGACTGGGAATTAGGTCCGCGGCCCAGGCGGCGCCGCGATGCTGGAGCCAGGCAGGCACGAAGCCGTCAGGTCCATGCTCGGCGAGGAGCTGTGCGATGGCCGCCTGGTCTGTCTTGGAAGAGGCCGCTGTGAATGCGAGTGCAACCTCACCGAGGCCGAGCTCGAACATCCGGTTGCCGCGACGGGACTGACAGTAATAGTCACGCTTGGGCGTTGCCCGGCTCAGAAGCTCGATCTGGCGGTCATTGAGGCCGAAGCGGCGGTAGATGGCTGTGATCTGCGGCTCGATGGCCCGCTCGTTCGGCAGCAACAGGCGTGTTGCGCAGCTTTCGATGATCGCGGGTGCGATCGCTGAGCCATCAATGTCCGAAAGCGACTGGGTGGCGAAGATGACGGACGCACTCTTCTTGCGAAGCGTCTTTAGCCATTCCCGGAGCTGGCCGGCAAAATCGTCATCGTCGAGGGCGAGCCACCCTTCATCGACAATGAGAAGCGTGGGACGGCCGTCGAGCCGATCTCCAATGCGATGAAAGAGGTAGGCCAGCACTGCTGGGGCCGCGCTCGTTCCGATCAAGCCTTCAGTCTCGAACGCCTGGACGGAGGACTCGCCAAGGCGCTCGAATTCAGCATCAAGCAAGCGCCCGGACGAACCGCCAAGGCAATAGGGTTGAAGAGCACGCTTCAAGAAGTTCGATTGCAGGAGGACTGACAGGCCCGTCAGGGTGCGCTCCTGTATTGGCGCCGACGCGAGAGACGTCAGGGACGACCACAGATGGTCCTTGACCTCTGGGGTGATCTCGACCTTTTCCCGCGCCAGGATGGCACCGATCCATTCGGTGGCCCAGCCTCCAGCTCGGCGATGATCTTGTTGGTGATGTCGTCATAAAGGCTTGCCCGATCCTCACCGGTGCGCGCCCGAGGATGGTGTCTGGACATCGCGGGTCCCCGCCAATCGGCTTTCGCGGAACAGGGCGCCTGCGCCAGCCAGTTTGGTCGAAGGCGACTATGGATCACTTCGCAGCGTCGATCGGAAAAGGAGATCTTAAGCAGGGGGAGGATCTTTTATGCCTGGTGTGATATCGCTTGGGAAGGCACCGCGTCTGCCTCGGTACTGTCGCCGCAAAATATTGGCGAAGAATAGAATAGCCTACTATTTTGAACCCCCAACCTGGGCTCGTCGACAGGGCTGCGATTTAAACCCTGAAGCTCTAGGCTGCGATTACGCAAGTGCCGTCGAGCGGGTAGAGAAAGTCCTTTTGCCGGCGTTCGACAGTTGGCACTCACGGGGTCTAAGCGACATCATGCCGGCGACTATCGAACCCGGCACGTTCGATTGGCTCGTCGGCGTCTTCCAAGCTCACCAGAAGTGGACCGAAATCGAAAGCGCTACACAGCGGCACTACACAAAAAGTCTCGCACTGTTCGCCAATCACGAGCTGAAAGATGGAAGTCGCGTTGGGTCTAAACAGTTGTCCGATTTCACCAAAGCGTTCGTCGACGCAGTTTATCGAAAATTATTGTTTGTGACGAAAGTCAATAACAGTGGAGAGGTCGTCGTTCGCGAGCGTCGTCGCTATGTAACTATGGCTATGGCGGCCTGTCGCCGTGCTTGGTTCGTTGGTCAGCGTGCTCAAGAAAGGATCGTACCAGCGACCAATCCGTTTTCCCGGATGGGACTAAAATCTCATCCGCCTGGGCAACCGATACGGCCCACACCGACCGCAACTTGGGACGAACTCGTCGCGTTCAGAGCTGCCGCGAGAAAGCTTGATTACCGCTCGATCGCAACAGCTGCTTTATTGTCGTGGGAGTGGCTGCAACGAGAGCAGCACGTGTTTGGCGCCTTCGACATTTCGCATTATCGACCCAGCGAGCGGCCAAATAGCGTCAGAATCGTGCATCCGAAGAACGGAGAGGAGGCTTGGTGGCCACTATCAGACGAAACGGGCACCCCTCTCTTTCCTGAGCTTATGGAGGAACTCGACGAGATCAAGAGGACCACCCTCTCCGGTCTGGTATTCCGTCGTGATCATGCGCATCGTCAGTCGGCAATCCCGCTACCATGGATTACCCCACGCAAGGATCTCCGCTATCTACGTAGTGTGGTAAAAACCATCATCACAGAGGCTGGCCTACGTCAGGAGCTTTCTTTTAGGTCTTTCCGACACGGAGGATTTACCGAGGGCGCCGACAGCGATCTCACGGATGCAGAGTTGCGCGCGGCTGGTCGTCATAGATCAAGTCGCCAACTGCCAACCTACGCCAAGCGTACGGCCAGGCAGTTGATCATTGCCACAAAAAAGCGTCGCGAAGAGCGGACAAGATCTCTCCTTATTCGGCTAAACGCCAATCTCCCCTCGGAATAATGGCACGTCGGCCGATGGCAGCACGATCAATGCGCTGAAAGGATCGCCTATTTTCCCGTCCACACCGGCTTGCGCTTCTCGCTGAACGCCTTCAGCCCTTCCTTGGCATCCTCGGTCATGGCAAGCAGCGCGATCTGGCTTTCGGTGTAGGCGATGCTCTCGTCGAACGACATCGAGGCGATGGCGCGCATCGCGTATTTGCCGCGACGGATCGCGGTCGGGGATTTGTCGACGATGCGGCCGATCAGCCAGTCGACCTTGGCATCCAGCTCGGCCGTGGGCACGACGTAGTTCAGCAGGCCTGCTGCCAATGCCGCTTTCGCGTCGAACGGCTCGCCGGTCAGCGCCCATTCGTTGACGAGCCGCGGTGGCGCGATCGACTGCAACAGGCTCAACACCTGCATCGGGAACACGCCGACCTTCACTTCCGGCAGGCCGAAGACGACGTGATCGGCGGCGACGGCCATGTCGGTCATGCAGAGCAGGCCCATGCCGCCTGCCATGCAGACGCCGCTGACGCGCGCAATCGCGGGCTTGGTCGCGTTCTGCGACAAGCGTAACAGATCGGCATAGTCGACATTCGGCTTCGAATGATCCATCGCGAAGGCCGCGCCGGAGTTCTGCAGATCCGCGCCGGCGCAGAACGCCTTGTCGCCCGCGCCCGTCAGCACGATGACGCGCACGTCCTTGTCGTCATGCGCGTCGCGATAGCCGCGCGTGATGCCGGCGATGACCTCGCCATTCAGCGCATTGCGTTTCTCGGGCCGGTTGATGGTGATCCAGAGCGCCTGCCCGCGCTTCTCGGTGATCACGGCTGTGGTGTCGGTCATGGCGCGCTCGCTTCCTCGGGCTCTCCGTTTTGCAGCCATTTGCGGCAGCTCGGGCCAAAGGTGCAAGAGCAATTTGCGGCGCGGCGCCGCTTTAGCGTCTCGACACAAACTTGTAACCCGATCGAAGCGCATGTTGCGGATCAGGCCGCCACCGCTTTCCTGATCCAGACCTTGTTGTCGTGGAAAGCGGCGCCGCCGATCGGCGCGATCGTGTCCGCGCCCGTCAGCATGTTGATGCCGCGGTTACCGATATGGTTCTTGTTGGGATGAACGGACTCCGCGATCAGCACGCCGCGGCGCACGCCCTCGAACAGCGTGGCGATCAGCGTTGTCTCGCCGCGGGCGTTGCCGAGCGTCACGGCGTCGCCATGGGCGATGTCGAGCGCGGCCGCATCCAGGGGATGGATCATCACGCTCGCCTTGCCCTCGCGCGCCTGGGAGGACGGCGTCTCGTTGAAGGTGGTGTTGAGGAAGCTGCGCGACGGGCTCGTGGCAAGCCGGAACGGATGGGCCTGGTCGGAATGCTCGATCACCGCCCAATGGTCCGGCAGCGAGGGCATCTTGTCGAAGTCACCCATCGTCTGGCCGAACGGCGGATGCGCCCAATCCGCTTTGAAATGGAATTTCCTGTCGGCATGGGCGAAGCCGTCGAGATAATGCGACGTGCGGAAGTCCGGCTGCAGGTCGCGCCAGAGGTCGGCTTCGAGGCCGGCAATGTCGCCGTGGTCGCTCAGCTTCAGCGTCGCGTCGATCAATTCACGCGGCGTCAGCTCGAACCCCGGATGACTGGCGCCAAGCCGCGGCGCCAGCGCCTGTAACACCTCGTGATTGGAGCGGCATTCGCCGGGCGGGTCGATCAGCTTCGGCCCGACCGAGATGTGCTGGTGGCCGCCGCCGTAATAGAGATCGTCATGTTCCATGAACATCGTCGCCGGCAGCACGATGTCGGCCATCTCGGCCGTCTCGGTCATGAACTGCTCGTGCACCGCGACGAACAAATCCTCGCGCGCAAAACCCTGCCGCACCAGAGCCTGTTCCGGCGCAACGGTCATCGGATTGGTGTTCTGGATCAGCAGCGCCTTGACCGGACCCTTGCCGTGCAGCGCCCTGGAATCGCCGGTGAGGATGCGGCCGATCTGCGACTGGTCAAGCGCGCGGATAGTTGGGTCGATGGCGTCGTGGCCTTCGATGATGGATTCGTTGAAGTGCCACAGCGCGTAATTGTTGAAGAAGGAGCCGCCGCCTTCATATTGCCAGGCGCCGGTCACCGCGGGAATGCAGTTCGCCGCATGCATCTGCGCCGCGCCGTTGCGCGAGCGGGTGAAGCCGTAGCCGAGCCGAAAGAAGGTCCGCTTGGTTTCGCCGACCAGTTTGGCAAAAGCCTCGATCTCCGCCGCCGGCACGCCCGAGATCGCCGACGCCCATTCGGGCGTGCGCGTCTTGAGATGCGCCTCGAGCTCGTCAGGGCAGTCGGCGTACTTGTCCATATAGGCGCGATCGGCATAGCCGTCGCGGAACAGGACATGCATCACGCCGCAAGCGAACGCGCCGTCGGTGCCGGGCCGCAGGATGATCTTGATATCCGCTTGCTTCATGGTCTCGTTGTCGTAGATGTCGACGGCCGCGATCTTGGCGCCACGCTCCTTCCGCGCCCGGGCAGCGTGCGTCATTACGTTGACCTGCGTGTTCACGGGATTGGTGCCCCAGATCACCACCAGATCGGACAGCGCCATCTCGCGCGGATCGACGCCGGCGATCTTGCCGGTGCCGATCGCGAACCCGATGCGGCCGACATTGGCGCAGATGGTCTGATAGAACCGCGAATATCTCTTCACATGCGTGAGCCGGTTGAGGCCGTCGCGCATCACCAGCCCCATCGTGCCAGCATAATAATAGGGCCAGACTGACTCCGCGCCGAACTCGCGCTCGGCCTGGTTGAAGCGGTCCGCAATCTCGTCGAGCGCCTCGTCCCAGCTGATCCGCGCGAACTGGCCGGAGCCCTTCGGCCCGGTGCGGCGCATCGGATAGGTCACCCGATCAGGATGATGGATGCGCTCGGCATAACGGGCGACCTTGGCGCAGACCACACCGGCCGTATAGGTCTGCTTTTTCGAACCGCGGACACGACCGATGCTGCGTCCCTCGACCACCTCGATATCGAGGGCACAGGCCGACGGGCAATCATGCGGACAGGTCGAATGGCGGATTTCGATCTTGGCGTGCTGGTTCATGTCCAATTTGGTAACACCAAAATACCTGTCAGCCGAGGGTATTTATCCGGCAACGCCCATGCGATTTGCTCAGACCGCGAGCGCCGCCGGTTCCTGCCGCGACTGCGAAGAGCGGACCCGCCACACCGAAAACCGCCCGATATTCCAGGCGCCATCGGCTTTGTGAGGCGTCGACAGTCCGCCTCCCCTGCCGCTACAGTGCCAAGCAACAAGAACGACATCAGGGAGGTGGGTGTGACGGCCCGACAATTCATGCTGGCGCTGGCCGCCGGCCTGCTCAGCGCCTGCTCCGCAGCACCGTCCCTGGCGCAGGACTATCCCAGCCACGCGGTCCGGATCGTCGTGCCCTTCGGCGCCGGCGGGCCGGCCGACGTGGCCGCCCGGCAGATCGGCAATGCGCTCCAGGAGTGTTTTGGCCAGCCCTTCGTGATCGAGAACCGCACCGGCGCGGGCGGCGTCATCGGCACGGTCGAAGCGGCGAAGTCGCCCCCCGACGGCTACACGCTGCTGATGATGTCCAACACCCAGACCGCGAACGAATCGCTGCTGACGCCGGACAAGCGCAAATACGAGCTGATGCGCGACCTCGCGCCGATCGCACCGGTGAACTCTTCCGATCTCGTCATCGTGGTGAACCCGCAAGTCGCAGCGAAGACGCTGCAGGAGTTCGTCGCCCTCGCCAGGGCGCAGCCGGGCAAGTTGAACTACGCCTCGTCCGGCCAGGGCACGCCCTATCACATGGCCGGCGAGCTGTTCAAAGCCATGGCCGGCATCGATCTTGTCCATGTTCCTTACCGCAACAGTGGCGAGGCGCGCAGCGGCGTGATCGGCGGGCAGGTGCAGATGATGATCGACGCGGTGCCGGCGATGGCGCCGAACATCGGCGAGAACCAGGTCCGCGCGCTCGCGACCACCGGCAAGCAGCGCTCGGCGGTGCTGCCGAATGTGCCGACAGCGATCGAGGCGGGCGTATCTGGCTATGAAGCCACGATCTGGCTCGGCCTGATGGCTCCGGCCGGGACGCCGAAACCTGTGATCGACAAGCTCAATGCCGCCGTGAACGCAATGGTGAAGCGGCCCGACATCGTCAAGCTCTGGACTGCGCAGGGCGCGGTGCCCATGTCGATGACGCCGGAGGAATTCGACAAGTTCCTGCGCGGCGACATCGAGAAATGGGCGGACGTCGTCAAGAAGTTCGACAAGTCCTGAGGCCGTAGCGCGACAATGCCGACCATTCAATTCCAGCTCAACGGCACGGCGACGGCCGTCGAGACCGATCCGGATCAGACGCTGCTCGATGTGCTGCGCGGCCGGCTCGGCGTCACAAGTCCGCATTTCGGCTGCGGGGCCGGCGAGTGCGGCGCCTGCCATGTCATGGTCGGTGATCGCGCGATGGCCTCCTGCGACATGCCGATGTGGTCGGTCGCCAACAAGGAGGTCGTCACGGTGGAAGGCCTCGGCACCGCGGAGCAACCGCATCCGCTGCAACGCGCCTTTATCTCCGAGCAGGCGATGCAATGCGGCTATTGCGTATCGGGGATCCTGATCAGCGCGGCGGCGCTGCTGAAGCGCAATCCGTCGCCGACGGACGCGGAGGTGAAAACTGCGCTTGATCGCAATCTGTGCCGCTGCGGATCGCACAACCGCATGGTGCGCGCCGTGCTGCGGGCGGCCGCGGAGATGGCGACATCATGACTGCGCCGTCCCCTGCCCCGACACTGCCGGTCAGCCTTTCGGCCAATCCCAAGCTGTCATCCTGGGTGAAGCTCGTCGGCGACGGCGGTGTGGCGATCTCGCCCGGCAAGGTCGAGATCGGCCAGGGCATCGTCACAGCCCTGGCGCAGATCGCAGCCGACGAGCTCGACGTCGATATTGCCCGCATCGAGATGATCCGCGCCTCCACGGCGGCAAGCCCGAACGAGGGCGTCACCTCGGGCAGCCTTTCGGTCCAGCAATCCGGCCGCGCGCTGCGCCACGCCTGTGCCGAGGTGCGCCAGCGCTTCCTCACCGCGGCATCCGAACGTCTCGGTGTCGATGCATCGCTGCTCGAGATCGATGACGGCACGATCTCGGGCCCCGGCAATGTCAGGACCAGCTATTGGGAGTTGGCCGGCGACGTTTCGCTCGACGAGGACGCCAATGCGGGCGTGACGGCGAAGATTGTCGCCAAGCGCACTGTGGCCGGACATCCGGTTCAGCGCATCGACATTCCCGACAAGGTGTTCGCACGGGCGCGCTTTATCCATGACTGTCCGCTGCCGGACCTGCTGCACGGACGCGTGCTGCGGCCGGACATCTCGGGCGCCAGGCTGATCGCACTCGACGAGACCGCGACGCGAGCCGTTCCCGGCCTCGTCGCAATCCTCCGCGACGGCGGCTTTTCCGGCGTGGTTGCCGACAGCGAGGTAGCGGCGGAAGCCGCGCTGAAAGCCTTGCGCAAGGGGGCGACATGGTCGGCTGGCGAGCCGCTGCCCGATGAAGCTGATCTGGCCGGATTCCTGAAGAGCCAGCCAGTCGAGACCACCGTGATCGATGTCCGGACGACTGCGGCGACACCCAAGCTTGCGCGCACCCTCCGCCGGCAATACATCCGTCCCTACATCGCGCATGCCTCGATCGCACCATCCTGTGCGATGGCCCGATGGAACAGCGATCGCGTCCATGTCTGGACGCACAGCCAAGGCGTCTATCTGCTGCGCGCTGATCTTGCGATCGTGCTCAAGCTGCCGCCAGAAAACATCGTGGTCGAGCACATGGAAGGCGCGGGCTGCTACGGACATAATGCCGCCGACGATGTCGCGCTCGATGCCGTGCTGCTGGCGAAGGCTGCCGGCGGCCGTCCGGTGCGGGTGCAATGGTCGCGCCACGACGAGATGGCCCACGCACCGTTCGGCGCGGCGATGGCGATCGAGATCGAGGCCGATCTCGATGCGGACAACGAGATCGTCGGCTGGCGCCACTCGATCTGGAGCAACGGCCACGCGGCGCGGCCGGGGCGCGCGGCGCAGCCCGCGCTGCTCGCCGCAACCGAGATCACGAACCCCTACCCCCGGATGATCTCGACCAATCCGCCGGCGGCCAATGGCGGCGGCGGCGACCGCAACTCCGTTCCGCTCTACGACCTCAAGGCCTGGACGGTCACGAGCCACCGGCTGCTGACCATGCCGGTGCGGACCTCGGCATTGCGGACACTTGGCGGACAAGGCAATGTGTTCGCGATCGAGTCCCTGCTCGACGAGATCGCCGCCCTGCGCGGCGAAGACCCGATTGCGTTCCGCCTGCGTCATCTGCGCGACGAACGCGCAAAGGACGTCATCCGGGCCGCGGCACGACGCGCGCAGTGGAAACCGCAGAAGCAGGCCGGCATCGGTCATGGCGTCGGCTTCGCCCGCTACAAGAACATGGGGGCCTATTGCGCCGCGATTGCCGAGATCGAAGGCACTGATGACATCCGCGTCAAGCGGCTGACGCTGGCGGTCGATGTCGGCGAGGCCATCAATCCCGACGGCGTCATCAACCAGATCGAGGGCGGCGCGATCCAGGCGACGAGCTGGGTGCTGAAGGAACGCGTCCGCTTCGACCGCACGCGCATCACATCGACGTCCTGGACCGACTATCCGATCCTCACCTTCAGCGAGGTGCCAATGGTGGACGTCGAGATCGTCCAGCGGCCGGAGATCGAGCCGGTCGGCGCCGGCGAGGCCGCCCACGGCCCGGTGACGGCGGCGATCGCGAATGCCGTTTACGATTGCCTCGGCGTGCGCGTGCGCAACCTGCCGATCACCCGCGACAAGATCATTGCAGCCATGGAGCTGGCATCGTGACGACAGTGAGCATTTTGAGCGGAGGCGCGGCGCAAGGCCTGGTGCGCGGCCTTAGCGATCCCTTCAAGACGCAGACCGGCTTCGGCATCGGCGGCGAGTTCGGCGCGGTCGGCATCATGGCCGACAAGCTGCGCGCGGGAACGGCGGCCGATCTGGTGATCCTGACGCAGGCGCTGCTTGCAAAGCTTGCCGAAGAGAAGCTCGTCGTCCCCTCCTCGATTTCGGATATCGGACGGGTCGAGACCGCGCTGGCGGTCCGTAGCCGCGATCCCAAGGTGACGGTGACGACCGAAACTGACCTGCGCGAGGTGCTGCGCAGCGCCGATGCGATCTACGTCCCGGACACGAAAGCCTCGACCGCCGGACAGCACGTCGCAAAGGTGCTGGATCAGCTGGGCATCGCCTACGAGGTCGCCTCGCGCCTGAAAATCTTTCCGAACGGCGCGACCGCGATGCGGGAGCTTGCGGCATCCACCGCCGCGCATCCGATCGGCTGCACCCAGGCCACCGAGATCATCGCGACCGACGGCATCGCACTGTCAGGAGCGCTGCCGCCGGGCTGCGAGCTCGTGACGATGTACACGGCCGGCGTGACCACGCGGGCCGCACATCCGCAAGAGGCGGCGGTGCTGATCTCGTTGCTGACCGGCGCAGACCGCAAGGACCTGCGCCAGCGCGCCGGCTTTACCGGCTAGATAACCGCTCTATTTGTGTAACTGGGTGAGGCCGGTCGGCGGGCCGTCGACGGCAGTCCAGCCGCCATCGACGAACAGCGTGCTGCCGCTGACATAGCTCGCGGCGTCCGAGGCGAGATAGGCGACGGCCGTCGCGACCTCGTCGGCGCTGCTCCAGCGGTTGAACACGGTGTGGCCGGCATAGAGATTGTAGATGTCGGGACGCTGCTTGAACGGGCCGGTCAGCGCGGTCTCGGCGATGCTCGGCGCGATCGCATTGACGCGCACGCCGGAGCGCCCAACCTCGGAGGCAAAGCCCTTCACCAGCAGGCCAATGGCCGCCTTGGTCGAGCCGTAGACGCCGAGGCCGGGCTCGATGGTCACCGCCCGCACCGAGGAGCAGGCAATGATGCTGCCGCCCTTCTGCTCGACCATGATGCGGCCGAAGGCCTGGAAGAACCAAACCGTGCCCTTGATGTTGAGGTTGAGGACGCGGTCGAGATCCTCCTCGGTGTAATCGAGGATGGTCTTGCGGATGTTGAGCCCGGGCGTCGTCACCGCGATGTCGAGCCGCGAAAATTTCTGCATCACGGTCTGGGCCAGCGCATTGACGTCCGCGGCGCTCGCCGCGTCACACGCAGCCGCCTCGGCCCAGCCGCCCTTCTCACGAATGCCGGCGGCGGTTGCTTCGGCGGCGTCAAGCGCACGATCGGCGCAGACGACACGGGCGCCGAGCCCGGCCAGCGCCTCGGCTGACGACTTGCCGATGCCCGAGGCCGCGCCGAGCACCACGGCCGTCTTGCCGGTGAGATCGAAGAGCTTGCGATAGTCGGTCACGGATAGATTCTCCTGTATTGCTGCTATCCCTTGTAGCCCATCAACAGGCGGGGCAGCCACAGCGAGAAGGCGGGGACGTAGGTCACGAACATCAGAGCTGCGATCAGGGCGGCGTAGAACGGCAGGATGGTGCGCATCACCGCGCCCACCGAGATGCCGCCGATGGCGCAGCCCACGAACTGCGTGGTCCCGACCGGCGGGGTGTTCAGCCCGAGCGCGCAGTTGATCAGCATCAGCATGCCGAACTGCACCGGGTCCATGCCCGCCTTCATCGCGATCGGCAGGAAGATTGGCGTGCAGATCAGGATGGTCGCCGCCATGTCCATGAAAGTGCCCAGCACGAACAGGATGACGTTGATGAGCAGGAAGATGACCCAGGGCTGCGTCGAGACCTTGCTCATCATCTCGCCGGCGAAGTCGGCCACCTCGTAAAGTCCCATCAGATACTGGAACATGGTGGAGACGCCGATCAGCAGCAGCACCACGCCCGTGGTCTTCACCGCCTTGGCCGCGGCGCGCAGGAAGTTCGGCAAGGTCATGGTACGGTAGATGAAGAACGTCAGCAGGATCGTATAGGTGACCGCGACGGCCGCGGATTCGGTGGCCGTGAACACGCCGGACAGGATGCCCGCCAGGATGATGCCGACGATCAGAAGGCCGGGCAGAGCGGCTGCGAGCGAGCGAAAAACCGCGGGCCAGCCCGGGAACTTGCCAGCCGGATAGCCTCGCTTCACCGCGACCGCGTAAGCGGCGACCAGCATGCACACCATCAGCACCAGCGCCGGCAGGAGCCCGGCGGCGATCAGCGCGCCGATCGAAACCTTGCCGCCGGCGGCGAGCGCATAGATGATCATGTTGTGGCTGGTCGGCATCAGCGCTCCGACCAGCGAGGCATGGGTGGTGACGTTGACGGCGTAGTCGGTGTCGAAACCTTCCTTCTTCATCATGGGGATCATCACCGCCCCCATCGCCGACACGTCGGCCACGGGCGAGCCGGAGACGCCGCCGAACAGCGTGCAGGCGACCACGTTCGACATGCCGAGCCCGCCGCGGATGTGTCCGACGAGATTCTTGGCGAGCTGCACGATCTTGTCGGCGACGCCGCCATGCAGCATCAGCTCACCGCTGAAGACGAAGAACGGGATGGCGAGGAAGGAGAAGATGTTCATCCCCGACATCATCTGCTGGAAGATGACGGCGACCGGCAGGCCTTCGTAGAGGATGGTGCAAATCGCCGAGAGGCCGATCGCGAAGGCGACGGGGACGCCGAGGACCAGGAAGCCGAAAAAAGTGGCGCCGAGGATGATCAGTTCCATGAGGGGACGACCTCTTCGCCGCGCAGGAGAGCGATGATGTGCTCGATTGAAAAGGAGACGATGAGGACCCCGGAGGCGATCAGCGGCACGTAGCGGATGACCTCGGGCAGCCCGAGATTGGGGATCTTCACGGTTCCGACCGACGCTCCGAGGATCCAGCCGTTATAGGCCATCGCGACGCCGAAGCCGGCGACCAGGACGTGGATCACAAGCTCGATCTTCTCCCGCGCGCGATCCGGTAGCATCACCAGCAAACTGTCCATGCCGATATGTCCGGCATCGCGCACGCCGACGGCGGCGCCGATCAACGTGACATACAGGATCAGAACCAACGCAAGGTTCTCCGTCCAGGTCGGGCTGGAATTGAGCACGTAACGTCCGAACACCTGGTAGAAGACGATGGTGACGATGACGAGCAGCCCGGTCACCGACAGGTACATCCCTAGCCGAGCGACGGGAGCATTGATCCGGGACAGCAAGCCGGTGGACGGGCGTCCGGCTACGTCCAGTTCGTGGTCTGCGACGTGAGGGTCTGTCATCCAAGTCTCCTTGCAAGTCTCCTTGCGCGCATCCAATGCGTCGGTCAGGCGTCGCCAGTCGGCAACGCCGGACCGATGCTATGGCCTTACTTCGTGTCCTGGATACGCTTGACGAGGCTCTTCAGCTTCTCGTCACCCGCGAACTTGTCGTACACCGGCTTCATCGCGTCGACGAATTCCGCCTTGTTGGCGATCGTCACGACTTGAACGCCGGCCGCTTCGACCGTCTTGCGGGAGGCCTGCTCGCGTTCGTCCCAGAGCTTGCGCATGACGGGCACCGATTCCTTGGCCGCCTTGCGGACCATCGCCTGGTCCTCCTTGCTCAGCGTGTCCCAGACCGTCTTGGACATCACGAGAACTTCGGGCGCCAGGGAGTGCTCGGTGACGTTGTAGAACTTGGCGGCCTCGAAGTGGCGCGAGGACTCGTAAGAGGGCCAGTTGTTCTCGGCAGCGTCCACCAGACCGGTCTTGAGAGCGGTATAGACCTCGCCATAGGGCATCGGGGTCGGATTGGCCCCGAGGCTCTGGATCATGCCGACCCACAGGTCAGATTGCTGGACGCGAATCTTCAGACCCTTGACGTCCGCAAGCGACTTTATCGGTGCCTTGACGGTGTAGATGGACCGGGCGCCGCTGTCATAATAGGCGAGGCCGATCAGGCCTGCGGGCGCCATGGACGCCAGGATCTCGTCGCCGATTGGCCCGTCAAGGACGGTGCGCATGTGCTGCGTGTCCCGGAAGATGAAGGGCAGGCACAACGCGATTGTTTCCGGCACGAAGTTGTTCAAGGGCGATGCGTTGATCCGCATCATGTCGAGGGCGCCGATCTTGAGCTGCTCGATGGTGTCCTTCTCGGAGCCCAGCGCGCCGTTGGGGAACACCTTCACGCCGAGCTTGCCGCCGCTCGCCGCGGCGAGCTGCTTGCCCATGAACTTGACGGCCTCGACGGTCGGATAATCGGCGGGATGGATGTCGGCGGAACGGAAATCGCGTGCGGTCGCCAAGGGGGCTGAGACCGCCAGCAGAGCGGCTGCGATGATGCCGGTGAGTATCTTCATCTGGGCTTCCTCCTGAGGTGATTATATCGTTGGGCAGATGCTGCGGGCCGCCTTGGGTCGCTCCACTTCCGGTGTGAAGTCAAGCGCCATCGTCGTCCCTAGGGCGCGTGGCATTCTCTGTCCAAGCCAAATCCGGCATCGATCAATGCTAGAGTTGCATCGATGGATGAGACCGGCTTTGGGCAGACAGCCGGCTCCTCGTCCAGTTTTTCCGAAATCATCTGTCGTCTGACGCGGCAAGCGCTCATGCGCGTTGCTTGACGCCGCCGGTGCGGCCCCCTCAAGATGCTGCGAAGCAAAACGGACCATCCCGAGGAATGCCTATGCCGCGGAAGCTGATCGACATCTCCGTGCCGCTCAGAAACGACGTGACGGCGGATCCGCCGGGCAATCACCCGACGATCCAGTACATCGATCACCAGCAGGGCCTGCCGCGGATGCTGCAGTTCTTCGACGGCCTCACGGCACAGGATCTGCCGGACGGCCAGGGCTGGGCCGTCGAGCAGGTCTCGCTGTCGACCCATAACGGCACGCATCTCGATGCGCCCTGGCACTTCCATCCGACCATGAATCGCGGCGAGCGGTCATGGACGATCGACGAGGTCCCGCTGGAATGGTGTTTTCAGCCAGGCGTGAAGCTCGACTTCCGGCATCTGCCCGACGGCTACGTGGCGAGCGCCGACGACGTCGAGAAGGAGTTGAGGCGGATCGGGCATGCGCTGTCGCCGCTGGAGATCGTCGTCGTCAACACCGGCGCCGGCGCCAGGTTCGGCCAAGCCGATTATGTCAGCTCAGGCTGCGGCATGGGCTACGAGGCCACCATGTATCTGCTCGAACGCGGCGTGCGGCTGACCGGCACCGACGGCTGGAGCTGGGACGCACCGTTCGTCCACACCGCGAAGAAATATGCCGAAACGAAAGATGCCGGCCTGATCTGGGAGGGCCACAAGGCGGGGCGGCACATCGGCTATTGCCACCTCGAGAAGCTGCACAATCTCGACCAGCTGCCTTCGACCGGGTTCACCGTCTCGTGCTTTCCGGTGAAGATCGAGCGGGCCTCCGCGGGCTGGACCCGCGCCGTCGCGATCATCGACAGCTAGCTGTCGAGCCCGCTCTCGGCGAGTTCGCGCAAGGCATTAATGTCGAGCACGACGATGGCGCCGTGCTCGAGGCGAACCCAGTTGCGGCCCGCCCAGGCGCGCAATTGCTTGTTGATGCTCTCGCGCGTCATCCCCACCATCTCGCTGATCTCCTGCTGCGTGATGGCGAGCGTGCCGCTGCCGGAGTCGAACTTGCGCTCTTCGGTGAGGCCGAGCAGCGCGCTCGCAAGCCGGCCCGGCAGATTTTGCAGGATCACCTGCTCGACCTGCTGACTGGTCCAGCGCAGGCGCGCGCAGAGCAGCTCGATGAATTTCATTGCGAGCGCCGGCTGGCTCTTCACGAACGGCAGGAAGTCCCGGCGATCGATGATGTAGAGCTCGCAATTGGTGTTGGCGGTCGCATCGGCCGACCTGGGGGCGCCGTCGAGCACCGCGATCTCGCCGAAGATCTCTCCGGGACCGATCAGATTGAGAATGGCGTTACGGCCGTCGGGCGACGACGAGGAAATCTTCACCGTCCCTGTGATCACCGCGAAAAGATTGTTGCCGGGATCGCCCTTGGCAGCGATCGTCGCGCCGCGCTTCACCGTCGTGTGCTTGGCGTAACGGCAGAGCTGATCCAGCGCCTCCGGCTCCAGATCCGCAAAGATCGGGTGCTTGCGCAGGACCGATAATTTATTCCCCGCCGCTTGTCGGGGGTCGTCGCCGGTCTTGTCCTGAGGCACGCCACTGGGCTCCTAAGACTGCGAGGCACTGGGGTCCCTGCGTAGTCAGTGTAGCCCAGTTTTTCAACCGGAAAGCATGCGCCCTATTTGAGGCAAACGCGGCGAAAATGCCGCGGTCAGGAGTGAATCCGGCAGCCGAAGGATGCGCCAATGCGTCCCAGTCGATGCAGAGTTGCAACTGCGGCACGCCACCTTGCGTTGAGGCGCTGCCAAGCGTCCCGAACGTCGCACGGCATAGCCCGCCCCGCGGGCGCCGCAGGATGGGACGGTGATCTCAGAAGCTTCGACGCTTGACGTCCGACTCGGGCCGGCCTGCACTGGTTTGCCGGTCTGCCCAGACCAGAGCCCCGGCGAAGGTGACAAAGATTGCCACGACAATGGTGCTCATAAGCAACGCGTCAGCCGGCATGATGCTCTCCCCTGTGGTTTTGAGCATTATTCGGGGCACCCGGCCGAATGCATTGATCCCGATCAAAATCGAGCCGCGCTGCGTCGGAATCAGGCTGCGGCCAAGGCCTCGACCTTCGCCGGATCGAGCAGGCTGATCCCGCCATGAATGATCTCGATCACGCCGTGGCGCTCCAGCTTGGTGAAGGTGCGGCTGACGGTCTCGATGGTCAGGCCGAGGTAGTCGGCGATGTCCTGGCGGCTCATTGGAAGCGGAACCGTGTCCAACGCCCGCTTCAGGGAGACCAGCCGCTCGCGCCAGCCGAGCAGAAAGGCCGCAACCTTTTCGTCCGCCGAACGGCGGCCGAGCAGGACCATGTGGTCCCGGGCCTGGCTCAGCTCGCGAATCGCCAGCTCGTTGATCCGCCTGAGGAGATGCGGCCGGTCCTCGATGAAACGGCCGAAGGGTGACTTCGCGAACTGGCATACGGTCACCGCGCCGATCGCATCGGCCGAAAAATTGTGCCCGACCGAGATGCTCGAATTCCCGAAGCTCGGCCGCATCCAAAGACGAACAGACCGCTGATGCGCGGACCGCGCAATCGCTGCAGAGCTGCCAGTTCGGCTCAATCGTGACTACGGGCTTCATCGACCGCTCCAAGCGCCGGCTGCCCATCACGCCCATCCCGCCGCGCAGCTGCATTTTACTGCAGTGCGCCAAAGCCGGTTGACCCAGATCAATTTTGGAGGGAATCCCCGCCCTATTCTTCTCCCAGACTTAAACGGGGTCACTTTACATGCTGCAAGGAATGCTGCGTCACGGGTTGATCGGGTTGCTTCTGA
Organism: Bradyrhizobium sp. 17; assembly: GCF_023073515.1. NCBI lineage: Bacteria > Pseudomonadati > Pseudomonadota > Alphaproteobacteria > Hyphomicrobiales > Nitrobacteraceae > Bradyrhizobium > Bradyrhizobium sp. 17. The sequence goes on along the minus strand of NZ_JADPJQ010000051.1, from coordinate 45,330 downwards.
TGACGCCTGTCCTGGCTGCCCCGACCGCCGAACAACGCGGCAAGGCCTTTGCGCGAGCCCATTGCGCGCGCTGCCACGCGATCGACCGTGCGTCGAACAGTCCGCTCAAGATCGCACCGCCGCTGCGGGCCCTGCACCAGCGCTATCCCATCGAGAGCCTTGGGGAGGCGCTGGCTGAGGGCATCAACACCGGCCACGCCGACATGCCCGCTTTCGAGCTCAGTCCGGACCAGATCCACGATCTCCTGTCCTACCTCAAGACCCTGAAATAGCCGGCGTCACACCGCCTGCACCGTCCAGCCGATCAGCTCCTTCGCGATGCGCGTGAAGGCCGTATCGAACGCTGCGACCGCCATGGCCGGCACAATCTTGTCGAGTTTTTCGCTGGTCTCGACGAGACGCGAGGCGATCACCTTGCCGTTCTTGTCGACGATCCGCGCCGACAGCCCGATCTCGACCCGCGTCTCCCCCTCGGTGGCAATGCGGAAGCGCCTGATGTCGATCAGCAGCTGATAGTCCGCCTGCCCGAGATCGGCCGTGCGCAACGGCGCGTGGGCGATGTCGTAGTTCTCGAAACTGTCGATCAGACGCGCCTGTATCAGCTTGGGAATGCTGTCGGCCCAGAGGAAGTCCGCAAAGCCCGGATTATCGCCGCCCGGCGCGAACAGCATGCGCTGGGTCTGGAGCATGGCGACCGCTGTCGGCTCGGGGATGGCCAGTGACGCCGAGAGCGTCTTGCCGCCCGGACCGAGGTTCTGCGGCGTGCGCAGATCATAGGTGACTTTCTGCGCCGGCGTTCCGCCGCCGGTCATCTTCTCCAGGCCCGCCAAAATGCCGTCGATCTTGCCGGTGTTGCGCGCAAGCCCGTCGGAGAAGGTCTTGAGATTGGCGATGGTGTCCTTCAGCGGGCCCGAATTGTCCTCCAGCACGGTGTCGACCCGCCGCAGTGCATCGCGCGCGGCCTGCGTCATGCTCTGGCCCGCACCGGCCTCGGCAATCAAGGTCGGGGGCTCGCCGGATTTAGTGACGATGACGCCTCCCTCCAGCGTCACCACCGGCACGCCGGTCAGCCCCTGGAAATCGAGCCCGACCCTGCTGTCGGCACGCACCGGCGTGGTTGAAGCAACCGAGATCGTCGCATTGACGAAACGTGGATTATCCGGCGCAAGCCCGAGCTGGGTGACCTCGCCGACGCGGATGCCGTTGAACAGCACGCCGGCGCCGACCAGAAGACCGGGCACCGGGCCCTGGAATTGCACGTGATAGCTCGTGCGCGGCCCGATGCCGCCGGTGTTGTTCAGCCAGTAGACGAAGCCGAACACCGCGAGGATCGCGGCCAGGACGAAACTGCCGATCAGCACGTAGGGAGCGCGGGTTTCCATGTCTCATCTCATCTCGTGTTGCAGCATCTGCGAGCGCTTGCCGTGGAAATAGGCGCGCACCCAGGGATGCTCGGATTGCAGCAGTTCGCGCATCGGACCGATCGCCACGATCTTGCCGTCGGCGAGCGCGGCGACCCGATCGCAGACCGTTGTCAGGCTCGCCAGATCATGGGTGACCATGAACACGGTGAGGCCGACGGTTTTTTGCAGGGTCCCGATCAGCGCATCGAAATCGCCCGCCGCGATCGGATCGAGGCCCGAGGTCGGCTCGTCCAGGAACAGGATCGGCGGATCGAGCGCGAGCGCGCGCGCCAGCGCCACGCGCTTGGTCATGCCGCCGGATAGCTCCGCCGGATATTTATCGGCGTCCTGCGCCTGCAGCCCGACCATTTCGAGCTTGGCGATCGCGATCTCGTCCATCAGCTCCTGCGACAGGACGAGATTTTCACGGAGCGGAAACTGGATGTTCTGCCGGACCGTCAGCGAGGAGAACAGCGCGCCCTGCTGGAACAGGATGCCCCAGGTCGTGGGCCGCGCCTTCGGTGCGGCCGCCGATTGGCCGTCCCGTAACCTCGATGGTCCCGCCTTGGCGCGGGATGAGGCCGATGATGGTTCGCATCAGCACCGACTTGCCGCCACCGGACGCCCCCACGAGCCCGAGGATCTCACCCCGACGCACGTCGAGCGACAGATGATCGAGCACGGTCTGTCGGCCGAAGCCGACCACGAGGTCGCGGACGCGGATCGCGAACTGCTCTTGCGATTCGCCCATGATCACATTCCGATCGAGGCGAAGAAGATGGCGAACAGGCCGTCGAGCACGATCACCAGGAAGATCGACTTGACCACCGCCGTCGTGGTCTGTCGTCCCAGCGACTCGGCGCTGCCCTTCACGCGCAAGCCCTCGCTGCAGGCGACTACTCCGATCACCAGCGCCATGAACGGCGCCTTCAGGATGCCCACCTCGAAATGGGTGACCGAGATCGCCTCGTGCAGCCGCGCGATGTAGATCGCCGGCGCCATGCCGCCGTAGAACTGCGCGACCAGGCCGCCGCCATAGAGTGCGGCGATCGATCCGATGAAAGCAAGGATCGGCAGCGCAATCACCAGGGCCGCAACCCGCGGCAGGATCAGGACGTGGACGGGATCGAGGCCCATGGTCGAAAGCGCGTCGATCTCCTCGCGCATCTTCATCGAGCCGAGCTCGGCAGTGTAGGCGCTTCCCGAACGGCCGGCGACCATGATGGCGACGATCAGCACCCCGAGCTCGCGCAGCACCAGGATGCCGACCATGTCGACCGTGTAGGACTCCGCGCCGAACCTGCGGAAATGGAAGAATCCCTGCTGGGCGATGATGGCGCCGATCAGGAAGGTGATCAGCACGACGATGGGGATGGCCTGCCAGCCGATGCGGTAGAGCTGATAGATCAGCGATGTCAGCCGCAGCGAGCGCGGCCGGCGCAGCACGCCGATCACGGCCATGAACAACGCGCCCAGCATTTGGAGAAAGATCGTGACGTCTTCGCGCGCGCCGACCGCGGACTTGCCGAGATCGTTCAGTCTGAGCAGAACCGGGTTGGGTGCGGGCGCCGGCAGCGGCGTGTGGCGGTTGACCTGACGCACCTCCTCCATCAGGCCACTGAAATGGTCGGCGACACCGACAAATTCGGCCGGTCGACCGGATGATGAGGCCCTGCGCGATAGCTTTTCCAGGACCCAGGCGCCGAGCGTGTCGAGCGCACTGACGCCCGACAAGTCCAGCGTCACGGCTCTGGATCGATCGACGTCCGCCCCGACCGACCGGGACAACGTCTCCAGCATCGACACGTTCGCGGCAATCCACGGCCCTTCCGGGCACAATTTCAGCTCTTCGCCGGAGGGCCTCGCCAGCAACAGCGGTTCGGAGTTCACGATTCCACCTCATCGGGACAACCGGGGCCCGTTCAGCCGGCAGTTCTAGGCTAGCATGGGGCGGCCGGCTTGACCTGTCTCAAGGCCAGCTGTAGCGGCGCACTCAGAGCTTCAGCCTGACATCGCAGATATCCGGCTCGGTCGGATCCGGCTTCACCTCGAAGCCGAGCTGCCGGCACATTTCGAGCATCGTGGTGTTCTCCCTGAGAACATCACCGGAGATCGCTTTGAGCCCCTCCGATCTCGCGTAGTCGATGATCAGCTGCATCAGGGCCCATCCCAGCCCCTTGCCCTTGAGATCGGACCGCAGCAGGATCGCATATTCACCGCTCTCGTAGATCGAGTCCGAATGGAGTCGGACCACGCCGACCATCTCGCCGGTCGCCTCGTCGAACGCGATAAAGGCCATCGCGCGGGCGTAGTCGAGCTGGGTCAGGCGCGCGATGAACTCGTGTGTGAACTCCTTCATCGGCGCGAAGAAACGCAGACGAAGGTCGTGTGCCGTGACATGACGCAGAAATGCGTGAATGATCGGCTCGTCCTCTGGACGCAGCGGCCGCGCGAAGATCCGCCAGCCCTCCTTGAGCTTGAGGCGGCGCTCCCATTGCGACGGATAGGCTCGAACTGCGTAGTTGGCGGCGCCGGAGCCGGCAAACTTCCGTTGCGGTGGCCCGACCGCAACGCGAGCGTCGACCGCGGTCACGCCGGTTTCGTCCGCCAGCAGCGGATTGATGTCGAATTCACGGATCCCGGAAATGTCGGCGGCCATCTGCGCCAGCTTGACCAGGACCATGGCGACCGCGTCGGGCTTCACCGCCGGCACGTCCCGGTAAGCGCGAAGCAGCCGGGACACGCGCGTGCGGTCGATCAGGTCGCGGGCCAGTTGCAGATCGAGGGGCGGCAGCGCGAGCGCCTTGTCGTTGATGATCTCGACCGCGGTCCCGCCGCGGCCGAACACCACGACGGTGCCGAAGGTGGGATCGTCGGCGAGGCCCAGAATCAACTCGCGCGCCTTAGCCTTCACCACCATCGCCTGCACGATGACGCCCTCGATGCGAGCTTCGGGACGCAGCTTTCTCGCCCGAGCGATAATGTCGGTGGCAGCGGTGCGCACCGCCTCAGGCATGGTGAGATTGAGCACGACGCCGCCGACATCGGATTTGTGGACGATGTCGCGCGACATGATCTTCAGCACGACCGTGGCGCCTTGCGCAAAGATGTCTTTCGCGTAGGCCACCGCCTGCTCGACATCGGCCGCGGCGTATGTGGGCACCATCGCGATATCGTACGCTTCGAGCAGGTGCTTGATCTCGACGGGTTCGAGCCATTGGCGGCCGTCCGCGATGGCAGCAGCTACGATCTGCTTCGCAGCACGTGCGTCCGGCACGAAAATCTCGGGCATCGCCGGTGGAACCTGGCTCAGCTCCCCCACGACTTCGCGGTGCCTCACGAGGTACATGAAGCCGCGCACGGCGTCATCCTCGGTCGGATAGTTCGGGATGCCCGCGCCGGACAGTGTTTCGATGATGTTCTGGTCTGCTCCGATCCACGAGACGAGCACGGGCTTGGCCCAACTGCGGTGCTTCTCGCGATATGCCTTGACCCGTTCGGTCACCATCGTTGCGATATCGGCAGCCGAGGCGATTGCGGTCTGCACGTTGAGAACGAGGACCGCATCGTTGTCGGGATCGGCGAGCAACACCTCGAGCGCCGCCGCATAGCGCGACGCATCGGCGTCGCCCACGATGTCGACGGGATTTGCGCCGGACCAGGTCGGCGGCAGCGCGTCATCGAGTTTCTTGCGGGCGTCGGCCGAGATGGTCGCCGGAATGCCGCCGAGCTCGACCAATCGGTCAATAGCGAGAACACCGATGCCGCCGCCATTGGTCAGGATGGCGAGGCGCTTTCCCGCCGGCGACTCGACGCGGCCGAGCGTCTCGGCGCAATCGAACAGCTCGCGCAGATCAGAGACCCGCAGGACACCCGCGCGGCGGAACGCCGCGTCGTAGACGGCGTCGGCGCCCGCAAGCGCACCGGTATGGGTGGCAGCCGCCCTCGCGCCCTGCGCCATTCGCCCGGACTTCACCACGACGACGGGCTTCACGCGCGCCGCAGCGCGCGCGGCCGACATGAACTTGCGCGCGTCCTTGATAGCTTCGATGTAGAGCAGAATCGCGCGGGTCTTGTGATCCATCGCGAAATGGTCGAGCAGATCGGCAAGATCGACGTCGATTTGATCGCCGATCGAGACGATGCCGGAGAAGCCGACGCCGCGCTGCGCGGCCCAATCGACCATGCCGGCCGCGATCGCCCCCGATTGCGAGATCAGCGCGAGATTCCCGGGCCCCGGCATGTGCGCGGCAAAACTCGCGTTGAGGCTCACGCCGGGCATCATAATGCCCAAGCAGTTCGGCCCGATCAGCCGCATGCCGTATTTGCGGGCCGCAGTGATGGCGGCCTCGTGCAGGGACCCCGGTCCGTGGCCGAGCCCGGCCGAGACAATCAGGGCACCCGCCGAGCCGCGCCGCCCGGCTTGATCGACAATGCCGGGAACCGCGCGCGCCGGCGCGGTGATGATCACAAGCTCGGGCAAGAACGGCAATTGATCGAGGCTGTCCACGGCCGCGACGCCGCCGATCTCGGCATGGCGCGGATTGACGAGGCCGAACTGTCCCGTGAATCCGGCCTTACGGATGTTCTCCAGAACGGCGCGTCCAACGGAGACCGGGCGGGCGCTCGCACCGACGAGCGCAACCGAACGCGGCGACAGCAGGTTCTTCAGACGATAGATTGACATGAAAGCAAATGCGCCCGGTCGGTGGCGGTTCCGATGGTTGACGATCAAGCCCGATAACTGGCGACCCGCCTAGTACGAGAGCATAACCCAGCACGGTGGTTCGCCAATGACGGTCTTTGTCACACCGCCCCAAACGATCTCGTTCAGGCGCGAATGATGGTAGGCGCCCATCACGATCGCATCGATGGCATGGGAATTCGCCCAGCTTCCGAGCACCTTGCCAATCGAGCTGCCGTTGCCCTTCGCGGTTTCGAACGAGGCGTAGACCCCGTGTTCCCTCAAATGATTGACCAGAGCCGTGCCGGATTGCACGATCGCGTCGGACTTGTCGTCCGCCACGGTCACCACGCGGACCAGGGCTGCTGCCTGAAGGATAGGCAGCGCATCGCCGACCGCCCGCGCCGCACGCGCCGAGTGATCCCAGGCGATCATGACGTTCTCGAATTCCGGTCGCAGTTCGTCCACATGCTGCTCCGGGCAAAGCAGCACTGGCCGCCCGGATTCGAACAGGAGCGTCTCGATGATGTGCTCGGTTCGGCTGTCGTGTGGCGTCACGGGGAGCAGCGTGAGATCGCTGAAGCGCCCGTGTTCGGCCAGGACTGACGCGATCTGGTCTGCCGGCACCTTGGCCGACCGGCTTTGAGCGCGAATGCCGGTGCGGGAGGTTGCGCGGGTGAACGCATCCAGGAGGTGCTGACTGTCGCCCGCGCCAACCGACCCGTTTGCCTCGGCCGCATCGGGGAGCATCACCTTCGGCCGCACGAAGACATCCTCCTCAAGTGCAAGCGCGGTGATCCTGGCGCCGAGGTCGGCGGCAACGGCCACGCATTTCTCGATCGCAGCAAGGGCCGGGCCGCGTGGCTGGCCGACGAGCGGCAGAAAGACGTCCTTGATCGGCATCGGGATTCTCCTCAGGCGCCAGAATAGGCTGGCTTTGGTCGGGACGCTTGATCCTCGTCAAGCCCGGGAACTTCGACCGGCCGGAAGGAGACAGGCGTTGACTGAAGTCAAGGACTGGCCGCGATCTGCTTCTATGGATTACCCTGATCGCGGGGCGAACCGCCTTCCGACGCATCTGGACGTACCAGCTGGAATGACAGACGATTCTGCGACCCAGGACCGGATCTTTGCGGCGCTCACCAATTCCGTGGGTCATCCGAACGTGAGGCGGATCGATACGCACGCAGCTTCGGTCTTTCTTGAAGGCAGACGCGCTCTGAAGATCAAGCGCGCCGTGCAATTTCCATTCCTCGATTACTCCACGCTCGAGAAGCGCAAGGCGGCGTGTGAGGAGGAGATCAGGATCAACCGGCCGCTGGCGCCGCAGATCTATCACCGCGTCGTGGCGATCACGGAAGAGCCCGATGGATCGGTGAAGGTGGACGGAAGCGGCCGGCCGATCGAGTATGCGGTCGACATGTTGCGCTTCGACGAAAGCCGGACGCTGGATCATTTGGCCAAGGCCGGAGCGCTGGATGACACTTTTGCCTCGGCTGTCGCCGACGCGATCGCGGCTTCGCATGCGCAGGCTGTTCGCGCCGACGGCTACGCATGGGTTTCCTCCATCCCCGGCCTGATCGATGGCAACAGCAATGGCCTGCGGACCGGCAATCATTTCGAAGCCGAAGAGATCGCAGAACTCGGCAGAGACTCGCAAGCAATGTTCCTCCGCCTCCGGCCTTTGGTCGAAGAGCGCGGCCGTCAAGGCTTCGTGCGCCGGTGCCATGGCGACCTGCATCTTGCGAACATCGTGTCGATCGACGAGCGGCCGGTGCTGTTCGACGCGATCGAGTTCGACGCCCGGATGGCAACCACCGACGTGGTCTACGATCTCGCATTCGGATTGATGGACCTATTGCACCACGATCAGCCACGCGCGGCCAATATCGTGCTGAACCGCTATCTCGCCGCGACTCCGGTCGAAAATCTCGACGCGCTCTCCGCACTGCCGCTGTTCATGTCCGTCCGGGCGGCGATCCGCGCCCAAGTCGCGCTGGCACGGCTGAAGCCGCCGCATTCCGGTGATCCCAGTATTCTCGACGGTGCACGGCGCTATTTTGGCCTCGCCCGCGCGCTGATCCAGCCGCCCGCTCCCCGACTGATTGCAATCGGCGGATTGTCAGGCACCGGAAAGACGATTTTGGCACGCGCGCTCGCGCCGGACGTTGCGCCGCAGCCGGGCGCCGTCGTGCTGCGCAGCGACCTCGTCCGCAAGCAGATGTTAGGGGTCGAGGAAACGGACCGGCTGCCGGCATCCGCATACACACCCGAGGTCACGTCCCGCGTCTACGACACGTTGGCTCAGCACGCCGGGCGGGTGCTGGCGCAAGGCCATTCAGCGATCATCGACGGCGTGTTCGCCCGTGAGGACGAACGAGACGCGGTTGCCGCACTGGCGCGCGAGCGCAACGTGCCGCTGAGCGGCCTATTTCTGGTTGCAGACCTCCCGACCCGGCAGGCGCGGATCGGGGGCCGCCGGGGCGACGCATCCGACGCCACGCAAGAGGTTGCCGCGTTGCAAGAGCACTATAATATCGGCCATGTCGGTTGGGCGACCATCGATGCATCCGGGACGCAAGAGCAGACGCTCCAGAACTGCCGGGACGCGATCGCCGAGAGCAAGTAAGGCAATCTGCAAATGGCGCGACCCAGCACGAGTTCGACGGCCGCGCGCGTCAAGCCTGCGGCGAGGCGCAATGCCCTGCCTGGCCGCCTCAGCCCCGGCATGGTCTGCGACACGGCGTTCCGGATCATCGCCCGCCGTCACCTCGCCGCCGTTCGCGCCCAGCATGACGGCACCTGCCGCGGCGATCCCGAGGCACTGCACCAGATCCGGATTGCACTGACGCATCTGCGCACCGCCATCCGCTTCTTCTCGCCGATGGTCGATGACGCCCTTCGCCCGGAGGTCTGGACCGAACTGAAATGGCTGAATAGCCAGCTCGGCGTGGTACGGGACCTCGACGTGGCGATCGAACGGGTCATCGCCGAAAGTGGCGGCGAGTTGACCGTGATTGCCGAGCTCCAGCACTGGGATGAGAAGCGCGCCGAGAGCCATCGCCAGTTGGCGCGCGCGCTGCAATCCGCGCGGTATCGCCATCTCGTCGAGCAGACGTCAGCCTGGATCGAGAGCGGCCCCTGGTCGACCCGGCGCAGCAAGGAAGCTATCAGGCTACGCCGCTGCACGCTCGCCGACCACGCAACAGCGAAACTCACGGAATGGGAAAAGACGCTGCTCAAGAAAGCGCGAAAATTGCGCGAGCTCGACGTCGAGAAACGGCACAAGCTGCGGCTTCTCAACAAGCGGCTGACCTATTCGATCGAGTCGCTCGAGGACCTGTTCGCAGACGAGTCGCTGACAAAGCAGCAGTCGATCCTCAAGCAATTGCGCAAGGCGCAAAAGTCCCTCGGACGATTGAATGACGATGCGCGAGGGCAAACCTTGGCGGCGTCATTGAACGAGGCCGTTCCCGAGGCGGGCATTCGCTTCCTCAACCGCAAGCGCGAAAAGAAACTGTTGCGGACCGCCTCGCGCGCCTACCGGAAACTCGACAAGGCCAAGCCGTTCCGCTCCGCCGACCTTGCGCCGAATGCGGAGCCTGAGGATTAGACGCTCTCGCCAAGACGAGTTGGGCCAGCCGTCGGCTCAGCGCGGAATGACGGCGGTGGCTTCGATTTCGACGCGCGCCGCCTTCTCGACGAGCCGGACGACCTGAACCAGCGCCATCGCCGGGTAGTGCGCGCCGAAGATCGCGCGGTAGGCCTTGCCGAGCTCTTTCAGGTTCGTCAGGTACTCGTCCATGTCGACGACGTACCAGGTCAGGCGCACCAGATGCTCGGGCTGCGCGCCGGCCTCCGCAAGGATCGCGGCGATGTTGCCTAGGGTTTGGCGCACCTGCGCGACAAAACCCTCCGCGAGACGCTCCTCGTCATCCCAGCCGATGACGCCGCCAGTGACGACGATGCGTCCCTCGGCGGCCATGCCGTTGGCATAGCCTTTCGGTACCGGCCAACCGGACGGCTGGAGCACCTGCGCCCTGGAGCGGGTTTCATCCTCGGCTGTTGTCGGCAGCACCGCGAGGTGCGGGCCTTTCGGCGTGGTCACTGACAATTCTCTATCCTTCTCATTCCGCCGCGACGCCGGAGGACGGCACCGCGGTCTGCGCCAGTTGCCGCAGGGCAAAGCGCTTTAGTTTGCCGGTCTCGGTCTTCGGTAGTTGCGTCACGAACTCGATCGCGCGCGGATATTTGTAGGGCGCGATCTCGCGTTTGACATGCTCCTGCAACGCAGCCACGAGCTCGGCATCCGGCGTTACGCCTGGCGCGGCAACGACATAGGCCTTCACGATCATGCCGCGCGCCTCGTCCGGTGCGCCGACGACCCCGCATTCGACGACGGAGGGATGCGTGAGCAGCGCCGCCTCGACGTCCGTGCCTGCGATGTTGTAGCCGGCCGACACGATCATGTCGTCCGAGCGCGACTGATACCAGAAATAGCCGTTGCTATCCATCAGATAGGTGTCGCCCGTGATGTTCCAGCCGTTTTGGACGTATTTGCGCTGCCGCTCGTCGGCGAGATAGCGGCAGCCGGTCGGCCCGCGGACCGCGAGCCGTCCCATCGTCCCCGGCGGCAAATCATTGCCGGAATCGTCGACGATCTTCGCTTCATAGCCCGGCACCGGCTTGCCCGTCGCACCGGGGCGGATCTCGTCCTCGGTCGCGCTGATGAAGATGTGCAGCAGCTCGGTCGAGCCGATGCCGTCCATCAGCTTGATGCCGGTCGCCTTTAGCCAGGCATCGAATGTCGGCTTGGGCAGCGTCTCGCCGGCGGACACGCATTTGCGAAGCGAGGAAATATCGCGGCCCGGAAGCTTGCCAATCATCGCCCGGTACGCGGTCGGCGCCGTGAAACAGACCGTGGTCTTGTACTGCTCGATCGCATTCAGAACGTCGTCGGGCGCCGTCTTCTCCAGAACGACAAAGGAGGCGCCGATGTGCATCGGAAACAGCACGCCGCCGAAGCCAAACGTGAAGGCGAGCGGTGCCGAGCCGACGAAGCGATCCGTCTGCTCCGCCCGCAAGATGTTGCGCGCATAACCATCGCAGACCGCCAGCATGTCACGGTGGAAATGCATGGTGCCCTTGGGATCGCCGGTCGTGCCCGACGTGAAAGCGATCAGGCAGACGTCGTCGGATGCAGTATCGACAGCTTTGAACTCCGGACTTGCATCCCCCATCAGCGTCTCGAGCGAGTCGCCGCTGCCGGTGCCCCAATAGACCACGCGCTTGAGGCTGGGGGCTGCGGCTTTCGCTTTCTCCATTTCCTCGGCGAGCTTGCCGTCGCAGAGCGCGAGTGTGATCTCCGCCTTCTGGATCGGATAGGACAGCTCCTTGGCGCGCAACAGCGGCATCGTCGCCACGACAATGCCTCCAGCCTTGATCACCGCCAGATAGGTCGCGACCATCATCGGATTGTTGGCCGAGCGAAGCAGCACGCGCCCGCCGGTGACGAGACCAAGCTTGCCGACCAGCACATTGGCGATGCGGTTCACGAGGGTTTGCAGCTCACGATAGGTGTAGCTGACGGCGGGGCTGATCACGCAGGCAGCGTCGCCGTGTCCCTGCTCGACCCAGCGGTCTAGGAAATAGCTGACGCAGTTCAGGCGGGGCGGATATTGCAGTTCCGGTCGTGTGAAGATGAATTCCGGCCAGAGCTCGCGTGGCGGAAGATGCTGCCGCGCGAACGCATCGACATGGGCTGTCGCGGCATTGTCGTCATGCGAGCCCGAGATTTGAACCTTGGCGGCGTTGGCCATCGCACGCTCCTTTCAGCATGGAAAGCACCCGGCAGCACTCACTCTGAAACATTTTAGGCTTAAAGCAATTTCGCGCAATAGCGGATTTTGGGCATCCCGTGCTTTTTCCGGCGGCAAACGGGATTGGTGGGTGCCTCAGCCGCGGACCTACGCCCGGCGGCGAGCGGCCGATTTCTGCGCCGATGCCTTGGTCTTGGCGAGCAGCCGCATCAATTCGCGCACATCCTTCGGCGTCAGATCGGCGAAGAGATCGGCGATCCAAGTTTCGTGTTCCGCGGCCATTCTGCGAAACTCGGCGCGGCCGAGTTTAGTCAGCCGGATCACCTGGACGCGGCGGTCTGTCTCCGACGTGCGGCGGTCGAGATGACCGGATTCCACGAGGCGCTCGACCAGACCGGTGACGTTGCCGTTCGAGACCATCATGCGCTTGGAGACGTCGGACAGCGTCATGCCGTCGGGTGCCTTGTCGAGCTGCGCCATCAGGTCGAAACGGGGCAATGTGACGTCGAAGCGCTGCCGCAACCGGCCACGAACCTCGCCCTCGATCAGGGTCGTGCAGGTCAAGAGGCGCAGCCACAGCCGAAGCTCTTCGGCGTGATCCTCCGGAGTTTCGACGGCCTTGGTCTCGGAATCGAGCATGTTGATGCAGTCACTCACGGCCGGCATTGGCGCCCGGCACGGATCCCCCACGTTTTGAGCTTCAAATAAATCGACGCCGGCTGCAAGCGTAAAGCCGCAACAATCAACCGCATGCCGATTTCTTTAGGCTTCAAATAATTGGCGCGCCACTTGCATGCGGCGCTGCCCGCCGGATGACGACGCTTTGAGCTCGCTTGCCGCGGCAGCAATCATCGGCATAAACTTGGATTGAAGTAGCGGCTTGCAGCGCAAGTCCTGTTATCACGGGGGACAGATCATGAAGACGCAAATGACGTTGGCCGCAGCCGCCTTGCTGCTTGGCACCGCGGTGAGTCCTTCCCTCGCTCAGGAGAAAATCAAGCTGGGGGTGATCGTGACCCTGTCGGGACCCGCCGCTGCACTCGGCCAACAGGTTCGCGACGGCTTTGCGCTCGGGGTCAAGGATCTCGGCGGCAAGATGGGCGGCCGCGAAGTCGAGGTCGTCGTGGTCGACGACGAATTGAAGCCGGACGCAGCGGTCACCAAGGTCAAGGGGCTTCTGGAGCGCGACAAGGTCGACTTCGTGGTCGGCCCGATCTTCTCCAACATCCTTCAGGCGATCCACCGGCCGGTGACGGAATCGAAAACCTTCCTGATCAGCCCCAATGCCGGCCCATCCACTTTTGCCGGCAAGGATTGCAACCCGTTCTTCTACGTGACCTCGTACCAGAACGATCAGGTGCACGAAATTCTCGGCAAGGTCGCGCAGGATCGCGGCTACAAGCGCATGTATCTGATGGTGCCGAATTATCAGGCCGGCAAGGACTCGGTCGCCGGCTTCAAGCTCGACTACAAGGGTGAGATCGTCGAGGAATCCTACATGCCGCTCAACACGCTGGACTTCCAGCCGGAGCTTTCCAAGATTTCATCGCAGAAACCGGATGCGCTCTTCACGTTCATGCCCGGCGGCCTCGGGGTCAATCTCGTCAAGCAATACAAGCAGGCCGGCCTCGCCGACAGCATTCCGGTGCTCTCCGCTTTCACCGTGGATGAATCGACCTTGCCGGCGCAACAGGACGCGGCGGTCGGCATGTTCGGCGGCGCGAACTGGGCGCCCAATCTCGACAATCCCCAGAACAAGAAGTTCGTCGCCGCCTACGAGACCGCCTTTAACGGCGTGCCCGGCACCTACGCCTTCCAGGCCTATGATGCCGCGATGCTGATCGACAGCGCCGTCAAAGCCGTGAAGGGCGATCTCTCCAACAAGGATGCGGTCGCGGCCGCTCTGAAAAAGGCCGACTTCACCTCGCTGCGCGGCGCCTTCAAGTTCAACACCAATGGTTATCCGATCCAGGATTTCTATCTGACCAAGGTCGCCAAGCGCGCGGACGGCAAGTTCCAGACCGAGATCGTTCAGAAAGTCTTTGAGAATTACGGCGACCGCTACGCCAAGGACTGCAAGGCGGCGAACTAAGCCGCACGTCGCGTTGAGGGAGGATCACAATGAAGAGCGAAATCACCGGCATTACACGGGCCAATGAGGGAATCCAGGGCATCTCCTGGAACATTCTTGGCCAGACCTATGTGCCGAAGAGCAACACGGAGCACAGCTTCTCCTGGCATGCGACGCTGCCACCGGGCACGTTCGTGCCGCCGCACATCCATCCCGACCAGGATGAATATCTCTACATGCTGGAGGGCAAGCTCGATTTCATGCTCGGCAATTCCGAGTCGCAGGCGACCGCGGGCGACCTGATCCGGCTCGGCATGGGTGTGCCGCACGGCATCTTCAACAAATCGGAGCAGACCGCGAAGGTGCTGTTCTGGGTGTCACCGACCCGCAAGCTGTTCGACCTGTTCTGGGGCCTCCACAACATGAAGGAACAGAAGCCCGAGGACGTGGTGGCGATGGCCGCCGAGTTCAACATCCACTTCCTGCCGCCACCTCCCGGCGGCTAGCAGGGCATCTTAAGCCCGCACCGCCGCAAGTCCCGGCACTGCGGCGAAGCCGGCCTTGGTGGCATAGCCGCGCACGATCGCCTCGCGCTGGGAATAGCTCAGCACGTTGTCGACATTGTCGAAACCATCAGGCGCGAGCTGCTCGACGGCGTCGATGACGCCCTCGGGACCGCCACGCCTGTTGGAGCGGACGATATCCGCGGTCATCGGCAGGCGCTTCTTCTCGTATTCAAGCAATGCCTGGCGCGGATGCTCGGCGCGCACCAGTGCGTCGGCGAGGCAGCGCGCATCGAGGATCGCCTGCGAGGCGCCATTTGAGCCGACCGGATACATCGGATGCGCGGCATCGCCGAGCAGCGTGACTCTGCCCGACGACCAATAGGGCAACGGATCGCGGTCGCAGGTCGGATATTCGTAGAACTCGGGCGTGGCCGAGATCAGGCTCTTCACGTCGACGTAGGGCACCGAGAAGCGCGCCACATGCGGCATCAGCTCCTCGCGCCGGCCCGGCCGCGACCAGTCTTCCTTCCGCGGCGGCGGGGCATTGCCCTCGCCGACCTTCACCAGCACCGCCCAGTTGGTGAGACGGCTCGCCGGGCTCGATCCCTCCGCGATTGGATAGATCACCACCTTGGCGTTGAGGCCACCGGCCACGATCATCGATTTGCCGGTGAGGAACAGTGGCCAATCCCGCGCACCGCGCCACAGCATCAGGCCGTTCCAGCATGGCGGCCCCTCGCCCGGGAAGAGCGTGTCACGGACCCGCGAATGGATGCCGTCGGCACCAATTAGAATGTCGCCGCGCGCGGTATGGATGTGCGCGCCTGAGCGGTCGAAGAAGTAAGCGGTGACGCCGCTCTCGTCCTGCGTGAAGGCACCGAGGCGGCAGCCAGTGTGGATGGCCTCCGGCCCGAGCCGCTCCTCGACAGCCCGATGGATGACGCCCTGAAGTCGACCGCGGTGGATCGAGAATTGCGGCACGTCATGGCCGGCGTCGATGCCGCGAGCCTCGCGCCAGACTTCCTGGCCGTGACGGTTGAGGTAATAGAGCTGGTCGGTGCGGATCGCGACATCGTCAAGCTGCTGGAGCAAACCGAGGCCTGCCAGCTCGCGCATGGCATGCGGCAGCGTGTTGATGCCGACGCCAAGCTCGCGGATGGTGTCGGACTGCTCGAAAATCTCGCAAGCGAGGCCCCGCGAGCGCAGCATCAATGCGGTGGTGAGACCACCGATACCGCCACCGACGATAATCGCCTTCATCGCCCTCACTCCACTCGGTACACACCAGGCAACGCGGCCAAATTCGCACGGGCGGTCACTCCGCCGCAAGCGGCTTTGTCGCCTCCGCCTTGAGCTCGGCCCGGGTCTTAGGCTTAGCCTTAATTCTCAGCTCCTCGAGATCCTGCCGGTCGCGCACGCTGTTACGGAAAATCTGATCTTTTCCGGGAAGATATTGCGGCGGGCAGAACGCGTCGTCCGCCCCGTACCAAGCCGCCGCCCGCATGGTGAAGAAGGGATCGACTAGATGCGGCCGCCCGAGCGCAACGAGATCCGCCCGGCCCGCAGCCAGGATGGTGTTGGCCTGGTCCGCCGTCGTGATATTGCCGACGCACATCGTGGCCACGCGCGCCTCATTGCGGACCTGGTCGGAGAACGGGGTCTGGAACATGCGCCCATAGATCGGCTGCGCATCGCGCACGGTCTGCCCGGTCGAGACGTCGACGAGATCGACGCCGGCCTCGGCAAAGGCGCGCGCGATCGCCACCGCATCGTCGCCGCCGATGCCACCCTCGGCCCAGTCGGTCGCGGAAATGCGCACCGACATTGGCTTGTGCGACGGCCACACGGCCCGCAGCGCCTCGAAGACTTCGAGTGGAAAGCGCAGGCGATTGGCCAGCGAGCCGCCATACTCATCCGTGCGGGTGTTCGTCAGCGGCGAGATGAAGCTCGCAAGCAGATAGCCGTGGGCGCAGTGCAGTTCGAGCATGTCGAAGCCACAGCGTTCGCCGCGCCCGGCCGACGCTACGAAAGCATCTCTCACTACGTTCATGCCGGCCCGGTCGAGCTCGCGCGGAACCTGACTGTCGGGGAAATAGGGCAGCGGCGACGCCGAAAACACCTCCCAGCCGCCTTCGTCCAGCGGACGGTCCATGCCGTCCCACATCAGCTTGGTCGCACCCTTGCGCCCGGCGTGCCCCAGTTGCAGGCAGATTTTTGCGGCTGAATTGGCATGGACGAAATCCACGATGCGCTGCCAGGACGCCTCCTGCGCGTCATTCCACAATCCTGTGCAGCCGGGCGTGATGCGGGCGTCGCGGGTAACGCAGGTCATCTCCGTGAAGATCAGGCCGGCGCCGCCGATCGCGCGCGATCCATAATGCACCAGGTGGAAATCCGTCGGCACGCCCTCTTTCGCCGAATACATGCACATCGGCGACACCACGGCGCGATTGGCGATCTCCATCTCGCGCAGCCGGAAAGGCTGGAACAGCGGCACCATCGGCTTCTCGGTGTCGACTTCGAAACCGCTGTTGCGAACCTGCCTGGCAAACGACTTATCGACTTCAGCCACGAAGTCGGGAGCGCGGAGTTTCAGATTGTCATAAGTGATCGCCTTCGAGCGCGTCATCACGCCGAAGGCGAACTGCACCGGATCGAAATCCCAGAAGCGGTCGACATGCTCGAACCAGACCAGCGAGACGTCGGCGGCGTGCTGCGTCTTCTCGACCTCTTCGCGGCGGCCGTGCTCATAGACGTCCAGCGCCGCCTTGATGCTGGGCGCCTTGTCCATTGCGTCAGCCAGCGCGATCGCGTCTTCCATTGCGAGCTTGGTGCCTGAGCCAATCGAGAAATGCGCGCTCGCCTTGGCGTCGCCGAGCAGAACCATGTTGTCCTTGACCCAGCGCTTGCTGCGGATCATCGGGAAGTTGCGCCACGTCGAGCGGTTGGTGAGCAGTTGGTGCCCATCGAGGAACCAGCCGAAGATCTCCGCCATTCGCGCAGCCGACTGGGTCTCGTTCAACCCTGTCAGCCCGGCGCGTTCGAACGTCTCCGGATCGGTCTCGAAAATCCAGGTGGAGTGCCCGGCTTCATATTGATAGGCATGGGCGATGAACGGCCCGCACTCCGTCTCCTGGAAGATGAAGGTGAAGGCATCCAGCGGCCTGGTCGAGCCCATCCAGGCGAACTTGTTGGCACGGAGATCGACTTCCGGCTCGAAATGATCGACATATTTGTCGCGAAAGCGGCTGTTGATGCCGTCCGCGAGCAGGATGAGATCGGCGTCGGCGAAGCGGGATTCGTCCTCGACGTCCGCTTCGAAATTCAGGACGACGCCCAGTTCGCGCGCGCGCGCCTGGAGGATCAGGAGCAGCTTCTGCCGCGAGCAGCCGCAAAAGCCGTTGCCGCCGACCCGATGGACAGTTCCGCGGAAGTGCACGGCGATGTCATCCCAGTAGGCGAATTCCTGGGTGATGCGGCGATAGCTGGGAAGATCGTGCTTCTCGAAATTATCAAGCGTGGCGTCCGAGAACACCACGCCGAAGCCGAAGGTGTCGTCGGCGCGATTGCGCTCGTATACCGCGATCTCGGCGCTCGGCCGCTGCTTCTTCAGCAGGATCGCAGCGTAGAGACCCGCAGGTCCGCCACCGATGATCGCGACTTTCATGGGAGCCTCGCCAATTCAACCCGGCGAAACTATTTTAAGCCTAAAATAATTGCGCGCAAGTCCCCATTGCGGCAGGCTGCCGGCAAAGCCCGGCTTAATCGCCCCTGAAGACCGGCTTGACCTTGTTGGCGAAAGCCTCGAAGGCCCGTTCGAAATCGGCCGTCGTCATGCACAGCGCCTGAGCAATAGCTTCCGCCTCGATCGCCTCCTCCACCGACATCGCCCATTCCATGGCCAGCATCCGCTTGGTCATGGTGTTGGCAAAGGTCGGGCCCTCCGCAATCTGCTTGGCCAGTAGCTGCGCCTGGGGCAGCACCTGCTCCGGGATGACGAGGCGGCTGAAGAAGCCCCAGCGCTCGCCCTCCTCCGCGGTCATGAACCGGCCGGTGTAGAGCAACTCGGAGGCGCGGGACTGTCCGATGATCCGCGGCAGGATCGCGCAGGCGCCCATGTCACAACCGGCAAGGCCGACCTTGTTGAAGAGGAATGCGACCTTGGCCCCGCTCGCCGCAAGCCGCATGTCCGACGCCATGGCGATGATCGCGCCCGCGCCGGCACAGATGCCTTCAACCGCGGCAACGATCGGCTGCGGGCAGGCCCGCATCGCCTTGACGAGGTCGCCGGTCATCCGCGTAAACGCCGTCAGCCCCTTGGTGTCCATCTTCACGAGCGGACCGATGATCTCGAACACATCGCCGCCGGACGAGAAATTGGCGCCAGCGCCGGTCATGACGATGGACTTGACCGCATCGTCGAACGCGCAGGCGCGAAAGAAATCGGTCAGTTCGCGATAGCTCTCGAAGGTCAACGGATTCTTTCGTTCCGGACGATTGAGCGTCACGGTTGCAACACCATCGACGACGGCCAGCAGGAAGTGCTGCGGCGAATAGTCCGCAAGCGGTAAGGTCACGGGATTGGCTGGTCTGCTCATACGATCTCCTTGGCTTCCTTGCTCCGCGCCTTTGCCAAGCGCGCTAAATCTCACCACCGGCAACAGCGATTGCCTGCCCGGTGATTGCGCCGGCGCCCTCGCCGCACAGCCAGAGCACGGCATCCGCGACCTCCCGAGGAGAGATCAATCGCCCTTGCGGATTATGTTTCGCGAGCTCAGCAATGGCCTGCTCGCGGCTCCGCCCCGTCTTTTTCATGATGTTCTCGATGCTGCCGGCGACGAGATCGGTGTCGGTGAAACCGGGACACACCGCGTTGACGGTCACGTTGCTGCCGGCCATCTCGAGAGCGAGAGACCGCACGAGACCGACCACAGCGTGCTTGGCCGCGGTGTAAGCACTGACATAGGCGTATCCCTTGAGCCCCGCCGTGGACGCGATCGCGACGATACGACCATAGGGACGGTCCTTCATCCCGGGCAGCACAGCGCTGACAGCATGGACCACGCCCATGAAATTGACGTCCATCATGCGCGCGAACAGGGCGCTGTCGGATTTGGAGAACGGCGCGGACTCGGCGCTTCCCGCGTTGGCGATCAGAATATCGATCGGCTTCCGCGCGCTCGCTTCAGCGATGGCGACTTTCATTGAGGTTTCGTCCGAGACGTCGGCGACAGCCGCAAAATGCGCTGCCCCTGCGCTGACAGCCTCTTCAAGCGTCGCAGCGTTCCGCCCAAGGACAGTCACCGTGGCACCGGCCTCGACGAGCGCTGCTGCGATGGCGCGACCGATGCCGCGACCGCCACCGGTCACCAGCGCGTGCGGCGAATGCGGTAATCCGGACATGCGCTGGCTTCCTTGCATTCTGCTGATCGCTCTCTCGATATATTTTAACCTTCAAACTTTTGCAAATAAAGCTCGACTCGGCCGCAACAGCCGCACGCCGGACCCCGGCCCGAAAATTGCTTTAAGTATAAAATTATCTCTTCCCATCCCTCACAGGCCTGTTAGCATCGAAGGGCCGAGCAAAAGGATGTCGCGTGTCGCAGCCTGCGCCAATGATAACAAAGGACGGCCGCTTCGCCTATGAAGCAGCGGGCGATCCGGGCGGGACACCTCTGATTTTCCTGCATGGCATCGGCGGTGCGGCACGGGCCTGGCGGCAGCAGCTTGCCACATTCAGTGACCGCTTCCACGCGATTGCATGGGACATGCCTGGCTATGGTGGGTCGGCACCGCTCCCCAGCGTCAGCATCGCTGCCCTGGCGGATGCGCTTCAGCGATTCATCGAGCAGCTTGGTGCGAGCAAGCCAATTCTGGTCGGGCATTCCATCGGCGGCATGATCGTCCAGAATTGGCTGGTGCACTCCCCAAACCTGGCGCGCGCGATCGTGCTGGCGCAGACCAGCCCGGCCTTCGGCAAGGCCGACGGCGATTGGCAGAAATCATTTATCGCCGCACGGCTCGGGCCGCTCGATCGCGGCGAAACGATGAAGTCGCTGGCGCCCTCTCTGGTGAAGGAACTGGTGGGCGACGATCCTGATCCCCGGGGAATGGAGCTTGCACGCGAGTGCATGGCAAGCGTGCCCGAGGCGAGCTATCGCGCCATGATGCTGGCCTTGATCGGCTTCGACCAACGCAGCACCCTCAAGGACATTTCCATCCCGACGCTGCTGCTGTCCGGCTCCAAGGACAACAACGCACCAGCCCCAATGATGGCGAAGACGGCGACCTACATTCCATCTGCCGAGTATGTCGAGTTGGCCGGTGTCGGCCATCTTGCAAACCTTGAGCGCCCCGATGCCTTTGACAAGGCCCTCGGCCGGTTCCTGAACTCCGTCGCGATCAACACGTAGGATGACTGCGCCATGACCATGCAAGTCAGCAAGACCATCGGCGCGAGTGACAAGGTCGCGCTGGATGCACCGATCTTCGATCCCGTCGCATTCCGACTGAGCGAGGAGCAGGCCGGCATCATCGCGCGGGCGCGCGAGATCGGCCAGAGCGTGTTCGCCGACCGCGCCGCGACTTACGATCGCGAGGCGATTTTCCCGTCGGAGAATTATCGCGACCTGCATCGCGTCGGCCTGCTCGGTATTGCCGTGCCCAAGAAGCATGGCGGGCTCGGAGCGAATTATCAAACCTACGCCCTCGCGGCAGCCGAAATCGGCCGCTATTGCGGCGCGACTGCGCTCACCTGGAACATGCATGTCTGCTCGACGCTGTGGTCGGGCCCGCTCGCCGACGATCTCGACATGGATGCAGAGACTCGCGCCGAGCACGAGCGGCGACGTGCAGTCCACTACAAGCGCATCATCGAGGACGGCGCGATCTATTCGCAGCCTTTTTCGGAGGGCGGTGCGGCAGCGGCAGGCGGCGTCGCTTTCGGCACGGAAGCACGGCCGATCGAGGGCGGCTGGATCGTCAACGGCAAGAAGATCTTTGCATCACTCTCCGGCCATGCGGACTATTACGGCGTTCTCTGCACCGAGATCGCGGAAGGCGAGAAGGCTTCGCGCCGCAATACGCTTTACCTCGCCATCCCTTCAAAATCGGAAGGCGTTTCGGTCGTCGGCGACTGGGATCCGCTCGGCATGCGCGGAACGGTCTCGCGCACGCTGCTGTTCAAGGACGTGTTCGTGCCGGCAGATTCGGCGCTGATGCCGAGGGGTGTGTATTTCCAGGCCGCGATGCGCTGGCCGCACATGTTCCTGACGCTGTCGCCGACCTATATGGGCCTTGCGCAAGCCGCCTATGACTTCACCGTGCGATATCTGCGCGGCGAAGTACCGGGCACGCCGCCGGTCAAGCGCAGGATGTATCCGACCAAGCAGATTGCGGTCGCGCAAATGCAGATCAAGCTCGAGCAGATCAAGGCGATCTGGTTCCAGGCGGTCACCGAGGCGCGCGCCAATCCGAGCAAGGAGCAGGTGCTTCGCGCCTATGCCGCGCAATATTCGGTGATGGAGGGCGCCAATGAGCTCGCCGCGCTCGCGATTCGCACCTGTGGCGGTCAGGCTATGCTCCGCTCGCTGCCGCTCGAGCGGATCTATCGCGACAGCCGCTGCGGCTCGCTGATGTTGCCCTGGACAGCCGAGCTCTGCCTCGACCGGATCGGGCGCGAAGCGCTGTACGAGCCCGGCGAAACGGACGACTGACGGTGGATCTCTGCAGTCTGATCGATCGCAACGCGGCGTTCGCGCCAGACAAGACAGCCATTGCCTTCGAAGGCGAACGGTTGAGCTATGCAGCGTTCGCGGCACGCATCGAGCGGACGGCGGCGACATTGAAGCAGGAGCTCGGCGTCGGCCGCGGCGACCGCGTTGCGATCCTCAGCCTGAACCGGCCGGATTATCTGGTTCTGCTCTATGCCTGCGCGCGGCTCGGCGCGATGCTGGTGCCGCTGAACTGGCGTCTGGCGATAGCCGAGCAGCTTTTCATCCTTACCGATGCCGGCGCCAAGGTCCTGGTGCTCGAGCAGGCCTTTGAGGGAATTCTTGCCGAGCTCGAGGGCACTGCAATTGTCGGGCTCGATTTCGAGCCGCCCCGCGGTACGACGTTCGAAAACCTGTTGGCCCGAAGCCGGGGCACCGGCCGCAACCCGCACACCGATCTCTCCTGCCCGCTCCTCATTGTCTACACATCGGGAACGACCGGACGACCGAAAGGCGCGGTGCTGCGCCAGGAGGCGTTGTTCTGGAACGGCGTCATGAGCCAGCACATGCACAACATGACGTCTGACGACCATGTGCTGACGCTGCTGCCGTTCTTCCACGTCGGTGGCCTCAACATCCAGACGACGGCGGCGCTCCAGCTGGGCGCGACGGTCACGGTTCACGCACGCTTCACGCCGGACACCGCGCTTGCGGCCATCGAACGGGAGCGGCCGACCTTGACCGTGATGGTACCGGCAATCATCCAGGCCGTAAGCGAGCATCCCGCCTGGACCATGACCGACCTTTCATCGCTCAAAGCCGTCGCGACCGGCTCGACCATCGTGCCGCCGCATCTGATCGACCGCTTCGTGGAGCGTGGCGTCCCGGTGCTTCAGGTCTACGGCTCGACGGAAACATGCCCCATTGCAGTCTACACCCGGCTTGGTGGCGATCTCTCGCGCACGGGATCGACCGGACTTGCCGGCCTGTGCTGCGAAGCGAAAGTGATTGATCAGGCCGGCAACGAGGTGCCGGCGGGCGCACCGGGCGAGATCGCGGTGCGCGGCCCGAACGTGTTCTTCGAATATTGGGGTAATGCGGACGCCACGCGCGATGCGCTGCACGACGGCTGGTATCGTACCGGCGATATCGGCCTGTGCGACGCGGACGGCTATTTCTGGGTGCGCGACCGCAAGAAGAACATGATCATTTCCGGCGGTGAGAACGTCTATCCGGCGGAGGTCGAACGCGTCCTGCTCGAACATCCCGATGTCAGCGAGTGCGCCGTGATCGGCCGGCCCGATCCACGCTGGGACGAGGTGCCCATCGCCTACGTGATCCCGCGATCCGGCGGTCAACTGGAAGCAGACGCGTTGAAAGTGCATCTTCAGGCCCAACTCGCCCGCTACAAGGTTCCGCGCGACATCGTTTTCGTCACGGACCTGCCGCGCACAGCGCTCGGCAAGGTCCAGCATTTCCTGCTGAAGCAGCTTGATGCGCAATCGCGCGCGCAAGGAGAAGCATCTTGAAGATTGCGGTTCTGGGGGGAGGAAACGGCTCTTTCGCGGCCGCAGGCGATTTTGCGCTGTCGGGACATGAGGTCCGGCTCTGGCGCCGCGACGCGGATCAGGTCGCAGCACATCGCGCCGCCGGCTCGCGCGTCCTGGTGAAAGATCATAACGGCCGTCATAACGTGAAATTGGCGCTGGTGACGACCGGCATCGCCGAGGCCGTCAACGGTGCAGAGCTGATCCTGTGCCCTGCCCCCGCCTTCGCGCAGACTGATATCGCACGCCTGCTTGCTCCACATCTGCGGGATGGACAGGTCGTGTTTCTGCCGCCGGCGACCTTCGGCTCGATGATCTTCGCCCAGGCTGCGCGGGATGCGGGCAACCGCGCCAACGCGAGCTTTGCCGAAACCGGGACCTTGCCCTGGCTAACCCGCAAGCACGGCGCGTTCGAGGTCGCGATCACCATCCGCGCCAAGCGACTGCCGGTCGGCATTTTCCCGCTCGATCAGGCGCCGCGCGCACTTGAGGTGATCGGACAGGCTTTCCCCGGCGCAATCGAGCCGTGCGGAGACGCTCTTTCGGGGGCGCTGATGAACGCAGGCCCGATTATCCATCCGCCGCTGATCGTCATGAATGCAGGCTCGATCGAGCATTTCGAAAAGTGGGACATCCACAAGGAAGGAACGCAAGCCGCGATTCGCAGGGTCACCGACGCGCTCGACGGCGAACGGATTGCCGTGCGTGAGGCGCTCGGATATGGCGCACCGCATTTTCCGCTCGCCCATCATTATGCCAAGGAAGGCGAGATCTGGATGTACGGCCGCGGCTCGCATGACCGGCTGACCGATTCCGGCGACTGGCGCGAGCGGATCGTGCTGACCGAGCACCGCTATATGAGAGAAGATTTGCGGCTTGGGCTATCGCTGCTGGTCTCCGTCGCCGGCTTGGCGCGCGTGGCTACGCCGCTGGCCAAGGCATTCCTGGCCATTGGCGGCGCAATCTGCGGTGAGGATTTCGCGCAAGGCGGCCGGACCCTCGAGACGCTGGGACTCGGCAATCTCGACAAAACCGCATTGCAAACGCTTCTTCGCAAGGGATTTTAAGCGATGACCAGCCGAGCCATCATCGCCTGTCTCGGCGCCGGCCGCATGGGCCGCGGCATCGCCGTCGCGTTTGCCTATGCGGGGCATACGGTCACGATGATCGACATCAAGGCCCGTTCAGTGGAAGATTTCGTCAGGCTGGAGGCAGATGCGCTCGGCGAAGTCAGGAAGATCTTTGCCAGCCTGGCGAAGCTGGGGCTACTGACCGAGGCGGACGTCGATCCGCTGATCGCGCGGGTCTCGGTGGTGCCGGGCAGCCAGAGCGATGCGGCACTGTCCGATGCGGGAATAGTCTTCGAAGGGGTCCCCGAGATCGTCGAGCTCAAGAGGGACGTGCTGGGGGCGGCCTCAAAACAAGTCGGCTCCGATACGATCATCGCATCGACGACGTCGACCATCCTTGTCGACGATCTCTCGGGCGCGATCGTGAATCCTCGCCGCTTCCTCAATGTGCACTGGCTCAATCCGGCCTATCTGATTCCGCTGGTGGAGGTTTCGCCCGGTAAGGCCACCGACCCCGCCATCATCGAGGAGGTCAAGGCGCTACTCGAAGGCATCGGCAAGGTCCCGGTGGTCTGCGCAGCGACTCCCGGCTTCATCGTCCCGCGCATCCAGGCGCTGGCGATGAACGAGGCCGCGCGCATGGTCGAGGAAGGCGTCGCGAGCGCCGAGGAGATCGACAAGGCGATCCGCTACGGCTTCGGCTTCCGCTACGCGGTGCTCGGGCTGCTCGAATTCATCGACTGGGGTGGCGGCGACATCCTCTACTATGCCAGCCGCTATCTCGAAGGCGCGCTCGGCAGCGACCGCTATCGTGCGCCGGAGGTCATTTCGCGGAACATGCACGAGGGCCGGATCGGCCTGCGCACAGGTGCGGGCTTTCTCGACTATTCCGGCATGGACGTCGACGCCTATCGGACAAAACGGCTTCAGGCCATGGTCGACCTGCTCCGGCACTTTGACCTGGCTCGCCCGCCTGTGCTCGATCGGACCTAGCCGAAGACGTCCTGAAGCACCCCTTCACGCACCACGGCGACGCCATCGAGCTCGATCGTCGTCCCCATCATCGGCAGATCGAAATGACCCGCCGTGTAGCGGCCGGCGAATTCGTTGGCACCGGTCGAGAACAGAAAGTTGCCGGAGACAGCGCGAATTTCGGTGCCGTTGGTGTCGCGCTGGTCATACATCGACAGCGCCTCGTAGCGCGCACCCGGATTCATGCCGAACCCGACATGCGAGACCGCATAGGCTTCCCGATCGCCCCAAGCCGCAAGGTAGGCACGCATCATTGCGGCATCAGTGCCCTCGCCTTCCAGCTCGACGACATAATCGTCCCTCAGTGTCATCTTCACCGGCGATGTCAGGTAACGCTTGAAGGTCAGGTTGATGTCACCGGGCGCCATCACCAGCGTGCCACTGATCGTTCCGCTCTTGGGGAAGCTGACGACGATGCCTCCAGGCCAATGCGCCAGCGTACCGGGCTTGTCCGTCCACCCCCACACGCCGACCGTGGACGCGCCGACCATATCGACGTCGAGCGCCGTGCCGGCCTTTGAAGTCACCCGCATCCGCTGGGTCCCGCGCAGCATCTTCGCCGCCGCGCGAACGCGCTTCTCGAGTGCGGGATCCGGCACCATCCGTTCCAGCGCCTCGGGATGCTCGTTGGAGATCACCAGGATACGCGCGCCGGCTTTCAGGATCTCGGGTGTCTCCACCGCATGCATCAGGCCCTCGATGGTGCAATCCACCACAAAGCCCGCCTGTTGAAGCGCGGTGATCACCGGGCCAAGCCGCTGGATCGCCTCGCTTGCCCCTGTCGAGCGAACCGGAACGATATTCCGGTTACGCGGGGTCGGCATGACCACGTGAAACGGTCGCGCGCCCATGCGCAGCAGCGCGAGCTCCGCCAGGTGAACATTCAACGCACGTGACTGGGTTTCCGAGAGGATCGCCGCGGTATCGCCCGCCTTGACCGCGCATCGCTCAAAAATCTCGCAAAATGCGTCGATCCATTTTGCTTCGATGCGATCAGCCAGCATGGTCTTACTCCCGGTCTTCTGGTTTCTTCTTCGTCAGTTCATGCTTCGGGGAAACCCCGCAGCAGGTACGCGCGCACGGCCCCCAGCAGGCCATTGAGGATCAGGCCCAGCAGCGAGATCGTGATCAGCGGCACGAACATATCGACGGCCTGAAAGGTCCGGGCCGCCGTGACGAGGACATGTCCGAGCCCATCGCTCGACGTGATCATCTCCGCCAGAAACACCACGATGCAGGAAATGACAAGGCCGATCCGGCAACCGGTCAGGATCGACGGCATCGCCGCCGGCAGCACCACTTTGAACAGGATCTGATAGCGCGGCGTTCCCGCCGCCATGGCCGACCAGATCAGCTTCTGCTCCACCGTTGAAGCGCCGTAATAAGTAGACAACAAAATGGGAAAGAGTGCATCCGCCGCGACCAGCGTGATCTTCGATCCGTGACCGAAGCCGAGCAGCAGCAGCAATGCTGGATAGAGCGCGACCTTGGGCAACGGCGCGAGCACGCGAACGATCGGCCGGACCACGGCGTTGATAGCCGGACTGGCGGCGGCGGCGATGCCGATGCTGACACCGAGCACGACCGCAATCGCGAAGCCGGCAAACAACCGGATCAGGGTCGCCGCGATCTCCTGCTGAAACGTCCATGTCACGAGTTGCTGGAGCAGCCTGCCGAAGACATATCCCGGCGGCGGCAACAACACCGCAGGCGCGAAGCCAAATGATACGAGGCCCTGCCACAGCGCGATCACCAGCACGATCGGCGCGAGCCCAAGGATGATGCTGGTGGAGCGAAGCTGCGGCATTATGAGAAGCTCAAGGGCAAGTCGAACTGCGGTTCAGACCAGCGCACCAGCCTTGCGCGGACCCGCTCGAAGATTGCATCCAGGCAGATTCCCATCGCGCCGATGATGATGATCATCGCAAAGACGGTGTCGTATTGGCCCATGTCGAGCGCGTTGAACAAGATGTTGCCGGCGCCGGACTGACGCGCGATCATCTCGCTGGTAATCATCGTGATCAGCGCCAGCACGAGTCCGGTGCGGCAACCGGTCAAGATTTCCGGCAGCGCCGCCGGCAGTACGATCCGGACCAGCCGTTGCGCAGGCGAAAGTCCCATCGCTGCGCCCGACCACAGCATCTTCTCTTCCACCGCCCTGGCGCCCTCGAAGCTGTGATAGATCACGGGCAGGCTGACGCCGAGGAAGATCACCAGCGTCTTCGTGATGTCACCGACGCCGAGCCACAGCATGATGATCGGCATCAAGGCTGCCTTCGGCACCGGGTAGATCACCATCAGGAGCGGATTGAAGAAAGCCGCGACGGCCCGGCTGCGGCCCATCAACAGGCCGAGTGGGATCGAAACCGACACCGCTATGCCAAACCCGACCGCCATGCGGCGGAGCGAGGCCAGGATGTTGATTAGCGCTTCCTTGTCTCCGAGGATGTCCGGGATTGCACGGATTGCCTCAATCGCCGTGGGGAAGCTGTCGTTCTTCAGCGCGAGTGACGCAACCTGCCATGCCGCAAGAAGCCCGATGCAGGCAAACACCGGCGCGGCACGCTTGGCAAGGGCCGTCAGCGATGTCATGACGCCGATCCCGTATCTTCGACCTCGTCGAACATGCGCTCGATATCGACGACGTATTTCTGGTAGCGAGGGTCGAGCAGCAGCTCGCTGCGGCGGCGCGGCCGCGGCAGATCGATGTCGATGACCTCGCGGATGCGGCCGGGCGATTTCGACATCATCACGACTTTGTCCGACAGGAAAACTGCTTCGTCCACAGAATGCGTGACGAACAGCACCGTCTTGCGATCACGCTCCCAGATGTTCAACAGATCGTTCTGCAGCCGCGTTCGCGTGTGAGCATCGAGCGCGCCGAACGGCTCGTCCATCAACAGAACCTCGGGATGGTAAGCCAGCGTTCGAGCCAGCGCCACGCGCTGCTTCATGCCGCCGGACAGTTCCTTGGGATAGAAGTTCTCATAGCCCTTGAGCCCGACCATTTCGATCAAAGCACGGCTCTGTGCTTCCGCCTCGGCGGTGCGCACGCCTTGTTGGCGAGGGCCGTACATCACATTGCCCAGCACGGACTTCCACGGAAACAACGCGAATTCCTGGAATACCGGACCGCGATCCGGCCCTGGTCCCGTGATCGTCCGTCCCCTGATCTTTGCTGAGCCACTGGTTGGGCTGACGAAGCCGCCGACGACGTAAAGCAATGTCGACTTGCCGCAGCCGGATGGACCAAGGATGGAGACGAAGGCTCCCTCCTCGATCGCCAGCGAGATGTCCGATAGCGCCACATGGTTCTTGCGCGCCGAGGTCTGAAATACCTGCGAGACGCTCTCGATCTCGATGATTGCAGAAGCCGGTTTTTGCGGCGTCACCGGTCTCACCCATCCGCCCGATCTCGAAGGCACTACCTTCATCTCGTCTCACTTCATTCGCGCGAACCCTGCGCAACAGGCTTGCTGAACATCCTCCGTCAGCGACGCGAGCTTAGCAAGAAACTTGCCAGACCAGTGGCTGTTTCCGGCAGGTTCGCCGCGTCATCCGAACCAGGGCCATTCTGCGGGGCCCTCATGCGTGACGGCTCCGCCCGGTGCCTGGCCAACCAACCGCGCATATTTCGCCAGCGCGCCTGCACGGTGACGAGGCGGACGCGGCTTCCAATCGTGTCGGCGAGCAGTGAGTTCCTGCTCGTCGACCAGCATATCCATCCGCCGGTTCGCGGCATCAATCCGGATCCTGTCGCCATCGCGTACCAGCGCCAGCGGGCCGCCGACGAAGGCCTCGGGAGACACATAGCCGATGCACATTCCGCGGGTGGCGCCGGAGAACCGTCCATCCGTGATCAGGGCCACCTTCTCGCCCATGCCCTGGCCGTAGATCAGCGCGGTGACGCCGAGCATCTCGCGCATGCCGGGACCGCCCACCGGCCCTTCATTGCGGATCACGAGAACCTCGCCCGCCTGATAGGTGCGATCACGAACCGCCGCGACGCAGGCCTCCTCGTCTTCGAAAACGCGCGCCACGCCTTCAAAGAATTGGTTCTTAAGGCCCGCGACCTTGATCACCGCGCCATCGGGACAGAGGTTTCCCTTCAGCACGGCCACACCACCATCTGGCATGATCGGGGCACGAGCCGCGTAAACAACCTCTCCGTCAGGTGCGTTGGCGGCGCCATATTCTTCGGCAAGTGTACGGCCCGTGATCGACAGGCAACTGCCATCAATATGCCCGCTCTGGATCAGTTCCCGGATCACCACGGCAGCGCCGCCGATATCGTAGACATCCTTTGCCGTATATTTGCCTCCCGGCCGCAGGTTTCCGATCAGCGGCGTCCTGGCAAAAACCTCGCCGACATCATCGATCGTGAATGCGATCCCGGCCTCGTTCGCGATCGCCGGCAGATGCAGCGCAGCATTGGTCGAACCGCCCGTGGCAGCCACGATTGCCGCACCGTTTTCCAGGGATTTCCGCGTCACGACGTCGCGCGGCAACGGCCCGCCGCGCTCCAGCATCTCCATGATGAGGCGCCCGGCCCGCCTGGATATCTGCGCGCGCTCGGCATAGACACCTGGCACCATCGACACGTTGGGAATGGTGAGACCCATCGCCTCCGAGACCATCCCCATGGTGTTGGCAGTGAATTGGCCCGCACACGCGCCGATGGTCGGCAGGCAGGCGCGTTCGATCCGTTCGAGCGTGGCACCGTCGATCTCTCCGGTCATGAAGCTGCCGACAGCCTCATAGGAGTCGAGCACGGTCAGGGTCCGCCCGTCGACGCGGCCCGGCAGCGCGCTGCCGCCATAGATGAAAATGGCCGGCACGTTGCACCGGACCATGCCCATCATCACGCCGGGAAGCGTCTTGTCACATCCGCCGTAGCCTATCAATGCATCGTAGGCGAGACCATGGACGACGGCTTCGATCGAGTCGGCAATCAGCTCCCGCGAAAACAGGGAGAACTTCATCCCCTCGTGATTCATGCTGATACCGTCGGAAACCGACACGGTCGAAAATTCGCGCGGCGTGCCGCCGGCCTCCTCGATTCCGGTCTTGGCCGCCGCGACCTGAAAGTCGTGCGTCATGTTGCAGGGCGTCTGTTCGCCCTTCATGCTGACGACGCCCACCATCGGCTTGGCAATCGCAGCGTCGTCGAGCCCCATCGCGCGCATGAACGCGCGGTGCGGAGCCCGGTCGAGGCCATCCGTCGTGATCCGAGATCGGAGCTTCTTCATACGTGCATCTTCTTCGTGCAACGTCCCGGGTCATCCCGGACGCCGCGACCTTCTCGCTCGGTTCATTCGCCCGATCGCCTACTGCAACGGAGCGACAATCGTCGGATGCTTGAATTGCGCGACATCCAATTTTGGCAGCATCCCGGTCTCCGCGTAGATGTCCAGCATCTTCTGGATCGCGGGGAAATTCGGTGCCGCACCGGGATCGCGGCCGAAATCATTGTCCTTGAGCAGGTAGGTCTCGAGAACCGGAATAGGTGCCTTCAGAACTTCGTTGACGACTTTCAACGTCTCTTCGCGGTTCGCCAGCGCTTTCTTCATGCCGGAGGTAATGTCACGCACGTAAGCCTTGACCAGTTCCGGGTTCTTGTCGACGAAATCGGCACGGCAGGCTTCCAGGATGTGCACGATGTTCGGCATCGCCTGCGACAGCGAGAACAGTTTGCGCGTGCCGCCCTTTGCCTCCGCGCGCGCGGCAAATGGCTGGTTCATGTTGACCGCATCGACGCGGCCCTGCCGCAACGCATCTTCGGAGACGGCAAAGCCGACCTCGACCAGCTTGATGTCCTTGGCCGGATCGATGCCATTCTGCTTCAGCAACAGATTGAACGGGCCTTGGGTGCCGCCGCCGATCACGGAGATTCCGACCGTCTTGCCTTTGAGATCGGCGATCGTCTTGATCGGGGAGTCGTCCATGACAGCCCAGTAGACCGAGAAACCACCGGCCTTCTCGAAGACATGCTGCGCCACGATGTAGGCCTTGAGGTTGCCGCCAACCACGCCGTTGGCGAGCGACAGCGGCGCCTGGGTCGCGCAATCCAGCGCGCCCGCCGCCAACGCCTGCGTCATCGGAGCGGTGCCCTGAAACTGGGTCCATTCGATGTTGTAGGCCTTGCCGATGTTGGGAAACTCAGCCGGGCGGCGCATCATCCAGTATTTGGATTCCTCGGCCGGAATCGTCCAGCCGACGCGAATTGTCTGCTGTGCCCGTGACGAGCCTGCGCTCGCGCTCACGGCCGCTGCCGCCCCCAAAGCCAGGATCCACTTCGAAACGGTTCGCATCGTGCCCACTCCGCTGCCCAGGCGCCGACCGGCGCCATCCAACCCGACCGCGGCAAATGTTTCATGGTTCAAACAATCAAGCAAGCCATGCAGGCCGGGCGGTTTCGTCGTGGGATACGCCATGTATGGTAGTGCAGCGTCGCGCGGTCGCGGAGGGACAGATGAGGCAACCTATGGCTGAAGGAAGCAAGACAGACCCGCAAGGCGTCGAGCGGCTCGGCTATCTCGGCCTTGGACTGATGGGGACACCTATGAGCCGGCGCCTGCTCAAGGCCGGCCATCAGATCACTGTCTGGAACCGTTCGGAAGGGAAAATGGCCGCACTCGTGGAGGCCGGTGCCAGGCGCGCAGCCACCCCCCGCGACTTGATGGACAGCTCGGACATCGTCTTCATGTGCGTGACGGATGCGGCTGCCGTGGAAGAGGTGATCTTCGGGCCCGAGAGCATCTCAACTGCGCCCGGCGCGGGCAAGCTCGTGGTCGACTTCTCGTCGATCCATCCTGACGCCGCACGAGACCTTGCAACGCGATTGTTAGCTGCGAACGGCGCGGGCTGGATCGATGCGCCGGTGTCCGGTGGTACCAAGGGGGCCGAGGAAGGCACGCTTGCCATCATGGCCGGCGGAAAAGCCAGCGATATCGAGCGGGTCCGCCCCTACGTGCTCGCCATGGCACGCAGGTTCACCCACATGGGCCCGACCGGCGCCGGCCAGACCACAAAGCGATGCAACCAGGTGATCGTCGGATGCGCGATGGCCGTTCTTGCGGAGGCAACACGCCTTGCCGTGAACGCCGGAATCTATGCCAACCGATTGCCCGAAGCACTCGCCGGCGGCTTTGCTGACTCCATTCCGTTGCAGCTGTTCGTTCCGCGGATGGTCCAGGGCATTCACTCACCCCCGCTTGGTCACATCGCTACAATGCTCAAGGACCTCGATACCGTCGCCGATGTCGCGCAGACGACGTCGACCCCGGTGCCCATGGCCTCGCTTGCCGGACAACTTTTCAGGCTCGCCAAGGCCGCGCGAGGCGCGGACGCGGATGCGCTCGAAATCTACAAGCTTTCGGCGGGGCACGCCGAACCGTCGACCGCGAGCTGAAGCACGCTTGGAGTGACTACTTGCGCTCGTCGGCAAGAAATCGGCCAAACGCACCTCGCGCGAAGAGCAGCGACTCCTTCGCATTGTAAGTATAAGCCTCGACCGCACCGAGAAAGATCACGTGGTCGCCGCCGTAGTAGCGATTGACTGAGCGGCATTGAAAATTGGCGACGCTCTCGGCGAGCACCGGCGCGTTGCCGAGGCCCGGCGTCCAGTCGACACCGGTGAACTTGTCATCCGACGACTTGGCAAATTTGCTCGCAAGCGCCTGTTGCGAAACGCCAAGAACGTTGACGGTGAAATGACTGGCATTCTGGAAGACGGTCAAGCTGGAGGAATAGACGACCAGGCTCCAAAGAACCAGCGGAGGATTCAGCGAGACCGAGGCAAACGAATTGCACGTCAGGCCATAGGGCTTGCCGTCAGGAGCCGCGGCTGTGATGATCGTCACTCCCGTGGCGTAGGTGCCTAGCGCACTGCGGAAATCACGGGGATCGATCGGCGAGCTGTCGCTTGCGAGTTCGTTGGCCGGATCGGGAACGGCCGGCTGCTTCGGCAGATCATTCATCGGCCGGCCTCACAGCGTGAGATTCTCGGACGGCAGGCCCAACGCCACGCGTCCATAATTGGTCCCGGCCGCATCGAAATTGAACGCGAGATGCGAATTGATCGCGTGCGCATCGCGGAACTGCCGCTGCAACGCGCCCGTCGTGAACAGGCCCCGTGCTCCGCTCGCGGCAAACAGCATCGACACCGCATCCGTGCAGAAGTTTACTGAAAAAGCGCCGTCGCGCCGATATCGGGTCTTGGTCGCCATATCGGGGATATGACCCCGCCTTGCATCCTCCATGGCATTCAGACAGGCCGAGCGCATGATCAGGCGTGCAGCGTCGATCTTCGCCGAGGCCTCAGCGATCTTGATCTGGGTGCTTTGAAAGTCGCTCAGCCTGGCGTGGTTGTAGGTGGAAATGCGATGACGGACGACCTCCGCATAATCGTCGAGACACGCCTGCGCGTTTCCCAGCGCGACGCCAGAGAGGACGTAGGGAAATAGCGAGAACACCGGGAGAGCATACAACGGGTTGGGATTGAGCTTGCTTCCCGGCGTCGGCCCACCGTCAAGATCGCCGACTGCAACCGTCATGTCCTCGGGCACGAAAGCGTCCCTGACCTCCACGTCGCAAGACCCTGTCCCGCGCAGCCCCGCGACATTCCAGGTGTCGAGAACCTTGTAGTCGGCTTTCGGCAGCAGAAATATCCGATACTCGATGCCGTCAGCCTCATCGTCGGAGTAGACGACGCTGGCAAGCATGTTCCATGCGCAGGAGGCAACGCCCGAGGAGAACGGCCAGCTGCCATGGAGCCGGTATCCGCCCTCGACTCGCGTGGCACGGCCGGCCGGAAAAATGAACGAGGACGCAATCAGTGCGTCCGGATCAAGGCCCCAGACCAGATCCTGCGCCGTTGGCTCGAACATGCCGAGCATCCAGTGATGGCTCGCCAGATTGGCCAGATTCCAGGCCACCGAGGCGTCTGCTTGTCCGAGCAGGTCCGCGCAGTCGATCAAGCCGACATAATCGAGTTCTGCGCCGCCAATGCGCTTGGGCTGAAGCATTCGGAACAGGCCGGCGTCGTGCAGATCCTTCTCGGTTTCCGGCGGCAGATGCCGCAACTCCTCCGTCCGTGCTGCCCGCTCTCGCAGCCGTGGGACGAGCGCCCGGGCCTTCGCGACCATTGCCGCATGGGCAGGTTCATCGGATTGCACCGCAGCGGGCCGGCCCACGCTCGGCTCTTGACCAGGCGCCATTCGTATCCCTCGCTTTACGCATTTATGCGGCGAGACCCTTGCCAAATCAAGCCGGCGCAGCGCTGTCTGAGCATGGTCGTCCTGAACAAGGCGCCGGAAGGATGCGATACCGCGAAGGTGGCGGCATTGCCAAGCCATGATACGCCATCCGCGCGACGCCTGGCCTGTAGGTCGCCCTCCAGGCTCAGCCTGAGGTCGAGGGTT
This sequence comes from Bradyrhizobium sp. 17, assembly GCF_023073515.1. Taxonomy (NCBI): domain Bacteria; kingdom Pseudomonadati; phylum Pseudomonadota; class Alphaproteobacteria; order Hyphomicrobiales; family Nitrobacteraceae; genus Bradyrhizobium; species Bradyrhizobium sp. 17. The sequence continues at coordinate 10,064 of NZ_JADPJQ010000051.1, read as the reverse complement.
TGCCCGACCCGAAGACGCCCTTTTGGGTGAACTGCGATATCCGACGCTCGTCGTAACCGAGCGTATCGCGCAAGACCTGCTCCGTGTGCTCGCCCAGCAACGGAGCAGCCACAGGATCAACCGGGCCGGTCAAGCTCATGGCAATCGGCGGCTCGATGTTCGGGACCCACTCTGCCGTACGATGCGGAATCCGGTTCAAGCGATGGCGCGCTCGCGCCTCCGGTGCATTGAACCCCTCCTCGACCGTCCGGAGATAGCCGACCGGGATATTGGCCAGCTTCATCTTCGCCATCCAGTTCTCGAGGGTATCGCTTGCAAAGACCTCCGCGATGGCTGCTCGCAAAAGCTCCTTGTGCTCGGAGCGGGCTTTGCGCGTTGCAAACTGCGGATCGGTGATGAGATCGGGCCTGTTCAGCACTTCAACCACCAGCCGGCGATAGAGCCGGTCATTCGCGCAGGCCATGTAAAGCGGTCCATCGGAGGCCTCGTAGACGCCGACGGTAGGTGAGCCACTCGGCGAATTACCAAACCGACCGGGATTTTCGCCGTTGATCAGATAGACCATGCCATAGAAACCGGTCATGCCCATCGCGACGTCGAACAGGGCGACCTCGACATGCTGACCGCGATCGAGCCGATCCCGCGCCAACAGCGCCATCAGGATGGCGTTGCAGGCAGACATCCCCGTCGCCATGTCCACGATGGGCGGGCCGGTGCGAACCGCAGGGCCATCGGCAAATCCGTTGAGCGACATGAAGCCGCTTTCCGCCTGCGTGATCGGATCAAAACCGGGACGCGAGGCAAACGGTCCGGTGCGCCCGTAGGCGGAGATCGAGCAATAGACTAGCCGCGGATTGAGCGGCGCAACAGCTTCATAGTCGAGGCCAAATTTCTTCATGACCCCGCTGGAGAAGTTCTCGACGACCACGTCGGCCTTGCGAATCAAATCCAGCGCGATCTCACGAGCCTCCGGCACGGTAAGGTCGAGCGTGATGCCACGCTTGTTGCGATTGAGGCTCAGATAGGCAGCACTCTCTCCACCGATCTCGGCGTGTTCATACGCACGCGTGTCATCGCCTCCGTCTGGATTCTCGATCTTGATGACGTGCGCGCCGAAATCAGCAAGCGTCTGCGTACAGGCCGGGCCGGCGACCACACGCGTGAAATCGATGACCAGCAGACCATCGAGCGCGGTAGGCGCGCCCGTCGCCCGCGTCGAACGTTCCGGCAATTGAGGCTTGGTGGGCATCGACGGCGCTCCCTTACATCGGCTTATCGTTGCCGAATTTCCCGCAGGAGCAAACTTAAAGCCCGGCACCGCTGAATTCGCAAGTGCTCCGCCCGCATCGCTTCAATACGCAAAAAGGGCCCGGCAGCTGTCAAGCTGCCAGGCCCTTAGACGTTCCGTGTGCGCTTCATCCCGCGAACCATTTTCCGTTGCGGGAATCGCGTTCCGCATCACGGGAAACATGGCCCCATTCGCTCAGCGAAGCCGCTTTCGCCAGTAAAGCGTATGCGGCCAAGCCCAGGGCACATGGGGTTCGAAGAGCCGATAGCCCGCCCGGATGAAATTATTGGCAGACACCGGATTGTCCGTCGTATCCGAGACGATGCTGTCCCATCCAATACGCCGTGCCCGTGCCTCCATCACCCGCATCAGCCTGCACTGGAGGTCACGTCCCCGGTGCCGCTGCAACACACCGACTCTGGAGAAATAACCGCCATTTCGAATGTGCGTTGACGGCACGATACCGGCGAAGGCTACTGGCTCAGCGCCGTGATAGGCAAGCCACCACGCCCCTAACTGGAATTGCGGCAAGGGAGCCGCATCGAAGAACGTCGACTGATGCAGATCGGCCAATGTATCGACAATGTCGTCATCGGATGCATCGACGATGCGAATTCTGTACATGAGACGGTCCATTGGGGATGAAATGACGTGAGTGGAAGTGCAGAAATGTCGTGCCGATTGAGGCTCACTTGCCCAGCACGACCTTGACGCCGAGCCAAACCGCGCCCATCAGGCCGGTGGCGAGCACCGTAATGACGGCCTTGAAGGTGTAGCTCTGCGCCTGCTCCACGCTCGTTCGCCATCGGCGCAGGTGCTGAAAATCGGCCCCCAGCTCTTTTCGGTCGTCATCCTCGATTCCGAAGGACGCCAGCACCGATGCCACCGTCCTCAATACGATGGCATCGATGTTCGCCTGCTGAAGCCTCTGTTGCTCAGCCAGCGTCTCGGCAACGATCGCCCTGATTTCGTCATCCGCCATCTTCACCGCTTGATGATCCTCGCAACATTCTCGAAGCCGCGCTTGGCGAAGTAGAAGGAGACAACCAGATTGGCCTGAAGCCCGCGAAAGATAATCAGCCCGTCGCCAGGCGTCTCGATCTTGTCGCTGAACAGTTTGAAGCCGTGGCCGAGGCCAAGGCTGGCGATCTTGCCCTCGATCAGCCGCTGGGAAGATTGCGCCAGCGTCCGCTGCGCTTCTCGAATGCACACAGCGAGCGTACCGCGCTCGGCCTGACAGGTCTCGACCAGGAGCTCGCCGAAGAAATGCGATTTGCCGGAGCCGCGTCCACCATAAACGCCCTTGTAGCGCGCGGGCTGCAGCAGCGGCTCGAATATCTTGGCCGTCGGAATTTTCAGGATGGACAATGGATGCGCTCGCTCGATTTTTCCACGGCTCAGGCGTCACGATCGGCATCCCCACCGCGCAAGCTCCCCGGGTACACGATGATGCGCTCGATCCGGTGAATCAATTCCAGCACGCCATCTTCTCCGTTCTCGATCGGCTGCGCCGCCTTGCCCCAGCCGCGATCGAGGATTGCATTGGCGGCGGAGACACGGGCGGCCGGCGTTGCGTCGTCGCTGCGCATGATGCCGCCGAGCACACGGAGCGCAGTCCTGGTGTGGCTCCGCGCCAGCGAGCGGATTTCGGTCAGGGTGCGCGCGCTGGACGTCTTCCGTCGCGCAGGCGCGCGGACCGGCTCGCTCACGAGCGCAATTTCCATGTCCTCGCTCAAGACAACGTCTCCCACAGCGCGATTGCAACCAGGCCCGCGAGCGCGAGCGATATCAGATAGGCGGTCATCGTCTCTCCTCGACAAAGAAAATGCGCGGCAGATCGCGAATGAGGCGCGATCGTTTCGGGCGCGAACCCTATCTCCGTTCCGGAGACCGCAGCGGCGCGAGCAGATCGCTCGCGCCGCGGGCCGGCACGTTCGCGCGTGCGCGGCCAGCAATGGTACGGACGGCGGCACGCCGATCGGCGCTCCCTCAACGCGTTTCAAGCGAGTGCGTGGCCGTGATGCGTGGGCCGCCGTCCGATTCCGAAAATGGGATACGAAAAAACCCGCGGCGGATTTGGTCCCGCGCGGGCGTTGCGAACTTTTCGATGATGCCACTATGCCAGTGTTTTGCCCGACGGGTCAAGCTCTATTTCGATTTTTGCGAATTAAAGCCGACGGAGACCTTCGGAAAGTCAATTCCAGTCGGGCTGCCGGCGTTTCGCCCGACGTGTCAACGAACGAACCGTCCCCTGCCCGCGTTAAGCCGGTCAGGAGGATCGACCAATGACACTGAGCATGACACCGAAAACATCACGGGACTTGCCCGGCCAGAAGCCGCGCATCGACGGGGAGCCCGATACGCGAGAGGCCATCATCCCGGACGCTGACGAAACCGAGGACCAGAACCGTGATCTCGTTCACGGCGAAGGCGGAGCCATCGATCTTCCCACCAGGCCCGGCGATCTCTCGAAGGATGATTAGGCCTTGTGCTTTGCACGAGGAGTCCAACATCGCGCGTTCGACCACGCCGTACCGGAACTTACGCCAAGGCGGGCGCGTTTATTCCTTGATCAGGAGGAACGTTGTGCGATGAGCCATACTGTACTGGTTGTTGACGACGATCCCGGCGTGCTCGACGTGATGGTCGACATGCTGGAAGAACTCGGCTGCGAGGTGGTCAGCGCCCACAGCGGCACGGATGCGCTCGACCGGCTCAGGCAGAACCAGGACATCTCCATCCTCATCACCGACATCAACATGCCCGGCATGGACGGTCATGAACTGGCCGAGCTGGCCAGGCGCCGCCGCCCGGAGCTGAAGATCCTGCAGCTGTCGGGACGTGAACCCCGGCGTGACGGCCTTCCCATGATCAGAAAGCCGTTCTCGTTCGAGGAACTCGCCAGCACCATGCGGCGCACCGTCGGCATCTGCTGAAGCTCGCAAGACCGAAACATCGCAAGCCAAAAAGTCTGAAAGCCAAAAGCCCAAAACAAAACCCGCGGCGGATCGCATCCGCGCGGGTTGAACCAAACTCTTTTTCGATGATGGCATCATGCCGGTGTTTTGCCCGACGTGTCAACGCGGCGAACGCGGACAAGGGATTCTCTCTCCCCACTCAGATATGTGGTGTGCAACGGGCTTGCTTCAAGCCCCCGACCCTGCCGTAGAACCCTCGACCCGAACACCATCCAAACCCGAGGGTCATCACATGCCTGTACTGCTTCCGACGTCCCGGACGCGCGGCCACGCCAAACGCGCCGGCGCCCGCCACGAAGACCACGCCGTGGTGATCGCCGGCGGCGGACCGACCGGCCTGATGCTGGCCGCGGAGCTCGCGCTGGCGGATGTCGGCGTCGCCGTGGTCGAACGGCGCGCCGATCAGGAACTGGTCGGCACGCGCGCCGGCGGCTTGCACGCGCGCAGCATCGAGATCCTCGACCAGCGCGGCGTCGCGGATCGTTTCCTGCGCGAAGGACAGATCACCCAGCTCGCGGGCTTCGCCTGGACCAGGCTCGACATCAGCGACCTCCCCACCCGGCACGCTTACGGGATCGCCCTGCGGCAGAGCCACATCGAGCGCATCCTGGCCGACTGGGTCGGCGAGCTCGCGGTGCCGATCTATCGCAACCGCGAGGTGACGGATTTTGCGCAGGACGAGACCGGCATCGACGTGATGCTGTCCGGCGGCGAGAGCTTGCGCGCAAATTATCTGGTCGGCTGTGACGGCGGCCGCAGCCTGGTGCGCAAGGCCGCCGGCATCGACTTCGCAGGCTCCGAGCCGACGCTGAGCAACCTCATGGCCGAAGTCGAGATGCGGGACGAGCCGGCCTGGGGCCTGCGCCACGATGCGCTCGGCTTTCACGGCCTCAGCAAGACCGAGAGCGGCCGCGTGCTGGTGGTCGTGACGGAAGCGACGCTCGATCGCACCGGCGCGCCCGGTCCGCGCGATCTCAGCGAAGCCCTCGTCGCCGTCTACGGCACCGATTTCGGCCTCCACAACCCGTCCTGGATCTCCCGCTTCACCGATGCGGCACGGCAGGCCGTGTCCTATCGCAGGGGCCGCGTGCTGCTCGCCGGCGATGCCGCGCATATCCATCACTCCGTCGGCGGGCAAGGCCTCAACATCGGCGTGCAGGACGCCGTCAATCTCGGCTGGAAGCTCGCGCAAGTGGTCAAGGGCCTGTCGCCCGACAGCCTGCTCGACAGCTACCACGCCGAGCGCCATCCCGTCGGCGCCCGGACCTTGCGCAACACCATGGCGCAGATCGCCCTGCTCCGCCGCGGCGAGGACGGCCTCAAGGCCGCGCGCGAGGTCGTGTCCGAACTGCTCGCGATGGACGCGCCGCGCCAGCGTTTTGGCGCGATGATGAGCGGGCTCGACGTGCACTACGATCTCGGCCAAAGCCACGCGCTGCTCGGGCGCCGCATGCCGGATCTCGACCTCACGGTGGACGGGCGGCCGCTGCGACTGTTCACGCTGCTGCACGGAGCGCGCGGCTTGCTGCTCCGTTTCAGCAAGACAGGCGACCTCGACATCGCGCCCTGGGCAGATCGCGTCGATCGCATCGACGCCGAGTGCGAGGGCCCGTGGCAGCTTCCGGCTATCGGACAGGTCGCTGCGCCCAAAACCGTGCTGGTACGGCCCGACGGGCATGTGGCGTGGGTGGGAGACGAGAGCCTACACGGACTCGCGGAGACGCTGACGAGGTGGTTCGGACCGGCTTCAGACTAGTTTCAGGTCGAGCGCGAAGGAACGCGGCTCAAGATTCGAATATTCGCGCGTTCACCGTGCGGAGGTTCATCGACGCTGCCGGCTTGCTGCGGTGGCGTGGAGCCCGGCTGATGGGATAGCGCGTCCCGCATCCATCGGGGTAAACCGATCAGAGCCGCGTTCTCTTGCTGGGGATGCATATCTTTAGACTTCGGTGGAGTCGCTGGTGACAATGTTTTCATTGCAATTCCTCGCTTGGAGACAAGACGATGCGAAGCTTACGAAGCCTCGGGTTCGCGCGTCTCATTGTCGAACATCGATGGATGATCCGGATGTACGATGATGCGTTCGATCCGTTGCAGCAATTCGCGCGGCCGTGCGTCCGTAGCCAAGGGCTGCACCGGCTTGCCCCACCCACGATCGAGAATAGAGTTTGCGGCGGCCACCCGCGCAAAGGCATTCGCCGTCTCTCTAAACATGATGGCAGCAAGCACGTTGAGTGCCGCTTCGGTCTTGGCTTGTGCCAGGGTTTCGATATCGGCCAGCGTTGGTGCCCTGAAACCTTCCCTGACTACATGCTCAGCAACAGGAAGATGCAGCTCGGTCCTTCTCCTAAATTTGGTCATTTGGAAATCCGTTTGTTTAAATGACGACTCCGCAAATAAAAAGCCCGCGGCGGATTGCTCCGCGCGGGCTGATCTTCAATGATGCCATTCTGCCAGTGTTTTGCCCGACGTGTCAAACTCAGGCGCGGCAGCCGCACTCCCTTAGAGGCAGCTAGCTACAGCAGGACCTGCCGTTCTCTTGAACCGGCGGACAGCAAACGGTGCCGAAGGAACAGAACACGCAGCAGTCGCCAGAGAGCGGCTTTAGGCGCTCGCCGCAGCCTTTGCAGTCATAGAAGAACTGGCAGGCGTCGGTCGGCATGACCTCGGTAGCAGCGTGACCGCACTTCGGGCACGTGATGGTAGAGTTTAAGATCATCTGCGATGTTAACCCTGCGCAGCGTCCGCTCCCTTCAACTTCTGCCGCAGCTTCCTGATCAATCCGCGGAGGTCCGCGGCATACTCTTCGATGATGCGCCGCCGGGCCTCGTCGCTCTCGCGGGGCATCACCTCTGGCTTTTCGGGCGGCTTATCACTCATGGCATCATACGAACCGCCCCCGCGCCATGCGATTTTGATCTAGATCAACAATGTTTCGATCCTTGGAGCCTCTTCCACCTTCTTCAAGCGCGGGGGCTACCGAGTAAGGAGCTGCCGGCGAGCCTTCTTCAGGTCGGTCGCCAGTTTTATCTTCTCTCTTAAAACGAGGATTTCGGAATATTCCTTTTGGATCTCTGGGGCGACGCGAAGTGCTTCAAGCTGCTGGGTGGCCAGTTTGAAGATTGCGGCAATATGCGTACCTTGGATGGGGTGCATGGTGATCAAATCCGCTGTGGGAAAAAAAACGGAAAGGGACCATACAGCGAACCGCGTTGCGGCGTCGCTGGAAATAAACAGCAACATTGCTGTCGTTTTGTTTGCAGCGCGTCACTGCCCTCATCGCGTGGGCGGAGAGACGGCCCCGGCTTGCAGGGGGCTGGAGGTATGGCCGGGGCCGCTCCGCCAGCTCGGCGGCGAGCCAGCACCGCACCAATTCCGGTGCGACTGCCGCAGTTCCTGAGTTGAGGAGATTCCTGATGGCGCACCAGTAGGCGCAAGAAAGCCGGCCGCTCACGCGACCGGCTCGCCACAAACCTGTGGGCTAACGCAAAACTATCAGCGGGCCAGCTTACGCTCGACCTTCTTCCGGCTGCTACCCACCTTCTTGACCGCCTTCTTGACGGCAGAAGCCGAGCGGCCGGTCTTCGTCGCCTCGTAACCGACTTCGTATTTCTGTCCACCCGCCACGCGCGCGCGGTCCTGCTTGCGACCGCGAGTTGTCTGCTTCTTCGCTTTAGCCATGTTGCTCTCCTTGCATCTCTGAAACGCGAGAGTATTCAAACGGTTCCCCATGCCGTTCAAGGTCGCGCCCGTCGTCGGAACGAATCCGGCCAGAAAGATTCGAATCAAGGTGTTCGTTGCGTGGAGTTTTCAGTGGCGTCCCAGCGTCAGCGGAGGTCCCAGGCGGCCGGCGTCAAAGCGCCCTTCCCCGGCTTCATCAAACCGGCCTTGGCATCGTGGGTGGACGCGTGCCATCCGGAGCGCGGTGGATTCACGAAATCAAATTCGACGGCTACCGGGTCCAGGTTCATTTGGCGAACGAGGCCGTCACCGTCTACACCCGTCGCGGCTTCGACTGGACCAAACGCTTCAAGAAAGTCGCCGACGACGCCTGGCACATCAAGGCAGGATCGGCGATCATCGATGGCGAGGTTGTGGTCCCTGCTGCCGATGGCAGCACCGATTTTTCCGTCCTTCAAAACGAGCTGAAGGGCACATCAACCAAGATCGTGCTCGTGGCATTTGACGTGCTTTATCTGAATGGGCGAGACCTGCGCGGCCTGCCGCTGTTTCAGTGCAAGGCCGAGTTGAAGAAGATCATCTCCGGCACCGCAGTGCAGTTCAGTGAGAGCTTCGAGATCGCAGGCAACGAGATGTTCGCGCATGCTTGCAAGGTCGGGCTTGAGGGCGTGGTCTCCAAGGTTCGCGACAGCACCTACAGCAGCGGCACGGGTAACAAATGGGTCAAGAAGACTTGCAAACGACGCGAGACACTGACCATCGCAGGTTTCGCGCTGGATGAAGGCAAATGGGACGGCATGTATCTCGCGCGCCATAAGGGAGATGATCTCATTTATGCGGGCAAGGTCGACCTCGGATTCGACAAGTCATCTGCCGCAGAAGTCCACAAACGATTGAAGCCGCTTGTCCGCAAGACGCAACCTTACACCAAGCGGATCGCGCACAAGGGCATCTGGGTCGAGCCGAAGCTGCTTGCGGAAATAGAGTACCGCGCGAAGTCGGCGGAGGGGAAAGTCCGGCATCCCTTCTTTAAGGGCTTGAGAGAGGATTTGTGATGGATAGAACCTCCCGCATCCTTCAGGATCTATACGACAGTGAAATCAATTTCACGATTGCCGCCTTTTGGAATGGCGGTTTTCAAATCAACCTCGGGCTCGGTGATGAGGTGAACGGCTTCGATGCCGAAGGGGAGGCCGACAATATCGTCGATGCTGTCGAGTGGCTTCGTGTCGAAGCTATCGAGAAATATCCGGAGAGTGTCTTTGCAAAAACTCATCGACGATGACTTGACATGTTCGGCGGGTGCAACAACCACGATGGTGGTTTACTGCGCCCATAATTGTGACACCGAATTCGAGACCGAAGTTGAGGAACTCGAATGCGGCGCCGGCCAAATCGTCTGCCTGGAATGCGACGGGAGCGGACGCTGCCTGTTTCCTCCAGAGATGGTCGGAGGCGAACTGGCCTGCGTCGATTGCAAGGGGACGGGCCGCCAGTTGGTCAGCATTTGAGAGCGCTTTGGTTTTCCACAGCCACGACAGGAAGTAGCCCGTTGCGCTTCTCGCCTACCACCTATCGATAATTTGCCAGCTTGGCCGGCACATGGCTTTGATCGCGGCATGACCACCAAGTCCCGCCAACATCTCTACGGCACTCAAATCAAGATTTCGGCCGAGCGCGCCAAGGAGGCGCGCAAGGAGGCCGACAAACTGGCTTGCGCGGCCTGGAACTATCGGACGCTTGGCTATAAGGGCCCGGCGCAGCCATCGCCGACGATCGGAGATGCCCTCAACGCCGGCTTCCTATACCTCGAAGTGCGATGCCTTGGATGCGACACCAACCAAACCGTGGCACTCGATGTCGTCCGTCGTGCCAAGACGACGCCGGTGCATGAACTTGAGCGCTACATGCGATGCAAGAACTGTTCGGAAGTGCGGCGCTATCCGTATAAGCGAAGCGCACTCGTTGCATTAAGACCAACGAAAATCTCGGCGGATAATCCGGCATCTTACTGGTGGCCCGGCGAGCGCTAAGGATCATCGAACATATGTGCTGGTGTGGACGGCCTCTCATCCCCACGGTTCTATGGCGCTGTCAGCGTCACAGCTAGATGAGAG